>JAZRVZ010000167.1:0-63035 GCA_045599425.1 Bacteroidaceae bacterium | reverse complement strand
AGCCCAATGGGCCTCATATAATGCTTGCCCGGGCTAATAATCACAATTTTAGAATAGTTGCCTAAAAATGCGACCTCT
The DNA here is from genome assembly GCA_045599425.1 of Bacteroidaceae bacterium. GTDB lineage: Bacteria > Bacteroidota > Bacteroidia > Bacteroidales > Bacteroidaceae > Physcousia. Next base: position 62,957 of record JAZRVZ010000167.1, on the reverse strand, counting down.
TATAGAAACCTAATGTGTAAAGCCAACCAGAGGCCGTGTCAGCTACTTTTGACACGGCCTCTTTTTGATGCAGGGAGTCAGCTGGCCCGTGGCATCACCCCTGCATGGCCTTGTCACTTCGTTGTGAATTGTGGATCAGAACTGCAGCGTGGCCATCAGGCCGCAGGCATCCGTACCGAAGCTGGCAGGCGAGATGGACAGATCCACGTTCCTGACAAACGGACGGGTGTAGATGAAGGCACTGCCCGCACCGATGGCCGCACCGCCCAGCACGTCCCACCAGTCATGACGCCTGGCATGTACGCGTCCCCAGGCCACGTATGCGGACACGGCGTATGCAGGAACACCCCACTTCCAGCCATAGCGGCGGAGGAGGAACGAGGCACCGTTGAAGGCCACGGCGGTGTGGGTGCTGGGAAAGGCATGATGGCCCGTTCCGTCGGGCCGGTCCTTCCTGACGGCTGCCTCCAGGCCATAGTTCACAGCCAGGGTGGTGGCACTGCCCAGGCCCAGCTGCAGGATGCCCTTCCTGTCCTTCTCCACGATGGCCTTCACCAGACCGGTGGCCGAGGGCACAAGACACAGCACGTCGGTGGAGCGCTGCACAAACCTGGACTGGGCATTCACCGCACCAATCCCTGTCATGAGCAGGCCGAGCAAAAAAAACATGATTCGTTTCATGAGCAATCTATCAATTAAGCAAGCAATCAAATTTATCTATAGGTAAGTGTCTAATGAGTTCAGCAAGGTCACGGCAAACCGTTCCTGCCCTACAAAGATAGTAAAAATACAGATAGGATGGAGCAAGTACCAGAACAATTTGCACCAAACCAGTCAAAACAAGCATATACTCAGCCCATGAAGCACATAAAACCTTTTCAGTTTCAATTAAGTCCAGGGCGGGCAAGTCCTGCTATCGGGAAGCTCAAGTCATGCTATCGACTTCACCTACCAGCCTAAGGTTGGCAGGTGAAATCCTGCGTATATGTTTGATATTATGACCTTTTGATTATCCGAAGACAACCGCCGTCTTTTCCGGAAACCAGACAAGAACCTGATATGAACCGACTTTCGCCATAAAACAACAAAAGTATTGTTTTTTACCTTCACTTCCTTCACGCACCATTTATCATGCTTATTATTTGCATGTTACGCGTGAAGGTTGACCCATTTTTATCCTTCACGCTTCCTTCACTCCCTTCACTGTGTGTCTTGCCCTGAAAAAAGTTGAATGGATTTAGACTTATCCCTATTTCAAATTTAGTGTATTCGTGTCTTGCCTTCATTACGCTTACGCCCAAACTGCCATCCTTCACTTCCTTCACGCTGCCTTCACGCCATCCTTCACGCGTTATCATTCTATTATACAATATGTTACATGCATAGTGAAGGAAGTGAAGGTAAAATTGCATGGTTTACAAGTATAGAGGCAGGGCTGTACGGCCAGCCGAAACAGCTATCTCCCCTGCTCAGGTAGCTTTACCGCCAACTGACGGCAAAGGTGATCAGGCAGCAGACAACGACGAAGCCGAAGAAGAGGATGAAGCCGAAAGGGCAGGCCATACAGTTGACAGAATAGAAACCACCTCCAAAAGGAATCTCCCAGAAGAATTACCTACTCTCCTTCGGCAGCTTCACCATAGCGCTGACGGCAAAGGTGATCAGGCAGCAGACAACGACGAAGGTGAAGAAGAGGGTGAAGCCAAGCTGATCGGCCAGCCAGCCGGCCATCATGCCGGGCAGCATCATGCCCAGGGCCTGAAGGGCGGTGCAGAGGCTGAAGACACTGGTGCTGCGCTCGCCACGGGAGAAATAGACCAGGAAAAGGCTGTAGGCCGTGAAGCCGAAGCCATAGCCCAACTGCTCCAGTGCTACACCTATATAAATAAGGTATAGGTTGGTGGGCTGGCAGAGGGCGAAGTAGACGTAGACAAGGTCGGGCACGGAGATGGCCATCACCATGGGCCACCACCATCGGCGAAGCCCGTTGCGGGAAACAAGTATGCCGCCCACGATGCCACCCAGGAGCAGTCCGATGACACCAATGGTTCCGTAGGCCACACCAACGTCCATCGTACTGAGTTCCAGACCACCCTCGCTGACACCACGCAGCATGAAGGGCTGGGCCATCTTGGCCAGCTGAGCCTCGGGAAAGCGGAAGAGGAGCATGAAGAGAATGGCGGTCAGCAGGTGGGGCTTGCCGACAAAAGTCTTGATTGTCAGCCAGAATCCCCTGAACACGCCACCTGCGCCTACCTGTTCATCCTGACCACCCTTCTCCTCCACCCTGGGTACGGAGAGGGTGTGCCAGGCGGAAAGCAGCATCATGACCACGGCCAGAAGAAGCATGGTGATGGTCCAGCCCAGGGAAACCCCATAGTGTTCGCTGAGATAGCCGGCCAGCACCACGATCAGTCCCTGGCAGAAGATCATGCCGACACGGTAGGCGGTACTGCGGATGCCGACGAAGAGTGCCTGCTGACGATCGTCCAGGCCGAGGATATAGAAACCGTCGGCCGCAATGTCGTGCGTCGCACTGCCAAAGGCCATGAGCCAGAAGAAGCCAAGTGATCCCTTGAGCCACCAATCCGTCTGCAGCGTCAGTGCCACGGCCGCAAGGGCCGCACCGGAGAGCAGTTGCATGGCCACGATCCACCAGCGCTTCGTACGCAGGGAATCCACCAGGGGACTCCACAGCGGCTTGATGACCCAGGGCAGGTAGAGCCACGAGGTGTAGAGGGCCAGTTCGGTATTGGACAGGTCCAGGTTGGTGTACATGATGACGCTGAGCGTCATGACTGCCATATAGGGAACAGCCTCGGCAAAGTAGAGCGAGGGAACCCAGGCGTATGGATTGCGTAACAGGGACATTGAATATTGAATTTTATGGGTTGGAAACAGGAGGCTGGACAGCCGGAATCTGCCTGCGGCAAAGGACAAGGACAAGCCAGGCCACCGGAGCCGTCAGGGCATCAAGCAGGAAGAAACGGCTGAATCCCAGGCACTCGACCATCCAGCCGCTCAGCAGCATGGGCACGATCATGACCGTTGCAACGAGTGGCACGTAGAGGTAGTTGATGGTATTGCGGTAGCGTCCGCCGCTGATTTCCTGCACGAACGGATGGCAGGCATTCAGACCGAAGCCGAAGCAGAACTGCGCCAGTGAGGTTGCCACGGACAGCTGCCACAGCAGAGGCGAAGACATGCAGGTGAGTCCCACATAGACGAAGGGTGAGAGGGTAAGCAGGAACATGAGACAGGGCATGGCCCGGCGTTCGCGCTCCGCGTCATTGTGAACCATGCGTCTGCCCAGCGAAATTCCCAGGCAGAAGGCTATCACGCCCACAACGCCCTGGGCAAAGCCCACATCCTGGATGCTGCGTCCCAGACCACCGTCGGCCTCCGGGAAGAGGAAATACAGGACACGGCTGTAGAACATCAGGGACTGTGGCAGCAAGAGGACGAAGAGCAGAAGGACGGGACGGTACCATCCCTTTCGCCGGCGCACACGCTCCAGGATATGCAGTTCCTTCCTCACGGCATGCAGCACGGATCCCGAACGCGACCCCTCGCCCACAGGACAGACCTGCAGGGAGAACAGGTGGAAGACGAAGAACACGGACAGCACAAGGGCGGTGAAGAGCATACCCATGGACCAGGCCATGAAAATACTGCGGCTGAGTACCTGCAGCGTGCCCACGAAGATGATGAGCAGACCGTAGGTAAACACCACCATCACCTGGGACACCAGCATCTTCGGTCCGTTGTAGAAACGCTGGAGGCTGGGGCGGAGCATGCGCTCGTAGTACATGCGGGCCGCCAGTTCGTGCCAGGCCGTCAGGAGGGAGAGCAGGAAGAGCAGGAGGAAAATGCCGAATCCGCTGCCCCGTACCAGTCCGGCCAGACGGAACATGGAGGACGACGGATTGAGGGCCAGCCCCAGGAACACGAGGCAAAGCACCATGAGCAGCTCGCTCCATTGCAGGGCACGACGGAAGCGGGCACGGCTACGGACCTTCTCGCGCAGGAAGGACTTGAGCACCCAGGGCAGGAACAAGAGAGACGAGAAACACACCGATAGGGCCGGAGTGTTTCCCGTCTGCAGGAACAAAAGCAGGGATACAAAGGTTATCATTGCTGCGGGAATCTCCTCAGCAGCAAAGAGCGAGAGTATGGAACCTACCTTTTGCACAAATCAGGATTAGTAGCTACGGGCAATGAGGACACGGGCCACGCTGGGCTTTCCGCTGACCATATCCACACCGGGAGTCTGCTCCACGCCGAAGGGCACGCAACGGATGGTTGCCTGCGTCTCGGCCTTGATCTGAGCCTCGGTCTCGGCCGTACCGTCCCAGTGACAGAGGAAGAAACCGCCGTCCTTGACGCGCTTCTTGAACTCCTCGTAGTCGTCGCACTCGTAGATATGCTCGTCGCGGAACTTTTTGGCCTTCTCAAAGATATTGGCCTGGATGTCATCCAGCAAGCCCTGAACATATTCCACGATGCCCTCCAGGGGACGGGTCTCCTTCTCCAGGGTATCACGGCGCATCACCTCCACGGTACCGTTCTCCAGGTCGCGCGCACCCAGCACGAGGCGTACGGGCACACCCTTCAGCTCATAGTCGGCAAACTTGAATCCGGGACGCTTGTTGTCGGCGTTGTCGTACTTCACGGTAATGCCCAGCTTCTTCAGCTGCTCCACAATGGGAGCCACGGCGGCATCCACGGTGGCCAGCTGCTCGGCGCTCTTGTAGATGGGTACGATGACAACCTGGATGGGAGCCAGGGCGGGAGGCAGCACGAGACCGTTGTCATCGGAGTGGGTCATGATGAGGGCACCCATCAGTCGGGTACTTACACCCCACGAGGTAGCCCAGGCATACTGCTGCTGGTTCTGCTCGTCCATGAAGGTCACGTCAAAGGCCTTGCCGAAGTTCTGGCCCAGGAAGTGGCTGGTACCGCTCTGCAGGGCCTTGCCGTCCTGCATCATGGCCTCGATGGTGTAGGTGTCCAGTGCACCGGCGAAGCGCTCGGTCTCGCTCTTCACGCCCTGCACGACGGGTACAGCCATGTACTTCTCGGCAAAGTTGGCATACACCTTCAGCATCTGCTGGGCACGCGCCTCGGCCTCCTCACGGGTGGCATGTGCGGTATGGCCCTCCTGCCACAGGAACTCGCTGGTGCGCAGGAACAGGCGGGTACGCATCTCCCAGCGCATCACGTTGCACCACTGGTTGACCAGCAGGGGCAGGTCGCGGTAGGAGTGAATCCAGTTCTTGAAGGTATTCCAGATGATGGTCTCGCTGGTGGGACGGATGATCAGCTCCTCTTCCAGCCTGGCAGCGGGATCCACGATCACGCCGTCGTGGGTCTCGTTCGTCTTCAGGCGGTAGTGGGTCACCACGGCACACTCCTTGGCGAAACCCTCCACATGCTCAGCCTCACGGCTAAGGAAGCTCTTGGGGATGAGCAGGGGGAAGTAGGCGTTCTGCACACCGGTCTCCTTGAACATGTCATCCAGCACACGCTGCATCTTCTCCCAGATGGCATAGCCGTAGGGCTTGATGACCATACAGCCACGCACGTCGGCCTGCTCTGCCAGGTCGGCCTTCACCACCAGTTCGTTATACCACTTTGAGTAGTCAGTACTCCTCTTTGTGAGGAAATCCAATTCTTTTGCCATTTTTCGGGTATTTATTCTTATTATATTTACGCGTTGCACCGGCCCTGCGACATTACATTTGCTGCCAAAAACCGCAAAACCGTATGAAAATTTGTTATATTCTTCCGTTCTGTGTGCAAAATTACTAAAAAAAAGGCTAATGATATAAGGTATTAAGAAAAAATCCGTAACTTTGTGGCATATTTTAGCGGATAGCGATACAAAACAAACCAATTTATACAGAAAGATTATGAAAGGTATGAAAATGATTCTTGGCGTTCTTTGCGCCAGTATGTTGCTCGAGGGTTGTAACCTGACCAATGCTGCCAAGGGTGGCATGATCGGTGGTGCTGCAGGTGGTGCTGCAGGTGCCGGTATCGGTGCCGGTATCGGTGCACTGGTTAATGGCAAGAAGGGCGCCAAGCTCGGTGCTGCCATCGGTGCAGGTGCAGGTGTAGCCGCAGGTGCAACCGCAGGTGCCCTGATCGGCAAGAAGATGGATCGTGCCAAGGCTGCTGCCGCTGCCATCGCAGAGGCTGAGACCTTCACCGATGCCAATGGCCTGGAGGGCGTAAAGGTAACCTTCGACAATGGCATTCTCTTCACCGTAGGCAAGAGCGACCTGCAGAGCGCTGCCCAGGCCAGCCTGAAGAAGTTCGCCGACAACGTACTGAAGGTTTACACCGACTGTGACGTGAACATCTACGGCTTTGCCAGCAGCGACGGTTCTGATGCCACCAACCTGACCCTGAGCCAGCAGCGTGCCAACTCTGTCAGCAACTACCTGACCGGCAAGTGCGGCGTCAGCACCCGTCAGATCAAGACCGCTACCGGTTTCGGTGAGAACCCCGAGTACCTGATCTACAAGGCTGACGGCAAGGAGGACCAGAAGGCCAGCCGTCGCGTAGAGGTTTACCTGTACGCCAGCGACGAGATGATCAAGGCTGCCAACGAGGGTACCCTGAAGTAAGGTTTACGGTTGAAGGTCCATGGCTGGGATAAAAAAACCGGCCACCTGAAAGTAACCTGAACCAGCCTTTACGCAATGAAGAAGAAACTGCGTAAGATACTGTTATGGATTGTGCTTCTGTTCTTTGGAAGCACAATCCTAACTGTTTTAATATACAAGTGGGTTCCCGTGTACTGCACACCGCTGATGCTTATCCGCAGCATTGAGATGAAACGCGAGGGATGTCCCGCCAAGTGCAGTCACCGGTGGATTCCCCTGGAGGAAATGCCCGCCAGCCTGCCCGTGGCAGTCATTGCCTCCGAGGACCAGCTCTTCACCCGGCACAACGGCTTTGACATGAAGGCCATTGAGCAGGCCCGCAAGGAGGCAGCCCAGGGCAAGCGTCGTCGCGGTGCCAGCACCATCAGCCAGCAGACAGCCAAGAATGTGTTCCTCTGGCCGGCATCAACCTGGATACGGAAGGGTTTCGAGGTCTACTTCACCTTCCTCATCGAAAACATCTGGGGCAAGGAGCGCATCATGGAAATCTACCTGAATTCCATTGAGATGGGCGATGGCATCTATGGCGTCAGCGCCGTGGCTGACGAACATTTTCATTGCGAACCGTCAGAACTGACGCGGGCCCAGTGCGCACTCATTGCCGGCACCCTTCCCAATCCCCGCAAATTCAGCAGCAGGAATCCATCCGCCTACATACTGAAGAGGCAGCGACAGATTCTCAGGCAGATGAACAACGTAGAACATTACTGGAAGGAACTGAAGGAGAAGGAATAACCCTTTTCAGACCTGTCAGAAAGGAATGACCCTTCCAGACCAGCAAGAAAGAAAGCCAGATGAAATCAATCAGAATCCTTTGTATCGCCATCCTTTCCCTGGCCTATGCCAAGGCACAGGCCGTGATCTATACCAAACAGGACAGCATTACGGTTGAGAGACTCCTCAAAGGCGGTCTGGAGCAGCCCAAGGGCACCTGTCTCACAATCTATTATGCCAATCAGCTGAAAGGCCTGCCCTATGTGGCATCGACACTGGAATTCAACCCCACCGAGCAGCTGGCTGTCAACCTGACCCAGCTGGATTGCGCCACGCTGGTTGACAATGTGGTCGCACTGAGCTTTGCCACGCAGCAGAAAAGCACGCGCTTCGAGGATTTCTGCTACTGGCTGGAACGCATCCGCTACCGCAACGGCAAACTGGACGGCTACGCCTCGCGCAACCATTATTTCACACAATGGTGCATCAGCAACCACAAGATGGGTCTGGTCACCGAACTGCAGGGAGAGGCCGGCAAGAACCACTCGCCCTTCATCGCCACCAAGAAGACGGACCTCCATTACATGACGGCCCATCCCGGCTCCTACCCCATGCTCAGGCACGACAAGAGCCAGCTGGCGCTCATCACGAAATACGAGAAGGAAGCCAGCGGACAGGTCATCCGCTATATTCCCCGCAGCATGCTGGACAAGGGAAAGGACGTCCTGGGCTGCATCCACGACGGGGACATCCTTGCCATTGTCACGAAGAAGGACGGACTGGACGTTTCCCACCTTGGCCTGGCGGTCTGGGGCAAGGACGGCAAACTGCACCTCCTCAATGCCAGCAGCATCCACCACAAGGTGGTCCTGGAACCCATGACCCTCTACGAATACATGGGCAAGCATCCCTCACAGCTCGGCATCCGGGTCGTGAGGCCAAGAGAACTGAAAATGGAAAATGGAAAGATGAAAGCATAAATCATTCATTTCACACTATTCCCTCCATACCCATCAATTAAGGTAACATCTTTCGAAAAAACACTGAATCTGACCGTGAAGCACCTTTCAATCCTGCTTATCCTGTTCTGCCTCGGCCTTCACACTTTTGCCCAGCAGAATCTGATCTATGACACTGACAACTTCCGCTCCCTGCAACTCATTGCAGGAGGGGACGTCCTGCTTCCTCCCGTCCTTGGCACCAGGAAGGTGGGACACATTGAGATCGGCTTTGACGAAATGAGCCACGATTACCGTCGGTTGCGCTACCACATTGACCATTGCGAGGCAGACTGGACGGTGAGCGAATACATCTTTGAGTCGGACTACCTGGCCGGGCTGAACGACCAGCTCATTGAAGACAGCGAGAAGAGCTTCAACACCACACAGATCTACACCCACTACAGCCTTACCCTGCCCAACCAGGAGGCCCGTCTTCTCCTGTCAGGCAACTACCGCGTCACCGTGTACGACGAGGACGACAGGGACAATCCCGTGCTGAAGGCCGAGTTCTGTCTGGTAAAGCAGGAAGTCGGGATCAGTGCCACGGTAAGCGGCAATACGGACATCGACTTCCAGCAGCAACATCAGCAGCTTGCCATCGACCTGAGATACAACGGCCTTCGCGTTAACGACCCGAAGCGCGAGCTGAAAGTACTGGTCACACAGAACCGCCGGCAGGACCTGATGCGGGAGGTGCATCCCAACATGCAGAACAACACGGGCGTGCAGTTCAGCCACCAGACCGACCTGATCTTCCCTGGCGGAAACGAGTGCCACAGTTTTGAGCTACTTAACCTGCGGGGAGTCAACGCAGGAGTGGACAACATACGCTGGTACGACCCCTACTACCATGTCACGCTCAACGAGGAATTTCCAACCCGCCACTATTCCCTGGAGACCGACAGGAACGGTTCCCACATGATTGACAACAGATACAATGAGAACCAGGACACGGAAAGCGAGTACGCCTACGTGCACTTCAGGCTCAAGACCCCTCCCCTGAACGGCGCCCCCCTGTATGTACACGGAAACTGGGTCAACCAGTGGCCGTCGGACGAATACAAGATGGAATACAACACGGAAGACGGTGAGTATCAGGCTGCCATACTCCTCAAGCAAGGCTACTACGACTACCGTTTCCTGCAGTGGGAAGGCAGGAAGTCCACTTCAGCCCAGACCGACGGCAACTTCTACCAGACCCTCAACGACTACCAGATCTGGGTCTATTACAAGGAACCCGGCGGAAGGTATGACAGACTGGTCGGCTTCTACGAACTGAAAATGGACAATTGAAAGCTGGAAGTTGTTCACTGCCGATAGGCTTCTATTTCCGTTTTCAGCTCCCTTCCTCCCCCTTCAGCACAGGCAGATGCCACTGGTACTTCACGGCCAGGACACGGATTACAATGACCACGACGCTGCTGAAGAGGGCATTCAGTTCGGCATTCATTCCGAAGGCCGCATGACAGGTGACATAGACCACTCCACCCAGGATGCAGGCCACGGCATAGATCTCCTTGCGGAAGATGAGGGGAACCTCATTCAGGAAGACGTCGCGGATGACACCTCCGCCGGCACCCGTGATGCAACCCATGACAACGGCAGTCCAATAGGGATAATCCATATTGAGCGTCTTCTCAATACCAATCACATTGAAGAGTGCCAGTCCGATGGAGTCGAAGATGAACCAGGTATTGTTCTGCCGGATCATATACTTCCGGAAAGCCATCACCCAGAGAAGTGAGATGATGCAACAGATGATATAGATCTTGTTGGTCAGCCAGAAGGGCGTGATTCCCAGCATTATATCACGCAAGGTACCACCGCCTACGGCCGTAGCCATGCCCACAATCAGTGCACCAAACAAGTCAAAGCGCTTGGCAGAAGCCAGTCGGATGCCGGAAATGGCAAAGGCCATCGTGCCGATGAACTCAATGATAACGAATGAAGCCGGGATACGCAAGGCGTGTCCCAACTGCTGCAACACAGAAAGAACGTCTGTCATCAGGATAGCGTATAGGTGGGCTCTATTAAGGTAGGTTCTATATGGTCTGTTCTATATGGTCACGCCTTTGGAGGGGAGGGGGACAGTCCCACCGCAATGTCAGCAAGCCGGGAAACCTGAGGGAATTCCTCCGTCAGCGGGTCTACTCCACCAGACCGATTTCCTTCCACTCCCGGGCAATCTTGCCGGCATCAGCCAGGGCGGTAGCCTCATCCACTTCGTACTCGTCGGTAAGTGCCTTGGCCATATCCTCCACAGTGAACTCCTTGCCTTCCACGGCCTTCCACATCAGGGTCGCACTCTCGTTCAGGCTGATAACCTTACTGAAATCTATATTCTGCATACCGGTTGCCACGATTACGTGATCGTCGCAAAGGTCTACCATCTCAAAACCGTTCTTGATCTTCATGTCTTATTTTGATCTATCTTAATTCATTCTATCTTATCCCGGCCGATACGCTCCCGGCCGGTCACATTTGGTCGTTCACATTAGGCCGGTCCTATTTCGGCCGGTCCTAAACCAGACTCTTATATATTAATAATAGGTATCGCCTGACAGGCAACAGTCGCCTCCAGATGCGGATGCGGCGCTGCAGCTTCCTGTCGCTTGCCAGCAGGGTACGCCTGGGACGGATGTAATGGGTCACCACACCGCGCACATCCCGTACCGTGCAGGATTCCGTTCCACGGATATTTCCGTCGCCCATCAGCGTAAGCTGCTCTCCCTGAATCTCAATGATGCGATGGAGGACATAATGGCCTGGCGCAATCTCGGCCAGCACGGCATCCGCAACCTTGAGCGGTTCCCTGACAGGAGCCAGGATCACCTTGTCGCGCTCATGTTCCAGGAAGGGACGCATACTGAAGCCCTTGACGATGATCTTGGCATTATGCCCTTCGGCAATCTCGCGGCTCACCAGCCCCAGCAACACATCATTCGGAAACTCCTTGCGCGGAGTCGCCTCCATCACACCGTCACGGGCCTGCTTGTGCCTGCGCAACGGCGTAAAGATCAGTCTCAGAAAACGCTTGACCAGTTCCTTCACTATCTTGCCCTCACACCTTTCTTACCGTCTCATAGCACAAATGGGCCGCACCGGCATCAGGCAGGCAACCCAGCTCATACACACCCACCCTGCCTACCACGGCACTGATGGTGCTGCAGACGCCCTTGTACACACGGGAATCCCACTTCATGCTGCTCACGGCAGGCAACAGCGTGGTGAAGGCCTCGATGGAAGACATCCGGCGGATCTCATTGCGCGGACGCTGCTGGATGCGCACAAAGGCACCCACGGGAGCCTGAATGTTACGGTAGCAGGGGGTCTTGCCGCTCCATGGACTGCCATAGATCACCACCTCGCCATCCTCCAGCACACGCACCACGGGATTGTCATCATTCATCAGGTCGCATCCCGGTATATTCTTGTACCACAGGTGGGTATGGGTACTCTTGCCCGTGCCGCTGGGAGCCGTCATCAGGTATCCGTAACCGTCCTTGCGGATCACGCTGGCATGAACCAGCAGGGTACCCTGCGTGGCAAAGCAGAAGGCAAATGCCATCATCATGGCATTGTTCAGGCCAAAGTTGCGCTGGCTGAAAGTCTCGCCCCTGAGGGCCACCACACAACGGCTGAAGTCAGGATTTCCCTGCATCAGGGAGCAGACCCGGCCTGCCACGTCACTCACCACAAACTGGTAGGAACCGTCCTCCAGGACATACACGCCATGGTTGCAGCCGCCACAGTCAAACTGACCGACCTCACGTCCGAGGGTCTCGAAATCAAAATCGTCGCGCACACTCACGGAAAGCACAGGCTCTGCCACCTCCTCGGCCGTCAGTTCAAACGGTCTGAAGGAAGGCAGCAGGGACGCATCATTGTGTGCATCACAGAACTCGACGGCCAGCACATGGCCGGCCACCCGGCAACGCAGCACACTGCTCATCGTCCGCCTCCTTTCTTGTCCTTCTTCTGCTTCTTAGTCTTCTTCTTTCCGTCAGCAGACTCCTCCTTCTCCGGAGTGTCCCCTTCCCCATTCTCTCCGTCAGCCTCCATCACGATGGATTCCATATACTCCTCGGGGCGGAAGCCAAACTCCTCCCTGGTGAGCACGACCAGTTTCACGTTGGGATTATCCTGGTACATGCGCTTGATCTTCTGGTACCTCTTGGCCAGCTTCTTGGACTTGACGTCAAAGAAGACGGCCGCCGTGGGATAGGCCACCCCACGCTGCTCATTGACGAATCCATACAGCTGCAGGCTGTACAGCGACCTGTCGGCCAGGAAGCCATTGGGCATGACGCAGACCGAATCCAGTTCCTGCACCTCCGTCAGATAGGCCAGGGAGTCGGTGAAGGAAGAGGCGAAGCCAAACATATACACCTTCTGCATCACGGGCTTCTTCTCCGCGCTGGCTTCCGCCGCCACTGCAACAAACAGCAGCAGACAGATATATCTTAGCAATCTCTTCATATACTATCCCAGGTAGGTCTTCAGCAGTTTGCTCTTGCTGTTCTGGCGCAGACGGCGGATGGCCTTCTCCTTGATCTGACGTACACGCTCACGGGTCAGATTGAAGCGGTCGCCGATCTCCTCCAGCGTCATCTCCTGATGGTCGATGCCGAAGAACATCTGGATGATCTCCTTCTCACGCTCGCTCAGGGTACTCAGCGCACGGTCGATCTCACGGTGCAGCGACTCGCCCACCAGGGTCCTGTCCGCCATGGGACTGTCATCGTTGACCAGCACATCCAGCAGACTGTTGTCCTCACCCTCCACGAAGGGGGCATCCACGGAGATGTGACGGCCGCTGACCTTCAGCGTATCGCTTACCTTGTCCACGGGCAGATCCAGCTCCATGGCCAGCTCCTCGGGACTGGGACGACGCTCGTTCTCCTGCTCAAACTTGCTCAGCGCCTTGCTGATCTTGTACAGCGAACCTACCTGGTTCAGAGGCAGACGGACGATACGGCTCTGCTCGGCCAGGGCCTGCAGGATGCTCTGGCGGATCCACCATACCGCGTATGAGATAAACTTGAAGCCGCGGGTCTCGTCAAACTTCTCCGCAGCCTTGATCAGTCCGAGGTTACCCTCGTTGATCAGGTCCGGCAGACTGAGTCCCTGGTTCTGGTATTGCTTGGCCACACTGACCACGAAGCGCAGATTGGCACGCGTCAGGCGCTCCAGGGCCTCGCGATCACCCTTGCGGATGCGCTGTGCCAGCTCAACCTCCTCCTCCACGGTGATCAGTTCCTCACGACCGATTTCCTGCAGATACTTGTCCAGCGAGGCACTCTCGCGGTTGGTGATACTCTTGGTAATCTTTAATTGTCTCATAAGCCTATTTATCAATTTGCGCGCAAAAGTACGAAAAAAGCCCGAAAGCACAAAACTTTCGGGCGTTTAATTTATAATTAAAAGATCTTTGTATCAGACCTTCCTGCGATGGCGAACCTACTTTTCACTCTTTACCCTCGCCTTTTCCTCCTCCATCTCAACGACGAAGCTGGCCTTGCGGCCACTGGGAGTCAGCGCACGGATCCAAAGCGTGCGATCCTTGCTCTTGTTGGCATTTCTTACCACCTCTTCCCAGTCCTCCAGACTGGTCATCTTCTCATCGTTCACCATCAGGATGATCATGCCCTTGGTGATGCCGGCATCCATCAGCTTGCCCTTCCTGATGTTGCTGACCAGCAGGCCGTAGTTGATGTCATAGGTACCGCGCTCCTTCTGGGTGATGGGGGTGAGCTGCACGCCGTAGTCATCGATATCCACCTCCTTCATCACGGTGGTGTTGCCCTGTGAGTTGCGCAGGGTGACGTTCTTCGTGTGCTCCTTCTTGTCACGCAGGTAGGTAATGCTCACCTTGTCGCCTGGGCGATACTGCGAGAGTGCCTCCTGCATCTCTGCCATCTTACTGATATTCTTTCCGTTGATCTTCGTTACCACATCTCCCTTCTTCAGGTCAGCCTCCTCAGCCGCACTGCCCTCGGTCACGGCATCCACATAGACGCCGGTCACGGTTCCCAGGTCAACCTCGTTGCCCTTGGACTTCTCGCTGTCGATGTAGTTCGTCACATCCGAACCACGTACGCCCAGCAGGGCACGCTGCACGGTACCGAACTCCTTCAGGTCGGCCACCACCTTGTTCATGATGGTCGTGGGAATGGCAAATCCATAGCCGCTGTAGCTGCCCGTCTGACTGTACAGCATGGCATTGATGCCTACCAGCTCACCCTTCTCGTTAACCAGGGCGCCACCGCTGTTACCGGCATTGATGGCTGCATCCGTTTGTATGAAACTTTCAATGCCGTTCGCACCCAGGCTGCGGGCCTTGGCACTGACGATGCCGGCCGTCACGGTACTGGTCAGGTTGAAGGGATTGCCAACTGCCAGCACCCACTGACCCAGTTTCAGGTCGTCGCTGTTGCCAATCTTGATGGCGGGCAGATCCTTGGCATCAATCTTGATGAGGGCCAGGTCGGTGTTCTCATCCAGGCCGATGATGCGTCCCGTGAACTCCCGGTTGTCGTTCAGCTTCACGGTGATCTCATTGGCGTCACGCACAACGTGGTTGTTGGTCACGATGTAGCCGTCCCGACTGATGATCACACCACTTCCGGCAGCCTCACGCTTGGGGGTCTGGACCTGGCGCTGCTGGCCGCGGCCACGACCGCCACCGCCAAAGCCGAAGAAGTCACCGAAGAAATCCTCGAAGGGATCCTGCACGGTCACCGTCTGCGTCTGGCCGCCCGTTACCACCTTGATATACACCACACTGTTCACACTGCTCTCGGCTGCGGTGGTCAGGTCCACCAGGCCAGCCACCGGCTGTACCGCCTGCACCTCAAGGGGCAGGGCACCCATGCCCAGCGTCAATGCCAGCATGGCCGCACATAAACAATTCGTTGTTGTCTTCATATCGTATGTCTGTCTTGTTCCGTCTCTGAAATTCGGACGCAAAAATAACACAAAAGTTTATTGGTTGGTACTATACGGGGTACTTTTTTCCCAATTATTAACACAACGGGGCATCTGTTAACGTCAGGTAACAGCAGACGGCCGTCCCACCCCCGTCACATACCCTTCCCGGAACAACGCACCACCTTGCCCACCCACACAGCCTGTCGCTCCATGCTGCCAGCCAAGGCTGGACGGTGAAGTCGCTATAGCGATCCGGCCTTGTCACTATAGTAACCTGGGCAAATCGCCATAAGGACCTGGGCAAATCGCCATAAGGACCCGGACAAACCGACCGGCGGAACCGCCCCACCCGGCAACAGACGGCCGCCCCACCCCACCCGCCAGACCTGCACGCCTGGGCACACACGTAATAAATAATGTATGAAATCTGAAAAATCCCGCCTAAAGATTTTGCCAAATCAACAAAAAGAAGTATATTTGCACACTATTTGAAGAAAACGCATCCCCACCAAGCCCCCGCCCAACCAGCGGGGCGGACATGAAAAAGACAAACCAATTTATCAATCAACTAATTACTAACTTAATCCAAAATTCAAAACGAGTATGAAGAAAAGATTACTCACTCTGCTCAGCGTTGCATGTGCAACGATGGGTGTCTTCGCTCAGATCCAGGCTCCGAAGCCAACCAGCTTCCTTGAGTTGGAGAATCTGAAGGGCGCAGACGTTTCCGAGTTGGATCCTCCCCAGGCTCCCGACTCAGTCTACATCTACAACGTGGAGGGTAATGCCTTCCTGTGCGGTTCAAACGCATGGGGCACCCAGACCTCCATTCTGCCCGAGGGTCTGCTGTACGTAGTAACCTATGACGAGACCGCTGGTGGCTACTCCCTGAAGACCTCAAGCGGTGAAAAGGCTGGCAAGTACCTGTTCCGTGACAACGAGGCTGGCTGCTTCATCGACATGGGCACTCAGGGTCACGAGTACTGGAACATCACCAAGAACGGCCAGTACTACCGCATCCGCAGCGCTGCCAACGACGACAAGTGGGGTGCAGACACCTATGACAACTACGAGACCACCTTCTTCGGCTGGAGCGGTGCATCCACCATCATCGATGCCAACATCCCCGCTGACAAGGAGGGTGCCGGTCTGGATTGGGCCTTCGTAAGCCAGGAGGAGTACAACAGCTGGAAGGCCAAGTGGGATGCAGTGAAGCCCGCCCTGGATGCCTCGGCCCTGCTGGCAACTGCCCTGAAGAACGCTGCCGAGTGTGCCGGTCTGGACACTGCCGCCGAGACCGCTGTCTACAAGAACGCCGACAGCAGCGCGGATGAGCTGAACGCAGCCGCCGAGTCCGTAAACCAGAAGATCAACGACTGGAAGAAGGCTCAGGCCAGCGTGGACAATCCTCAGGACATGACCAGCTCAATCGTCAACCCCAACTTCGACGGCATCAAGTTCGACGGCTGGAAGGGCTCAAGCTTCGGCGCCGGCGGTGCCACCGACGAGTGCGGTGAGCGCTTCAATATGGACTATGACACATGGCAGGTTATCGAGGGTCTGCCCGCCGGTATCTACCGCGTCAACGTGAACGCCTTCTACCGCGCCGGTTCCATTGCCAACGACTGGAACACCAAGGATGATCCCAGCTACCGTCATGCCAAGCTGTATGCCGTTAGCGGCGAGGACAGCCTGAATGTGAACATCCGTTCACTGTCATCCGTATCTACCGACCGTACCGACCTGGGTGGCGCTGTCATCGGTGAGAACTACTACGCTCCCAACTCCATGCAGGACTTCGTCCGCTTCGAGAATGCCGGTATCGACATGGACAACACCATCATGCTGCCCGTCATGGACGGCAAGCTGAAGATCGGTGTAGTGAAGAAGGACAACTCACAGACTGACAACTGGACCATCACCGACACCTGGCGCCTGACCTACTACGGCGGTGCCCTGGATGCCTACAAGATGTGGAGCGAGGACGTGATTGCCACCATCGCCGGCGACCTGCAGGACTTCATCACCGAGGACACCTACTACTGCCGCGCTGAGATTGCCAACTTCCAGGCTGCCCTCCAGGCTGCCCGCGAGGCTACCACTCCCGAGGAGATCCACAAGAACACCATGGCCATGACCGAGGTTACCCAGCGTGCCCTGGCCAGCATCAACTCATACAACGCCTACAAGGCCCTGGTTGACAAGTATGTCGAGGGCATCAACAGCGGCGAGTATGACTACAACGGCGACCTGTGGGATGAGTTCGTTGACCTCGTCCTCGCAGAGGAGGAGAACACCCTGAAGCCCGGTGAGCTGACCGGCGAGGAGATCGCTGCCAAGGCAGTTGAGCTCGAGGACATGTTCGAGGCTGCCGTAAAGGCCAGCATCAACGAGGGCGACGACTGCACCGACATGCTGAAGAACCCCAGCTTCGCAGAGGGCTTCAACTACTGGACCAACTCCAAGGGTGCGACTCCCGTCGGCAACCAGAACTGCGGTCTGGACATCTGCAAGAACGTGGAGGTTTATGACAATGTAGTTGACGTACAGCAGGTTGTTGAGGGTGTACCCGATGGTATCTATGCCCTGACCTGCCAGGCCTTCGAGCGTCCTGCCGGCAACGGCAGCTTCGACGGTACCGAGGCTTCCAAGGTATTCCTGTTCATGAACGACTTCAAGACCCCCGTACAGAACATCTGCAAGGATGCCATGCCCGAGGATCAGGCTGAGGACAAGGTTAACTGCTACATCACCGAGGAGACCGGTGCATGGCCCTATGACTACAACGTAGAGGGCTACGGCTGGGTTCCCAACTCAGTTGACGGTGCTTCATACGCCTTCGCTGCCGAGCGCTACTACCAGACCGTCTACGGCCTTGTTGAGGGCGGCAAGATGACCATTGGTCTGACCTCCAACGGTCAGAAGGCACACTGGGTACTCTGGGCCAAGTTCAAGCTCGTCTACGAGGGCAAGAGCGCCAAGGCTGTCAGCAACGTACTGTCGGTTGTACTGCCCGGTATCGAGGAGTACTACGATGCCAACAAGGACGAGAACCTGACCGATCCCGCTGCATCTGCCCTGGCCAACGCCATCGCTGAGGCACAGGATGCCATGAACGGCACTGATGGTGACGCCATGTACCAGGCCCTGATTGACCTGAACGCTGCATACGCTGCTGCCCAGGAGAACGCCAAGGTTGTGGCTGGCATTGAGCCCGTCTACACCAAGCTGGGCGGCGATGCCAACAACAAGTGCGAGGAGATGAGCGACGATGCCCTGCTGGATGAGTGCAACAAGTACTACAACGACATCGAGGACCAGAAGTACCTGGAGCTGACCACCGAGGAGCTGAGTGCATACATCGACGAGATCAACGCCTTCATCGAGAAGGTGGACAAGGCCTACACCACCTGGCAGCAGGAGGACAAGTATACCAGGATTGCCGAGGCTGTAGCCGGTGCGGACGACAAGGATCCCGCTGAGCTGACCGAGTTCCTGGTTAACCCCGACATGTCTGACGGTACCGCCAACGGCTGGACGCTCGACCTGACCACCTACACCAACAAGGGCTATCAGGCCAACAGCGCCTACACCGGTGCTGAGACCGAGCTGAACGGTGCACCTTACACTCCCGAGTGTAACCAGTTCATCGAGGTATGGCGCAGCGGCAACTCTCCCATCCTGGGTAACATCTACCAGGAGATCCTGCTTCCCGCCGGTACCTACAAGCTGGGTGCTGACATCATCGCTACCTGGCAGGGTGGCAGCAAGCAGGACACCAAGGACTGCTTCCTCTTCGCTGGCGGCAGCCACATGGAGGTAGCAACCGGCAACGGTGCTCCCGAGCACTTCGAACTGGTATTCAAGGTGGCTGAGGACAAGACCCTCGTTCGCCTGGGTATCAACTGCTCTGAGACTACCACCGCCAACTGGCTGGCAGCCGACAACTTCACCCTGACCGCCTACGGTACCAACAGTGCCCTGGGCGAGAACGGTACGGTTGATGCCATCAACGGCATTGCCACCGAGGCTGCCAGGAACATCTATACCATCACCGGTGTACGCGTAAGCAACCTGAACAAGGCTGGCCTGTACATCATCAATGGCAAGAAGGTGCTGGTTAAGTAAGCGCAAAACCAAGCTCGCTTGAGTTTTGCCAAACGCAAAGCAGCTCGGCAAAGCCAAGCATAGACAATAGCGTATCCTGCAAGGGTCTTCCTTGCAGGATACTTTCTTTTTGCCCGTACCATATCAGAGATATATCGGAAAAATACCACAAATTATCCGTTTTATCACGCTGTATTTGAAAAAAAATCACTATCTTTGCAAGGTGGTAGTCCGCACATGTGCGCACCCACACACCCAACAGACCAAGAAAACACTAACTTAACAACTAATTATTAACCTATTAAATCAGTATCAAAATGAGAAAGCTATTTACTCTTTTGAGCGCGATTTTGGTGTCTGCAGCCTCCTGGGCACAGTTCGACGAGCCCGAACTGACCAAGGCAACCAGCGTCAAGATCGACGGCACCACGGTGTACTACCTCTCTGTAACCAATTCAGAGGGTGATGAGTACTTCTATGGTCAGGGCAACAACTGGGGTACCCGCGCTTCTGCAAAGGACACCAAGGAAGAGGCCCGTCAGGTACGCTTCGCTGTCTCGACCTACAAGATCAAGGACGAGACCGGAGTGGAAGTGGAAAAGGAAGGCGTTAGGTTCCAGGACCTGATCAACGGCAACTGGAACGCCGTGGACTGCGACGGTGCCAAGAAGGCATGGGTTGACGGCCAGAATCGCCAGGGTGACCACGCATGGGGTCTGACAGACCTGGGTGGTGGCAAGATCGAGCTGACCAACGCCTTTGCTCCCGGCGGTAAGTTCGGTATGGTTCCCTCCAACATGATCTGGAACAACGAGGCTCAGGAGTACATCCTGGCCACCTACGACAATGCTCCCGATGACTACAGCCAGGGTATCCATGACGACTATGGCTTCGACAGCCGTCTGTACTTCTACGGTTCCGTCATTGTGGACAGCGTTGACGTCATTGATCCTATCACGGAAGAGATCACCGGCAAGACTCCCAGGTATGCGTACGGCAACGAGGCATATACCACCTGGACCCTGTACGATGCTACCCTCTACAACGCAAGGATGCAGTTCTACAACTGGTTCTGGCTGGACGTAGACATCGAGGGCATGTCTGGCGTTGACTACTACGAGAGCGAGCCCACCGTAAAGGCTGCCTGCGACAAGGCCCAGAAGGTTTACGACGATCCCAGTGCCACCATTGAGCAGCTGAATGCTGCATACGCTGAGATCATGAAGGCCGTAGGTTGGCTGAAGGTTGCCCAGAACGCAGACCTGCTGGAGGGTGCTACCGCCGAGGACCCCATCGACCTCTTCGAGATGGGTATCGCCCTCAACTCAGACTTCTCTGATGGCACCTACGACGGTTGGACTATTTCCCTCACTGGCGTAAACAACCAGGTTCAGAGCGCATCCTACAGCAGCAACGGCGTAACCATCCAGAACTTCCTGGAGACCTGGACCTGGGATCCCCAGCTGAACGGTTCCGGCTACGCACAGCAGACCGTAGGCCTGCCCGAGGGTCTGTATATCCTGGGTGTGGACATGATTGCAACCCGTCAGCAGGGCAGCAAGGCAGACTCCAAGGGTGTATATCTGTTCGCCAACTGCCCCGCTACCGGCGAGAGCTACGAGATTCCCGTTGCCACCGGCAACAACGCTCCCGAGCACTTCGAGCTGTCCTTCACCACTGAGGGTGGTGCATTCACCTTCGGTATCCGCTACGACAGCGACAAGACCATCAACTGGCTGGCTATGGACAACTTCTCTCTGAAGTACTATGGCAAGACCGAGCTGACCCTCGCACAGATCGCCCTGCGCGACAAGGTTGCTGCCTTGAACGAGGAGTACGGCTCGCTGAACGTCTATGGCAATCAGGCTGTCATCGATGCCTATGACGCTCTCTATGAGGAGGTTACTGCCCTGGCAGAGGCTGCTCAGCTGAGCGACGAGGATTGCCAGCTGTGGAGCGATTCTATCCAGAACGCCATGAACGCCCTGAAGGCTACCATCAGCGACTACCGCGTATTCGCACAGCGCATGGAGGATGTTTACGAGAAGATCGAGGAGTACCGTGAGACCAATCCCGACCTGGCCGGTGAGCTGGAGGACTACTACGACAGTCTGAATGAGGCCTACGAGGCTTGCGAGTGGACTCGCACCGAGATTGACATGATCTACGCCGGCATGGCTGAGATCGAGGGTAAGTACAATGGTGAGATGCAGCCCGGTGACGATGTTTCCTACCTGCTGAACAATCCCAAGTTCAACAAGAACTTCAGTGGTTGGAGCACTACCGGTAACTCACCCTGGTGGGGTTCAAACTATGGCAATGGCGTAAACAACAACGCAGAGCTCTGCCAGGAGGCTCCCGATGAGGAGGATGGTCTGGCCGAGAACTTCATGAGTGCGTTCTCTATGTACCAGACTGTATATAATGTACCCGCAGGTCTGTACACCCTCTCCGTACAGGGCTTCTATCGCGTTCAGGATGCAGGTTACAATCCTGCCGAGCTCTACGCTGTACTGCCCGACGGCACCGAGAAGATTCAGGTATTTGCCAACGTTACCGATTACGGTACCGAGGAGAAGCTCTACGAGGTTGTCAACGACGCTGGCGAGGTTCAGTGGATGAGCGACAACAATCCCAGTGGCTCCAACGGTCTGTGGTGCCCCAACTCAATGACTGGCTCAGCATGGCACTTCATGAACAAGAAGGACGGTGAGAACTACGACTACACCAACAAGTTCAGCATCCAGCTGAAGGAGCCCGGTAACCTGACTGTCGGTGTACGCGTTGACAACGGTCACCAGTGGGTAATCTTCGATAACTTCAAGCTGGTTTACGAGGGTTCTGGCTCTGATGCATGGGTTGTTACCCTGCAGGACGAGATTGCTCAGCTGGAGGCCAGAATGAGCGCTTCGGCAATCACCGACGGTGAGTACAATACCATTGAGAAGGTGATCAAGGATGTTCAGGCATTCATCAAGGACATCAAGAGCCACTCTGAGGACGAGTGCATGGAGATGAAGGAACTGCTTCGTGCCCAGTACAATGAGATTGCCAAGAACATGGAGCTGCAGCAGAAGATTGCTGACCTGTATGAGACTGCCAACAACATGTGGGAGAAGGCCGAGGAGGCTGACGCCGACCTGAAGGCACGCTATGACAAGGTAATGGAAGTAATCGAGGAGGTCAACATGGGTGATGCCGCATACCTGACCCTGGACAACAAGGCCATGGAGGAGTTCATCCAGGAGGCCAACGAGGTACTGGCTCTCATCAGAATGCCTAAGGGCTGGGAGAATGCCAGCGACGAGAATCCCGTTGACTTCACTGCCATGATCCTGAATCCCCAGTTCAACGTGGATGGTATGACCTACGAGCCCGACGAGGATGGCTACGTTGAGGAGCCCGGTGCCGTTCAGAACCACAACTTCACCGAGTGGAAGGGCAAGCAGCCCGGTACCGGTGGTGGCCAGCCTGGCAACTGTGGTGAGGTATGGAACTCAGGTGCATTCAACATGTACCAGGAACTGACCGGTCTGCCCGAGGGTACCTATGTTCTGTCATGCCAGGGCTTCCTGCGCCATGGTGGTGGTACCGCTGACTCTTACGCCATCCTGAATGGCGAGAAGGAGCAGCAGGTTTACGCTTACCTCTATGCTACCTCTTCTGAGGGCAAGTATGCCACCGAGCTCAACAACATCGCTTCTGTTCAGCTGAACGAGGATTCACTCGCAGTCCTGGGCATCGACATCACTCCCGGTAACTCTACCTTCGGCGGTTCGTTCAAGGGTGCTGATCAGCTGGCTACCGCAGACAACTTCTTCAAGGCAGGCTTCTACCACAACAGCATCACCGTCAAGGTGGGCAAGGATGGCATCCTGCGCGTGGGTATCGAGAAGGTTAACGCTGTCGGTCAGGACTGGGTTGTTGTGGACAACTTCTCTCTGATGTACCTGGGTGGTGCAAGCCAGGCTGAACTCAGCGGCGACGCTACTCCCATCGAGAGCATTGAGACCGCACCTGCCCAGAAGGCAATCTTCACCATCACCGGCCTGCGTGTCAACAGCCTGGCTAAGCCCGGCCTGTACATCATCAATGGCAAGAAGGTGCTGGTTAAGTAAGCGCAAAACCAAGCTCGCTTGAGTTTTGCCGAACGCAAAGCAGCTCGGCGAAGCCAAGTATTGGTTAAGTAAGAGTTAGCTCGCTTGAGTTTTGCAGAATTGACAAGGCAATAAAGCCGCTATAATCACGGCGTCCCGCAAGGTTTTCCCTGCGGGACGCTTTTTTTTCACATTTCCTTTTGCCAAGAATAAAAAACATTGTATATTTGCATTGTTTTGGGCAATAAGCCCATTTCCACATCACATAACAATAAATTGGAGAAAGGAAAAACATACATGCTATGAAGAAGATATTTTCAAAATTGGCCATCGCAGTGCTTGCAATGATGGCAGTGACCAGTTGCGTCAGCACAGAGAAGATTGTCTATTTCCAGGGATCTGAGGAGCAGTTTGCCACTCCCCAGAAGATTATGCAGCAGTACGAGATGAGACTGAAGCCTGCCGATCAGGTTCTCATCAAGATTACCTGCAGCGAGCCCAGGCTGCTGCAGATCTTTGCACAGGATCTTACCATGGGTACGGCCGGCACCAATACGAACATGAACATGAACAACTCCGGAACCATGAGCAATGCCTACGGCTATACCGTGACCAATGGTGGCGACCTGGTTCTTCCTGCCATCGGCAATATCAGGGTGGACGGAACCACCGTTGAGGAATGTGCCACCATCATTGAGAACAAGATCAAGGAGAAAGGACTTGTTCCTGACCCCGAGGTTACGGTACGTCTGCTGAATGCCCGCGTGACCGTTGTGGGTGCCGTTCATTCTCCCAGGGTTGTCAGCCTGACCAGTGAGCGCAACACCATCGTAGACGTCCTTGCCCAGTGCAGCGACATCGATGATACCGGTCTCCGCTACCGTGTGAAACTTTATCGTGAAGAGAACGGCGAGCTGAAGATGTATCCTCTGGACATGACCAAGAGCAACATTTTCTCGAGCCCGGCCTACTACGTCCAGCAGAACGATATGATCTATGTCGAGCCCAACAAGTCAAAGCGCGTCAAGTCAAGCTCATTCTATACGAGCCTGTCTGCATGGAGCAGCATCCTGGCTGTTGTGACGACCTGCGTTTCCCTCTTCTTCCTGATCAAGAAGAACTAAGGACTACAAGATCCGGAATTCACAACCAGTCCATCATATAATCAAGCCTGGCCGCGTTTGCGACCAGGCTTGATTGGTATGCTACAGTCCTTGCCATGCCAGGCAACCGGTGTACTTGCCCAAGGGAACAGGTGAAGGGGTTAGTGAAGGGATAGTGAAGGGTTGCGCCAACCCTCAACCGCTCAAATCCCCAGTATTTGCTGGGGTTCTGGCAAGGTCAGGTGAAGGGATGAAGGGTTCCGGCATTTTTTTATCCCAGATAGTTCATTAGACCAAGGATGGTATTTTGGATTATCTTTGTGTCAGGATTTGCATCACATTTTATGAGCATAGGGGTTCCTATGTGAGTAAAATGTGGTGAAAATAATGCCAAAGAGAAACAGAATAACGCCAATGTCGTCTAATGGACTATCTGGGTTTATTCTTCGCCAAAGGAATCGGCAAAGGCCCGGAAGGCCTCTGCGATATTATGCTTGTGGGTGAAATAGTCCACATACATGAGCAGATAGACCAGGGCTACGAAAATGCCCCATCCAAGAAGAAACTGAACCATAGCACGAACAGTATTTATAGATGTCAATCAAAAAAAAGGCAGCTGGCCTATAAGCCGGGTTCTGTACCAGACATTTCCATACGACGACAAACCGGAAAGCCTGTGCCGACAGGAAACGAAGTCTGGTGTCTGTCATTTATCCAGGACGCATGTCACCACACGCCTCAATCGTTCTACCCTCCGGCTCGGGCGGGTCGCCCTCTCTTTGATTCGCCGGTTTACATGAACTTTCAGCCTCCGGTGTGCACAGCACGAATGTCACCACTCGCCTGGTGAGCTCTTGCCTCACCTTCTCACCCTTACCCCTACAGAATGGAAAGTTGAAAACTTCAATTCAGAAAGGGGCGGTTGTTTTCTTCTGCACGTGCCAAGCCTCGCGGCCTCCTTCCCATTAAGAAGCGGAGCACCCTATGCTGCCCGGACTTTCCTCTCGCCCATTCCTCCTTGCGGCGGAAAGAACCAGCGACAGACCGTCCTGCTGCCTTTTCTGCCTGCAAAGATACGAAGAATAATTCATAATTCACAATACATAATTCACAATTTGCCGTAGGGACAAAGAAAAAGCCCCGAAAGACTCGGGGCTTCTTCGATTTTCTGTTATGTATAACTATAATAGTATCTATGGAGGTTGTATCGTGATTTACTTCACAATGACAACCTTGCCATTCATGATATACAGGCCCTTCTGTGTCTTGCTAACCTTGCGGCCCTGCAGATCGAAGATGCCAGCCTTGCCGGCAAGCTCAGCATCGGCAGCTACGCCCTGGACGGCGGTAGGCGCAGAGGTACCCAGATAGAACAGCTGGAAGTTGTCGTAGGGACACCAGTCATTTTCCATACGGCTATCCTTCTTCAGACCCAGAACCAGCTTGCCGTCCTCGGCAACCTTACAGTCTATCTCATTCCAGTAGCATCCTGCCTCAAAGTAGGTGCTGAGTGAATTACGGTTGTTGGGGATGTAGTAAGCCTCGGAATCCTTGTATGCCACGGTTACCTCGCCATCAACACCCATAGCCTCACCTGCCACATAGCCGCTCTCCTCTACGTCCTCCAGGTCGAGTACGTTCTTCAGGGCAACGGCAGATTCGTTTGCATAGAGGTATGCCTTGTTGATTGAATCGGGGCTGACCGTCAGGGAATCCACATTGGCAGCATTGGAGCCTGCACGATAGAAGGACTGTACGCGTACACGGTAGTAACCAGGAGTCAGGGCATTGACAGTCTGATGGATGTCGAAGCTGTTATTGTTGAAGAACTCGTAGATACCGGCCTCATAGCCTTCGTTTCCGCCATCCTTCGCAACTGACCAGAACTCAACATGTGCACTTTCAGAGGTTACGCCCTCGAAGCCGGGGTTCAGGATGGCCTCCGTAACGTTGACGGGAGCCTTCTCGCTGGCAGTTGCCATACCGTCCTGGCTGCATACGAACCTGGTCCAGGCCAGGGGAAGCTCATCGATCCACTGCTCGATCTGCTCGTTGCTCTTGGCACCTTCCTCGGGATCACCAATCTCATCGTCCAGCAAACCGGAGATGGCCTTGGTATCACCCTCAACCTCGGTCTTGTCCAACAGATCGTAATACAAGGTGAAGACATCCATGAGCTTCATGAGGAGTCCCTCGCTCTTGGATGCATACTCAATGGCAGCCTTCAGCTCTGCGATGGCATCGGTCTTGTCTTCTATGCTGGAACTTTCCTTGGCAGCCTCACCGGCAGTGATTGCGTCATTCAGCTTCTTATCCGACAGTTCAACCTTTACAATGATGTCATTCTCGTCCATGGCCTGGGCCTCGGCAATCAGGACATCAATCTCACCGTTGACAGCTTCCTTGACAAGTTCCTCGCCGGCACCCTTGTAGACTACGGTGAAACCACCCCAGACTACCCAGGCATTATCCTCGAGGTCCATACCCTTGATACCGATGGTCAGGTCACCGGTCTCAAGCAGGGCCGTAGTCAAGGTATTGACAGCCTCACCGTCGGTGTAGAAGATGTAGTTGGCATTGGCATTGCTATTGGGAACATACGAACCGACACCGGTCTCTGCGGTGTGGTTGTCATCCTGGTCGGCAGCATACTCTGCCACGTTGTGCATCAGTACCTGGTTACCACCGGCATAGAGGTAGGCATGACCAATAACATCCTGGCTTTCCCATTCGGTGTAATTGTCCAGATTGGCAGCACTGCGATAGAAGCCATTCACGCGAACCTCATAGGCACCTGCAGGCATCTCAGACAGGGTCTGGTATACATTGAACTTGTTCTGGTTCCAGACCTCAGCAGTCTGTACGCGGCTCAGGAAGGCCGAGGTACCGGTCTCATTCTTCCATCCCTCAACGGTGCTGTTGGCGTACTTGATGTTGGCAAAGAGTGCAGAGATGTCCAGACTGTGCTCCTTGCCATCGGCAGCTGCAGACTCAAGGGCAGCCTTGATGGCAGCAACGACCTTTCCGTTCAGGCCGGACATGATCTCATTGATCTGCTCACTGGTATATTCACCGCTCTCCCAGGCATCAAAGTACTCATCGAAAGACTCGGACAGCTCGGCAGAGAAAGCTGCCAGCTCACCCTCGCTATACAGGTCAATGGTCTCTGCCAGCTCACCCTCAAGGAATTCACCGAACTTGGTATAGAGATCCGCACTGGCCTTTGCCTCGGCAATGATATTGTTGATTTCCGTTGCTGCTGCAACATTGGCCTCATCGTCACTGCCACCGGCGCTAATCAGGGACTGGCCAGCACCAACTGCCTCAGCCAGACGCTCAACGATGGCACTCTCACAGAGGATGTCACCACCGGTGTATTCCTCTGCCGTACGGATGGCACCCTGAAGAGCCAGCACGCTGGGAGTTACGTCCAGCAGACCGTTGTACTTCAGCTCAAACTCGTCGATGAACAGGTGAGGCATGGAAGCCGAACCGGCATTGGCAGCCACATAACCGATAGTAATCAAGCCCGGGGTTTCATCGTCCAGGGAGAACTTGATGGTCTCATTGGTCCACTTGCCAACGGGGAAGGTCTTGGTCTCTGCCAGATACTCCTCGCCACTGTCGGCAATGAAGCCACACATATTCTTACCGATGGCACCCGTACCACGCTCGTTGTAGGTGGGGATGGTAATGGTGTAGTTACCTGCGGGCAGGGTTACATGCTGGGAATAATAGGCGGTACCACCCCATACGGAGATGAAGCCGAACACATTACCCTCGGTGGAACCATTAGCCTTGGTGGCAGGAGCGGTATCGCCCTTGCTACCCAGCCATACCTCGTCACCAGAACCTACGGCAAAGAGACCGGAAGCACGGCTGTTCAGGGGATTGGCGGGAGTACTGCCACTGTTAGCCATCGTCTGAACATTGTCAGAGGGAGAGCTGGCAGTCCACTTCTCAATGGGCTGCATACCAAAGTACTTGGTACCGTTGCCAGGCATATCATAGTCGTAGGTGCAGACACCGGCGTCCAGGGGACTACCCTCTGCAAAGTGGGCATTGTTGATGAAGAAGTCGGTGAGGTCGGTCATGCCCTTTTCATTGATCTCCTTCTGGTTGGCAACAGCATCCTTCACCTCGTCCAGGGTTGCGTTGTCGTTGTTGTAGACTGCCCAACCGGCCTTGGTATCAACACCCAGTTCGTCACCAGCCTCCAGCAAGGGAAGCAGTACCTCCTTCAGCTCATCAATCTGGGCCTGGATGATGGGAGTTGCATCACCCACCTCAATCTTCACGCTTTCGATGAATAGGTGAGGCATGGCACCAGAACCGGCAGGACCTACATAGCCCACAGAGATGACGCCGCTGGTCTCCTCGTCCAGGATGAAGGTTACGGTCATTTCATTCCATGTACCAATCTCTCCCCAAGACTTCTCAGCACAGGTATAAGCCTTGCCGTTGTCTGCAATGAAACCAAAAAGGTTGCTGGATACCTCACCCGTACCGCTACCATTATAGGTGGTAAAGGTCATGGTGTAGCAGCCGGCGGGCAGAGTGGCAGTCTGAGTGTACTGGGCAGTACCGCCCCATACTGCAACCAGGCCCAGGAAGGTACCAGCTTCCTGCTCCTGCGAATTCATGAAGGGAGCCAGAAAGCCCTTGCCTCCCAGGAAAATGTTGTCATCCTCCTCGTTCATCTCATCGTTGAACGCAAAAACGGCAGAAGCAGCCCGGTTGGGGGAAGCGTCATTCAAACCGGGGGCTTCATAGGTGTTGGAAGACAGTGAAAATGCCTCCCATCCCTCTACAGCCTGCTGACCGAAATAGACTGTACCGTTTGCCTCCATATCCCTGTCATAGGTGCAGATGCCATTGTCAATGACGGCACCCTGACTGAAGTCTGCATTCTTCAGGTACTTGCTGGTGAGGTCATCACCCACGGCAGCCTGAGAAGACGTGACGGCAAACAGCGTTGCAATAGAAAGTATAAGCTTTCTCATAAACATTTGTTGTTTGATTGGTTAGTAAATAGTAATTAGCAAATATTCTCTCAAAGCAATGCCTTCATCGCCATTTGCCCTACAGGAAAGACAATGGCAAGCAGACACCTTGTGCAAAGTTACACCTTATTTAATTAATAACAAAGAAGAAAGCCCCAAAAATGAGGCTTCCTTCCTTTTTTTATCAGTCAATGCTCCGCTTTTACTTTACGAGCACCACTTTACCATTCTGAATATAAAGTCCCTTCTGGGCCTTGGCAACCTTGCGGCCCTGCAGGTCGTAGAGTTGTCCGTTGCCTGAAACGGTTCCGCTGGCAATGCTCTCGACAGCAGTGGGACAGGTTGTACCCAGATAGAACAGCTGGAAGTTGTCATACATACACCAGTTGGCATCAACCACCTTTCCGGTGAGCTTCAGACCCAGCGTAAGTACCTGATCCTTGTCAAGGTGGAATTCCAGGGTATTCTGGTACTTGCCCTCCTCAAAGAATGCGGCACCCTGCAGCATGGTGTTGGGAGCATAAACGGTCTTCTCACCCAGCACATACTCGGGAGCGTCAGCGATGGCCTCCTCAGAGCAGTCGTCCAGGATGTTCTTCAGGAGTACGCTTGCATTGTTGGCATAGAGGGACATATCACGGCAAGAATCGGGATTCTCGGTGTATGCTGCGATATTGGGATCGGCATTACCGGCACGGTAGAAACCGTTCATGGTCAGGCGGTAGTAGCCCTCGGCCAGACCCACGATATCCTGATGCATGTCGAAGGAAGCGGCCTTCCAGAACTCACAGGCATTCGATGCAGCCTGGGCATCATTGTTGGGACCAATGTGATCAGCCTCATAGGTAAAGATCCAGCCGGGGCAGTTGTTTTTGGTCACACCAGTGAAGTCGGGATTTGAGAGAACGGGCGTGATGTCGCCGGGATTTGCCTCAGAGGCAGTAGTCAGAACGGGATCCTGAACAAACTTGGTGAGCTCGATGGGCAGCAGACTCAGCCATGACTCGATCTGCTCATTGCTGTTGGCATGCTCGTCCATGACAGCAACACCAGCCTCATCCAGCATGTCTGACAGTCCCTGATAGTCGCTCTCAACATCAAGGGATGAAACCTTTCCATCCATTTCGCTGACCATGGACATAAGCTTTTCAAACAGAGGAATGGTGGCTGCATCATAGGCCAGTGCATCATTCAGGCTGTTGATAACTGCTGTGATATCATCTGCTGAGGAAGTCACATTCAGCCTCTCGCTGGCATCCACAGCCTTGTTCAGCTTGTCCTCACCCTCGTCGGTCATGGAATCTCCAGCCTTCTGCCTTGCCTGTTCGGCCAAAGCCACCATGGTGTCATAGAGGGCATTGTTGCTGACGCCCATGTAGTAGACATGGAAGTCGCTCCAGATGGTCCAGCTGTTACCTGGTACGTCGCCCTCATGCTTGATACCGATGGTAATGGGGGCACCATCCTCCAGGGATACACCAATAACCTCGTTGTTATATAACTCCTCCACATTGAAGTACACACGTGCACCCTCCATTGAATTGGGTACCCAGAGAGGCTCATCCTCAGTACCCACGTTCATGTCATTGGAGTAACGCTGCTCGGGAGTGGCACCCTCAGCCTGGTCGGCCACAGGCACCTCATTGGTGTTCAGATAGAGACGGGACATCTGACGGTTCTCGCCAGGCACGTAGTTCAGGTAGTTCTCATCACTGCCACCCAGACGGCTCAGGGCCTTGGCCGTCAGTTTGTAGGCACCGGCGGGAAGGCCCTCCAGGATACGGTAGCAGTTGAAGCTGGCCTGCCATACCTCGGCCGTGTTGGCACGAGCCTTGAAGGCACCGGCCTCGCAAGTCCATCCGTTGGGTGCAGCACTCTCCGCCGTATTCTCCTCATAACCCATATTGGGGAAGAGGGCGGTGATCTCGATGGGTTTCTCCACACTGGCAGTGGACATTGCCTCCTTGATGCCGGATACGATTACGTCGTTGTAGCCGGCAATCCATGACTCGATATCCTCAACGGAAGCTTCCCTGTCCTCATAGGCACCCAGGTACTGGTCAAGCATTCCCGACAAGGTCTCGCCCAGAGAAGGAACAGAGGTCTCATAGGCGGAAACGTCCGCCTTCACCTTCTCAACCAGCGTATACAGCTTCTCATAGGCAGCCATCTCTGCCTTGATCGTGTTCATCAGCGCATTCAGTTTGGCAGCCTCCTCCTGGCATTCCTCGCTGTCTGCACCAGCCATGATACCATCGGCCTCCTTGAGCTCGCTGGTCAATGCACTGTAGGTTGCAGCCGTGAAGTAGGCGTCCTCGCCTTCATAGTTCTCTGCATATTCCTGAGCAGCCGCATAGGTGCTGGTCAGGGCCAGCAGACCGGGATTGGCAACAGGACCGCAATAGTAGAGCTTGAAGTTGTCCACACCCCACCACTTGGTATAGCCAGGCGTGAAGCCATAGCCGATAGTCAGGTCGCCGCCGAAGTGGGTGATCTCGACCGTTGTCAGGTGGGGCGAGCCACTACCCTCAGCTCCGTTGGGCATGCTGACGGGAGTGCTGTAGTGAATGACACCACTCTCAGCATACAGTTCGGCTCCGTTGGGAATCAGGTCGGCGCTGCCGCTGGTAGCAATACAGTAGGCCGTCAGGCGATAAGTACCCTGAGGCAGGTCGGCAATCACCTGATGAATGTCGGCCGCATTGATACTCGTGTTGTTGGAACTGGTCCAATCCTGCACGAAATTGTTGAAAGCATTGGCATCGGTATTGTCGTAGTCGGGATAGATCTTGTTGTTCTGGATCAGCGCATTGTCAGTACAGATCCAGTCGGCAGGCTTCTGACCCTTCGTACCGTTCAGGGCTGCGTTGAGGATAACGCTGCTGACATCATAGGGATTGTCGGGTGTGGCATGGTTGTATCCATACTCCAGGATCAGCTGCTCAACATCCTTGACGGCGGCGTTCAGCATCTCCACATCCGTACCCGTCAGTACGCTGGCGGCAGCGGCAAGCTCAGCCTCGGTATAACCCATTTCAAAGGCCTCGTTGAGCTTGTTATAGAGGGCAGACTGGGCATCATACAGTGTAAAGGCATCCGCGGTGACGAAGCACCACTCAATGCTCACGCCGGCATTGGCAGCATCCTCCATGTCAAACATATAGCAACCCACGTTGGTGCCCATAGGGTCACCGTTGCCGTTGGTCAGGTCCTGTTCATTCTCGCTCCAGCCAAGCAGGTAGCGGCCACCCAGATCCGCATCAGGGTCATACTCGCCCTCAAAGATAGCCTTGTTGGAACCATAGACAGGGTCAGAGGCGGCAGTCTTGATGTTGTAGTTGCCCGACTCCAGCTTGACAAACTCCCACAAAAGGCCCCAGTCGCCAGACTTGTAGTCTGTGTAGACATCCTTGGTGGAGTTGCGACCCAGGTAGCCGGTATTGGCGGCAGCCGAACAATGGAGTTTGTACACACCATCCTCCTGCTGGGCCTCAATGTCATAGACAAAGGCCTTGCCGGCATCACCCAGTGCGGCATGGGTACCCCATGCACCTCCCTTGGTCAGGAACTGTTTCTGTGCGACATTGTAGATTGCTGCCTTCTCGGGCACAGCATCGTTATAATACTGCAACGAAGGCTCTACCCAACTCTGTGCCCATGCTCCCACAGCGGAAAGCATCATTGTACAAAATAGAAGTAAGTTCTTCTTCATGTTTGTTTTGGTTTTTGAATGGTTGATATAATAGAAATAAGGTGGAATGACGGATGGCGACTCCTTCCCCAAAAGTTTCCGGAATGGCGAGGCAGGAAATACGTCCTATAGGCGACATTGGCAAATCCTACGGCGGACTTGGGCAAATCCTGCGGGCGACTTGGGCAAATCCTACGGCGGACCTGGACAAATCCTGCGGCGGTTCAAAACGATTCCTGCTGCCGGTCCCAAAGCGCCATGCGCATGATGCGCTTCATAGGCCGACCGGAACGGGCAGGAAAGACCATTCCCAGCAGAGGGGACGGATCAGAAATGCCACCACTTCTTTTTGGGCTTCTCCTCGTACTCGCCGGTACTTTCCAGGAGTACCTGCTCATAGGACTTGTGCTCGTGAATCATGGTGTAGATCGTACCCCAGTCGGGCAATCCACCCACGTTGCGGTCATCAATGAAAAGATCCGCCTTCAACTTACGGCTGTAATGGCGGTTCTTTCCTTCATCCTCCTCGGGATAGTCGCGATTCACGGCATAAAACTCCACACCGCGCTTACGGCACCATTCAACTGCCTCATCCAGCAGTTCGCCTTCGCGGACACTCCAGAGGATCAGTCTGTGATGCTCAGCAATCAGCATCTTCAGGGTCTCGGTGGCAAAAGGAATCTCGTTACCGATTTCGGGATAACGGTGCTGGACGATCGTCCCGTCAAAATCTACTGCAATGGTCATATTGGCCTTTCTTTATTAAATTATGATAAGGAATGAGGGCTGTACGGGCGTCCTGTATGGAGCAGGCCCGTGCAAGTCCCTATTCCTTAGTTTCTGTCTTATCTTTCTTTCCGTCGCCCGCTACTTGGCATAGCTTACGGCGCGCGTTTCACGAATCACGGTGATCTTCACCTGTCCGGGATAGGTCATCTCATTCTGGATGCGAGTGGCGATATCGCTGCTGAGAACCTCAATCTGGCGGTCGTCGATCTTGTCGGCACCCACGATGACACGCAGTTCACGACCGGCCTGGATGGCATAGGTCTTGGTGACGCCGGGATAGCTCATGGCGATATTCTCCAGATCCTTCAGACGCTTGATGTAGGCCTCGACAATCTCGCGACGGGCACCGGGACGGGCACCGCTGATGGCATCACAGATCTGAACGATGGGAGCGATGAGTGAGTTCATCTCCATCTCCTCATGATGGGCACCGATGGCATTGCAGATATCGGGCTTCTCCTTGCACTGCTCCGCCAGCTTGGCACCGTAGAGAGCGTGAGGCATCTCGGGATCCTCGTCGGGCACCTTACCGATATCGTGCAGCAGACCGGCACGCTTGGCCTTCTTGGGATTGAGACCCAGCTCGGCAGCCATGACGGCACAGAGGTTGGCGGTCTCGCGGCTGTGCTGCAGCAGGTTCTGGCCGTAGCTGGAACGGTACTTCATCTTACCGATGATGCGGATCAGGTCGGGGTGCAGGCCATGTACGCCCAGATCGATGGCAGTACGCTTACCGGTCTCCATGATCTCCTCCTCAACCTGCTTCTTGACCTTGGCCACAACCTCCTCAATTCGGGCGGGATGAATACGCCCGTCGGCCACAAGCTGGTGAAGGGCCAGTCGGCAGATCTCACGGCGGACGGGGTCAAAGGCACTGATGACAATAGCCTCGGGCGTATCGTCCACGACGATCTCCACACCGGTGGCAGCCTCCAGGGCACGGATGTTGCGGCCCTCACGACCGATGACACGGCCCTTCACGTCATCGTTGTCGATGTGGAAGACGGTCACGCTGTTTTCCACAGCCGTCTCGGTAGCCACACGCTGGATGGTCTGGATGATGATCTTCTTGGCCTCCTTGTTGGCATTCAGCTTAGCCTCATCCATAATATCATTGATATAGGCGGCGGCGGCCGTCTTGGCCTCGTCCTTCAGACCCTCGATCAACTGGTTGCGAGCCTCCTCAGCACTCAGTCCGCTGATTTCCTCCAACTTGGTGCGCTCCTGTTCAATCAGGCTGTTCTGACGCTGGTTCAGTTCCTCCTCGCGCTTCTCCAGGATGACCATCTGCTGCTCCGTGCGCTGGCGCTGGTTGTCCAGTTCCTGACGCTTGCGGTTCAGCTCGTCCTGCTTCTGGTTCAGGCTCAGCTCACGCTGCTTCACCCTGTTCTCGCCCTGCTGGATCTGCTGGTTGCGCTGCTGCACTTCCTTTTCCAGCTCAGCCTTCTTGTTGAGGAACTTCTCCTTCACTTCAAGCAGCTTCTTCTGCTTGATTACTTCTGCCTCCTGTTCGGCCAGTTCGTGGGCTTCCGCCTGCATCTTCTTCATGCGGGCAGGCAGCGTGACACGGTAGAGGACAAAGGCCCATACCCCCACGATGACCAAGGCAACGATTATGGCAATTATGTATTCCATAAACTCTGTACTTTTTTTGAATTAGTTATTAATATATAATGTATGTCACTGTGCTGTCACACGGTTTCCTGCGCCCATCCTGTCCGGCGGCAAGGGTGAAGACATCACAAGTTCATCAAGCAATAAGGGAAGTATCCTATTTACTGCCGCCTTCCTCCAGGGCTGCCTCCAGTTCGGAGAGCATCCCCTGAAGCGCTCCCACCATGGGTTGGGGATCCGTATCGCGCTCCATGCCCTTGAGCTGGACCGCCACGTCAAGAGCCATCATGGTCAGATACATCTCGTTGCCCAGCTTGGGGTATTTGGTGGCATAATAGGTAAATCGCTGATTGATCAGTTTCTCCGCGTCACGATAGATAATCTCGTCCTTCCGGTTAACCGTCATGGGCAGGATCTGACTGCCCAGCTTCAGCGTTATGGATAGCGTATCGTCGGGTTGTGGCATCATCTCTCGGCTTTAAGTAAGGCGATACATTTATCTACTTCTCTCATCAGTCTGCTGACGCGCAGCTTGGCATTGCGGGTATCATCATCGCTGAGCTGCATCATCCTTGCTGTCTTCAGGTCGGCATATTGCGCGGCAAGCTTGCGGTTCTCGTCGCGCAAGGATGCGATGAGGGCATCATCCTCCGCCACCTGCTCCCACAGCTGCGTATTCTGTCTGCGCAGCTCGCGATCCTGCAGGATGAGTTGTCGGATTCTGGTTTCCAGCAACTTTATAAGTTGGGCTTCCTCGTTCGTCATCTTTGTGTGATATGCCTAATTTGCAACAAAATTAGTAATTTTGTCTGACGTATCAAAATATTTGACCGGAAAAACGCTATTTCGCGGCCTGTTCCTTGTCGATATTGTGCCTGGGTTCCTTCTTTGCCAGCATGATTATGGTATAGGTGTACTCCGTCATCCAGGACTCACTGTACCCCAACTGCTGCTGGTACTGGCGGATGGCCACGCAGGTTCGGCGCACCCCTTCATCCTTCCAGACCGGACGGGTCATGATCTGATGAATCTGCTTGGCCACCATCTCGTGCATGGCACTCTTGAAGAAGCCGGGAAGGCGGAACTTCCACTTCATCAGATTACCCATCAGCATCATGAGGTCCTGACTGAATCCCTGGAACATGATGAAGTAGGGCTGGACGTCCTGCATCTTCTTGCAACGTTTCTTTACACTGGAATCTATCTCCGCAAAGAAGCTTTCCGGCAGATTATAGAGATCCATCAGGAGTTTCTGGCAATGTTTCTTCTCGCCCAACCCGATCTTGTTGTTCAGGGTCGGGACACGGAAGGTCTGCTTGAAAACCCTAAGGTCAGGCAAAGCTCCGAGATTATTGATGCCGACATGGGCCGCCATGACGGACTGATAGTACACGCGGATGAGCGTCATGAAATCCTCCATTCCGCCGGCCTTGCTTTCCGCCACGGCCTCCTTGCGTCCAAATAGTTTACTGAATATTGACATTTTACTGTATTTCTATTAATGATTGTACACGTTTCATACTTCCAGACATGCATGTTCTGCTCATACCTTCCGGCGAAGCAGGATCTTCAGATCCAGCCAGGGTGTCCAGTGCCCTACGTACCAGATGTCGTTGCGAAGCCTGTCGCTTCCTTCACAGTCTTTCAGCTGGGCCAGTCCCGTCATGCCACTCTTTAGGAAGGGGCGTTCCAGCTCTCCGCACCGGCTTGCCTCAACCTCCCCGGAGAGCGGTCGGGGAGCAGGGCCCACCAGGCTCATCTGACCCGCCATCACATTCAGCAACTGGGGCAGGCCATCCCACCCGGACTCAGGGTTTCCTGCCGCTGTCCTGAATGTCAGTCGCGGGAACGACTTTCCGTCAGGTCCCTGACAGCGCTGCACCCTCAGCGTTGCACCGGACCTGTATCTTCTTGCCACGATGTACCTGACAAGATACACAACGGGAAAGACTGTCAGGAGCAGAACAAGCGCAACCAGGCTGTCGCCTACCCTTTTCATGCAGAGGTTATACCAGTGCGAAAGGGGTTCGCGCCGGGGGGTCAGCAGCAACTGTCGTCCCACCGTCATGGGCACGAACTGCCCGTCCAGCTCGTTTATGACGGGAAGGACCATACACAGCCGGACATCACGTACCTTGCAGGCCTGTTGGATGGCAAGTACCTGGGCAGCCTCCACACCGGAGGCACAGCAGTACACCCGTCGCACTTGTGGCTGTCCCTCCAACCAGGCAGGAACCTCATCCACGGCACCCAGGCGAAACGCCAGTTCCTGGCCAGAATCTGCATCCCCGCAGAAATGCCCCAGCACCCTTTCGGGGCGCTTCAACCTGCCGTAGAGAGAGGTAAGTTCCATGCCATCTCCTACGAGAATCGTATCCTTCTGTTCTTTCCGGGTCACCATTTTCTTGGCTGGCAGAAATGCGGCGCGACAGGGCCACATCCTTCCAATTTGTGCAAAGATAGGCAAAATCCTTCTCTCAGACAAGTTTTGGAGGGCATTTTAGCCCAACCATAACATTTTTTATATAGGAAAGGAAGATATTCACCATTTTTCTTTCGTGTATCGAAAATAATACGTAAATTTGCACGCTTACAATAACTGCAACAAAACAAAATCACACAATAATCATGGCCGAAAACATCAACAACCAACAGATTGCCCCCGAGCAGGAGGGGTCCGACGGCTTCAGTCTGAAGACCATCTGGCGCATCGTGATGCTGCACTGGTACTGGATTATCCTGTCAGTCATTATCTGCCTTGGAGCCGCCTACGGGTACCTCCGCTACAAGACGCCCGTCTACTCAGCTTCCGCCAAGGTCCTGGTCAAGGATGATGACAAGAAGCGCTCCAACGCCAACGCCTTGTCCCTGGCAGACATGGGTATCATCAGCAACAGCAACGGTTTTGACAACGAGCTGGAAATCCTGACCAGTACCGCCATCTCCGGTGATGCCGTCAAGGCACTGAAGCTGTACACCCGCTATTACACCGAAGGACGTCTGAAAAAGATCGAGACCTACAAGCACTCCCCCATCATTGTGGATATGACAGAGGAGGACCTTCTCAATCTGGAGAACGGAATCAGGCTGACCATCACCGAAAGGGGTAAGGGTTTGCACGTAGAAGCGGACCTGGAAATAAAGAACTCCAAGGAGTTCATCCACTCTGTTCATGAGATTGCCTCACTGCCCAACACCATCCATACCGAATATGGCACCATCGTGTTCAGCAGGAACGAGGATTCGAAGGCAATTGAGTCCAAAGGCAAGTTGTATGTCACCATCACGCCCCTCCAGAAGATGGCAGCCACGTATGCCCAGGCACTTCACGCCCAGGCAACCAGCAAGACTACCACTGTGGCACAGCTGAGCATCAACGACAGTCAGGTGGAAAGGGCATTGGACTACCTGAACCAGCTCATCATCAGCTACAACGAGGACGCCAACAAGGACAAGAATGAGGTGGCGGAAAAGACTGGTATCTTCATTGACGGCCGTATCGACTCCATCCGCAAGGAGCTGAATACCACAGAGAGCCAGCTGGAGGTCTACAAGAAGCGCAATGAGTTGATCAACCTGACCAACGATGCAACCAACTCACTCTCGGGATCCACCGACTTCCAGAAGGAGCAGGTAGAGAGCCAAACCGAGATCACCCTTGTAAAGTCATTGATTGAATACGTCAGCAAGCCCGAGAACAACTTCCAGGTAATCCCCGCCAACCTGGGCCTGAAGGACCAGACACTGAACCAGCGCATCAACACCTACAATGATGCAGTGCTGCAGTACAACCGTCTGGCACGTACTGGTGCAGAATCCAACCCTGCCCTGAAGAAGCTGCAGGATGAGATCATGGACATGCATGCTGCCATTGAGCAGTCACTGAGCAGCGTGTACGCCAACCTGCTGATTCAGAAGCGAAGCATCGACAAGCAGTACGAACTCTACAGTGGCCGTATCCAGAGTACTCCCACCCACGAGCGCACATTGAACGATATCGGCCGCCAGCAGGAGATCAAGTCCGGCCTGTACCTCATGCTGCTCCAGAAGCGCGAGGAGAACTTCATTTCACTTGCCAGCACCGCCACCAAGGCCAAGATTATTGACGCCCCCCAGCTTGTCGGTCAGGTATCACCCAAGCCAAGCATGATCTGGCTGATAGCGCTTATGCTGGGTCTCTGCATTCCCATCGCCCTGTTCTATCTGCTGGATCTCCTGCGTTTCCGCATCGAGGGCAGGGAAGATGTCGAGAAAATTACCAAGATTCCCGTTATCTGCGACGTTCCGCTTTCGCACCGGAAGAAAGGGACTCCCGAACGTGCCATCGTCGTATCCGAGAACAGCAATGACTCCATGGAGGAGACCTTCCGCGGCCTGCGTACCAACCTGCGCTTTGTCATGACCGAGGAAGAGAAGGTCATCCTGTGTACCTCCACCATTCCTGGCGAAGGCAAGACTTTCGTGGCATCCAACCTTGCCATGTCATTTGCACTGCTGGGCAAGAAGGTGCTGCTTATCGGACTGGATATCCGTAAGCCTCGTCTTGTCGGCCTGTTCAACTTGCCCGCTGACAAGCGGGGTATCACCGAGTTCCTCAGGACCAACTCGGCTGGCTTTGACCTGCTTGAGGAGCAGATTCACCATGGTGTGAAAAACGAGAACCTTGACGTCCTGCCCGCAGGCACGATTCCTCCCAACCCCGGTGAACTGATCTCCCGCAAGCGACTGGACGAGGCCATCAGCCATCTCCGTGCCAAGTATGACATTGTCATCATTGATACACCACCCGTTGGCTTGGTTAGTGACACCCTTGAAATCGGTCGTGTGGCAGACGTCTGCATTTATGTCTGCCGTGCAGACTACAGCCCCAAGTCCAACTTTGAGCTGATTAACAACATCAAGGCTGACAACAAGCTGCCCAAACTCAGTCTGGTACTCAATGGCATCGACCTCAAGAAGAAGAAATACGGTTACTACTACGGATACGGAAAGTATGGTCATTATGGCAAATACGGTCGCTACGGTGTGTATGGTAACTACTCCAGCGACGGACAGGACAAAGGCAAGGCCAGATTCCACACTGAGAAATAACCAGACCTCCTGATTGAGGATTATACAAAGCAGCGAGGTATGCCGGGAAGCCGGCATACCTCATTTATTTGTTTGACAGGACAGAGATCAACAGTACATGACGATTACCATGAACGTCCTGCATCAATAGCACAACAAGGAAACATGAGAAGAACAGCTTCCGTCATCTTCGTCAATCTCATCTTTGGCGTACTGAATGCCCAGGTTTCACGTCTTACCGAAGGACTCGGATATAAACTTGAGCTTAGCGGCCAACTGGGTCAGGGAGACCACACGCCATTCTGGCAGACAGCCAACCGATACGGACTGGCCGAGATCAGTAATAACACCGGCTATTTCAGGGTCGGTCTGAACCGCAGTGTCAATGCTGATGCGCAACGGAAATGGCGTATCGGGTATGGCGCTGACTTTGTCACGCCCATTGGCTATAGCAGCAAATTCCTGGTACAGCAACTCTATGCAGACTTCCATTACAGGAAGATAGGTCTGTCGATAGGCCAGAAGGAAAGGCCCTTTGAACTGAAAAACAACAGTCTGTCGAGCGGTGGAATGACGCTTGGTGCAAACTCCCGTCCCATTCCTCAGGTCAGGTTTGACTTCTTTCCCGATTATCTCAGCTTTGAGAAGGCCGATTGGATCGGATTAAAAGGCCACCTGGCCTATGGTGTCCAGACAGACAGGAAATGGCAGCAGGATTTCAATGGAGGAAACAAGAACGCTGTTTATACAGCCAATCCCCTGTTCCACAGCAAAGCCGGTTACCTTCGCATCGGAAATCCCGAAAGGTTCCCCCTGGTCCTGACAGGAGGCTGCGAGATGGTTTGCCAATTTGGCGGTACGGTCTGGAACCGCGACATTCCTGGAAGCAACGCTGACGGAAGCTACAAATTCAAGCATGGCATAAAAGAATTCCTGCAGGCGTTCATTCCGACAGGTAGCGACATTGTTGACGGAGAGAATCCCAACATCATGGGCAACCAGCTTGGATCATACATGGCACGGCTTGACTACGTCGGCAAAGGCTGGAGCGCCAGTCTATATGGAGAACACTATTTTGACGACCACAGTCAGATGGGATTTGACTTTGCCTGGAAGGATATCACATTAGGCACAGAGTTAAATCTGCCCAAAAACAGATTCGTAAGCACCTTGCTATACGAGTATATGCGCACGACGGATCAGTCAGGACCAATCCTCCTGTTCCTGGGCAACAAGGTCCATAATATCGGCGGACAAGACAACTATTACAATCATAACATCTATGGCGCATACCAACATGCAGGTTTTGTCATGGGAAACCCCTGCCTTCTTTCACCTTTATATAATAAAGACGGCAGGATCTGCACCTATGACAACCGTATCCTGGTAAACCATCTCGGTATCAGCGGACAGCCTCATAATGACGTGAGCTACCGTGTATTGCTTACCCTCGAAAAAAGTCTGGGAACCTATTTCCTTCCACATGAAAGTCCCAGGCATGGCACATTCCTGCTGATTGAGTCAACCTACCGTCCCCACCATATCAAGGGACTTGGAATCACGGCGAGTCTTGGTCAGAATACAGGCAGCCTTCTGGGTAAGAGCACAGGCGGAATGCTAACCGTCACATACAATGGAATCATCAGGAAATGAAAACAAATAAAGGACAAATGAAGCAATTCTGCATACTCTTCATTGCAATCATCAGCATAGGATTGATGTCTTGCGAAAATTTCCGCGATACCAACGGAGAACTTGGTGGCATGTGGCAACTGCAACAATGGCGTACCCTGAGCCTGTCAGGAGAGATTGACAGCCTGGTCGCAAATAACCTGAGAAACGACAGTACGTTGCCAAACAAAAGAAAGATCTATTATGGTATACATCGTGACGTCTTCCAACTTCGCGATGCCAAGGATGTTGATCATCCCAGAGATTTCTTTTTCAGCACCTTTGAGGTTAAAGAGGGCTACATCCAGTTGGGCACTGTTGTAACTGAATCCGGCAAGGACTACTACGATTTCAGCATGCCCCACACCCCGGCCAAAGATCAAGAATTGAATGAGCTGAACAGTTTTGGTGTGCCGGCCAACGGTCGTTTTCATATCGACCGCCTTGACGGAAAC
Organism: Bacteroidaceae bacterium; assembly: GCA_045599425.1. Taxonomy (GTDB): domain Bacteria; phylum Bacteroidota; class Bacteroidia; order Bacteroidales; family Bacteroidaceae; genus Physcousia. The sequence goes on along the minus strand of JAZRVZ010000167.1, from coordinate 20,041 downwards.
AGCCTGCAACTGAGCACGCCATGCGATGTCCTGCTTTTCCGTAAATATTGAAATTACCAAGTCCTCTATACAATAATTTCGCAAAGGTAGAGTTATTTAGATATACAATCCATAAAGAAACCCAAATAGCAGAAATAATCATGGACGGAATCATATTTCCTTTTATAGCATTGGCATTGTCCATGATATGCACGGCTATATTTATGCCATATCTGCTTCGGCAATGCTATAAACGTGGACTTTATGACCTGCCAGACGGACGTAAGGTCCACAAAAACGGGATACCGCGACTCGGTGGCTTTATATTCGTACCCGCCACCATCATCGGAACTCTTGGTGCCATGAGCATAATCCACATCTGCGGTTACAAGACTCCGGATACATTCCGATTCAGTTCACTTTTGTTTGCCGGCAGTGCCATGCTTATCTACTTCGTAGGCATTATTGACGACCTGGTCGGATGTAGTGCACGACTGAAATTTGCAATCCAGTCCATCACTGCAACCATGTTTCCCGTCTGCGGACTCAGAATCGATTCCCTCTATGGCATGTTAGGCATCCATGAGCTGCCAATGGCTGTCTCATACGTCCTTACAATATTCACCATCCTGCTTATTGTCAACGCCATCAACCTCATTGATGGAATTGACGGTTTGGCTGCAGGCCTCTCACTGATTGCCCTTGTTGCCTATTGCATCCTGTTTCATATCATCAACATACCCAGTTTCGTACTGATTACAGCAGCGCTCTCTGGCACATTGCTTGTATTCCTTCCCTATAATCTATGGGGAACGGCAAAAAGAGAGAATAAGACTTTCATGGGAGACAGCGGCTCGTTGTCACTGGGAATCGTCCTTGCCTACTTCACATTGAAATATGCCATGGCCGATTCTCCCACACTCCCCCATCATGCAGACGGCCTCCTCGTGGCCTACACCCTCCTGATCACACCATGCTTTGACCTATGCCGCGTGGCACTTTGCCGCATCAGGCGAGGAGAAGGAATCTTCCATCCAGACAAGACACATCTTCACCACAAATTCATGGCTGCGGGATTCAGCATGCACAAAGCCCTGCTCTGCATACTTGCATTGCAAATCGGATTCATCCTGATCAACTTCCTGATGTACTATCTCGGGACAGACATGATATGGATCATGATTCTGGATATCATCCTGTTCACCATCCTTAACCTCATTCTACCGATAAAGAAGGAATTCAACTAATGGCAAACATACGTAAGTTCAGCTGCCTGGCATTCATCCTGGCCTTCCTTATCCCTCAGTTCCTACAAGCCAAGACTTTCTATGATGCCCCCGATACAGACCTGGGCAGATTCTTTGCGTCCGCTAATTCCACCTACGTCATCAGATATCAGCACGCAGGAAAGCAGAAGATCACCATTCCTTCCAACTCTACCTTAAACTTTGACGGAGGAAGCATACAAGCTCCCGTGGAATTCTGCAGAACCACATTGAAGGGAACTGTCAGATTGCATGGTTCAAGGATATCCGGCACAATAGCCAACAAGACCTTCAATGCAAGGTGGCTTTGCTACGCAGATGGCAAGAAGGATGATGCCACAAACATTAATGAAATCCTTTCCCTATGTAAGCAGGTGTTTTTCCCAAGAGGCACATATTTGCTGGAGGCATTCCATACTCCCCTGTACCCTATCAACAAGCCCTACCATCTGGGTATCAACCGTAGCGGCATAAGCCTGAAAGGTGAAGAGGGTACAGTCCTGCTGACCCGAACCAAAGCCGGCACGCTTTGCATCTACAGTAAGCCCTATGCCCTGAAAGAGAGTGTGGCAAAGATCACCATTGAAGGGCTGACCTTTCAGGTAGAGAACGAAGATACTGGCTTTGATCCTTACCAAGAGCACTGCCATACCATCAGTTTCATCGGTGTAAAGGGAGCCACAGTGAAAAACTGCCAGTTCAAGAACTACTGGGGGGATGCTATCTGCCTGAATCACTACAACGACAATGAGAATACAGGGGAACGCACCCGAAACATGAAAGTGATATTAGAGGGCAACCGCATAGATGGTTACAAACACAGCAATCGGAACGGCATCTCCATCATCAGCGGTGAGGACGTCATCATAAAGAACAACCAACTTAAGAACTGTGCGCACAGCAAGATGCCGGGAGCCATTGACATAGAACCCAACTCTCACGTCTTCACCATCAATAATATACGCATCATGGGCAATACCATCGATGCTTGCCAAGGCAACAATGCTGCCATAAGCGTAGTCTCCAACAAACGCCAAGGCCCTATACACAACGTACTTATTCGGGACAATCGCATCACCAATAGTACACGTGGCCTGGAATTTGCAGTGGAATGCGATGACGTGGCCGACGAAATCAAGGTGGAGAACAACTTTATTGATGAGAACACAGACCCTTATATCTTCTACGGTAAAGGAAAGAGCAAGAACTGGAGTTTCAAGGGAAATATATTCAAACGTGCCTCAAAGAGGAAACTGGGAGGAGAAATCAGGATATTCAACCTGAAGACCTCCAAAAACCAAATAAAAGGAATGGCCTGGAATATAAGTCCCAGACCATTTCTATTTGTCTCAACCGTAGTCCTTGCACTAATTCTTTCCTTAGTTGCACTTGTCCGGAAGTTTTATCATTGACCCCAGTCGATAATCCCATTCTTCTGGCTCAAAGGGTACCATACCGCTGCAAGTGAAGAAAGTCATTTCTCCAAAATATATCTTCCCATTTATATTGTACAAATCGATCCTGACATGAGGAAGCCCCTTAGACAGAACCCGTGCAACCCCTATCATCTTATCATAGTTTAAAGGCTTCTCGGGCAGCTCTTTAAACGGTTCGTAGTCAGACCTACGGAATGGAGCAATCTGCCAGTCGATATCCAAAAAGCTGATCCTTGCTGTGGCATGGTCTTCCAGGCCCTGCGACAGGTACAAATATTTTGGTTCGCCATCAAAACAGAAGAATTTATAATCCCTGACTCCTCCCTCTTCTTCCAGATATGCTTCTGCAATGTAGCGATGAGGAACGTCCTTATAGGGATATTCCTTGTTATAACGCCAATACTGGCGTGAGCCACAAAGCCTTAATTTTGCTTTTGCGCTTTCAATATCAAGTCCTGACTTGTCGCGACATATAACGATGCCGCCGCTATCGCCTGCAGACTTTATGACAAACTGGTTGGGCAGGATATCCCAATCAATCTCATCAACATTATTCCACACTCCCAAAGTAGGAACCAGATAGTCCTGCCCGACAAGACTTGCCACATAGTCCTTCGCTGCAACCTTGTCAACCATCTGGGTAAGTTCCGGCTTTCTGTAATAAAGCTTCAGCCACTGTAACTTTTCGTTGAAGGAGCGAGGATTTTTCAAATCAAGCGGACGATGCATGCAGAACTGGAATTGCCATTTCAAATACCAGGTATCAGGGACTAAGAAGGCGGCGTACTCCAACAGGCGTATTTTTATTCGGTAAGCAATGCTCAGTTTCTGTTTCTGCATAAGACAAGTCCTAATTATTACGATTTCCTACTATTCAATTTACCTATAAATCCCTGAATAAGTCGCATCAGGGCAGCGCGCTCCTTTGGAAAACTGCACAATACTGCAAAATAAACAATTGCACAGAGAAGCATCTGTGCGATACCCCAACCCAAAGCATTTACCTCCGGCAGCAGACAGGCAACCATCGTCATTCCCATCGTTGCCACAAATATGTTGCGGCAGTTATACAACATTTGCCACAAAGACATGCGTGCAATCATCCACAACAGCACCGCATTGACCATGATCATCTGAAGACGAATCAACGAGCGGCATACCACCAAGGTATCAAATCCATATTCTATCGATATATACACCGTAGGAATCAGACAAATAAGGTGAAGAAACTGAGCTAAGACAGAGACCTTGGGTTTTCCCAAAGAGCGATATATCTCACTGGCATAATGACTGAAGATGATGACCCATGCACTTGACAATCCCCACCATCCTATAAAATCACTCGCCTCACTCCACTGTGCCCCAAGCAAAATGTCTGTGATAGTATCCGAAAACAAGAATATCCCCACACCCATCGGGATAATGAGAATGGCCACCATACGCTGGAAGTTCATAAACATCCTGGCGAACTCTTCACGGTCATTCTGCAAACGGGACAGAGCCGAGAACAATATCGGGGTAGTAGAGGCTGTCACCACCAGCATGATCTGACTTACGATATTCATCGAAGTGCGATAGACACCCATATAATAGGTATTCAAGATGGTCCCGACGATAAAGATATCCAGATAGGAAGTGAGCCATATACTTACAGATTCGAGCATGGACCAGAATGTAAAAGAGAACATGCTCTTAAAAAGAGAAAACTGATAAGTAAATCTTGGCTTGAAAGGGGAAAAGTAGGTCAAGACAACAGCATTGACGCACTCCCTGGCAATCATGCCAATGATCAAGGCCCAATAGCTACGTGTAAGATAGGCAATAGGAATAGTCACCACAATGGGCACCATGATACCGACGATACGCACGGCAAACAAGGTCTTGAAATCCAAAGACCTCTTCAGCAAAGCCATCTGAATGCTACTGAAGGCCGCAAACGGAATGCAAACGCACGACACGGCGACAACTAATCCATAACCATCACTACCCACCAAGTGTGCGATATCGGAAGAGAAGATAGCAATGACCAGCCAGATAAGACAAGACAAGCAAAGATTAGACCAGAAGGCTACATTGGTACTGCGATAGAGTTCATCCTCAGAATTGAAATCCTTCTGAATGATATATTTCTGGAAACCAGCATCTGTGAAGATCTCAGCAAAATAGATAACCATCGTGGCCGTTACCAGTACACCAAACGCATCGGGGATGAGCAGTCTGGCCAGAACCATCGTGGACAATGGGGTCACAAGCTTTGCTGCAACCTCCGTTATCACGGACCATTTGGTGGCGGTCCTTACTTTCTCGTTCAGCGTATGATTCATTCCGGCTACTATGTATGCTCTTCTATGGTTGCACGGGTCAAATCAGCAGACTTCGATATATCTCCATGTGCTTGTCCAGCACAAATTCCAAGTCAAACTCCATCTCGGCTTTCACACGTCCCTTGGCTCCCAACAGACGTCGCAGCGAAGAACTGTCAAACAGTTTCTTCAATCTTGCAGCCAGTGCATTGGCATCCATCGGTTTGATCAGATAACCGTTGACGCCATCATCCACAGCATCCTTACAGCCAATACTGTCGCAGGTCACAATGGGGCGCCCAACAGCACAGGCCTCAATCAGTGAACGTGGAACACCCTCACGGTAGTAGCTGGGAAAAGCCATGATATGACTTGACTCCAACAGTTCCTTGACATCGGTGCGATGGCCAAGCCACTGGATATAAGTCCCGTCACACATTCTTTCCAGTTCCTCCTTCCTGATACCATCGGGGTTATTTGACAGTCCGCCGCACAGGATAAACTCAACCTTATCAACATAATCCCTACGCAGGAGATTGGCAGCCTCGATTAAGGTCAGCACACCTTTTTCCTTCAACATACGAGCCGTGAAGATTACACGAATCTTTCCACCTTCAGGTTCTGGAACGAAACCGTATTCGCGCAGGCTAACCCCAGAGCCCTTAATAAACTCACACTGATCCACTCGCACCACATCCTTCATAATGAAAAGACTCTGATCCTCTGGGTTCTGGAATATCGCCTTGACCCGAGGACGGTTGGAGGCATACGCCATGACACGCAGAATAGCCGAGGCCAAAAGCGAAGGCTTGTATCCAGAAAACAGGACACCCAGTCCACTCACCGCGTTCACTACGCCATGAATCTTCCGGTACCTGGCAGCCAAGCCTCCCCAAAGAATATTCTTCAATCCTACATGATGAACCAGGTCCGGCTTCTCGCGTTTGTAGAGTTTACAGAGAAAACGGAAAGTCCTCAGTTCTTCCATCAGGCTCATTCCCGTAGGATTCACTGGCAACTCTATTACCGGCAATCCCATGGCCTTGATGACACCATGCTGCCCGGTATCCTTGCATACCACGGTGACATCATACCCCTCCTGACGTGCACGCAAGGCGATATCCTTACGATGACTCAGAAAGAAGCGGTCTTCGTTTACGACTATCAGTAATTTTGCCATGTTTCCGTAATTCTAATACAAAGTTAATCAATTTCTATAAATCTTTGGGTACAGTCTCGCAAAAAAACACTAAATTGCGGCTTCAAACCCGATATTCCCCGCCATGAACAATAAAACATGGAAATCTCTGTTTAAAAAGTCATACCGCCAAACCATGACATGCAAAATACCCAGCTTGCTACTCTGTCTCATTCTTTGCTCCTGCCAGCCCGAGGATGAACAGAGGTATCAATCCCCGTTTTATGAATATTTCCTGCCGGTCCGCAACTATCGGGGGAATACCCAGAACGTCCATCCCAAGGTTCTGTACTTTCCGGACAGCCTCTTCGGGCATCCCTACTGGATGGCCTATACTCCCTATCCTGACGGGAATCCAAAATATGAAAATCCGTGCGTTGCCTTCTCTGATGACGGAAAGAATTGGCAGAACATTGCAAGAACACCATTAGACGTTCCCATCGACACCGACAAAAAGTATTATTCTGACACACATCTGCTATACAACGATCAGCACGGCGAACTGGAAGTCTGGTTCCGTTATGCCGACGAGAAGAGCCAGGAGGAAATCATCTACCGGATGATATCAAAAGACGGCCAGAACTGGAAAGACAAAGAAATACTGCATGAAAACAGAGGCAACCGCAACTGCGCCCTATTCCTCAGTCCGGCCGCCTGCTACGAGAACGGCAGGTATCACATCTGGACGGTAAGCCTCAAGACCAAGACCATAGACTATCATGAAAGTCTGGATGGTACCAACTGGCAACATCTGCAAAGCATCGATCTTCCATACGAATACAACGGACAGGAGTTTTACCCCTGGCACATCGATGTCATTCATGCCGACGGACTTTTCCGTCTCACGGTCATGGTCAAGGGAAGAGATTCCATTAGCAAGTGGTGCTTGTTCTACAGCGAATCCACCGACAATGTCCATTGGAGCATTCCGGTCATCATGAGACTCCCCCGTGAAAAGCACTGGGACGCAGAACTCTACCGAAGTTGTCTGGTCAGGACAGAAACAGGATTCAGCCTATACTATTCAGCACGCAATGGCAAACACTATGGCCTCGGCCTGGACTGGGCAGACTCTCCCAGGGACTTCCTGCTTCACTGATGAACAGCGGAATAATTAGCGGAAAGAATCACACAACTTCAGAGTGTCCTGTACACCTGCAAGTAACGATCCACCATATACCCAATATCATAGTCGGCAGCCCTCTCCAGACACTTTTGGACAATACTGTCATAGCGGTTACTGTCCTCCATAAGACCACGCACCAAGTCGGCCAAAGCAACGGCATCCCCTTGGTCAAACAGTAATCCGGCACCTTCAACCACCTGCCTAAGCCCCTCCACCCGACTTGCCACCACCGGTTTGCCGCAAGCCATGATTTCCACGGCTGTCAACCCAAAACCTTCCCAGTAAGAAGACTGTATACCGATGCGCGATGCAGCGATGAGAGAAGCCACATCCGTCCGTTCCCCCAGGAAACAGATCCGTTTCTCCAGTCCAAGCTCCCGGACCAGGGCCTCACAAGACGGACGCGTAGGCCCGTCGCCAACCAGGTTCAGCGTCACGTCCTCCGGCAGCATCCTCATGGCACGAATCACCGTCTGATGATCCTTGGCAGACACAAAACGCGCAACCATGATAAGTGTGCTCCCCTCATCCGAATGTGAGACATTGGCAAAACGACGTGTATCTATGCCGTTATGGACCACCACGAACCGCTCATCCTCCTGCCGCAGCCATCGGGTCAGGGCATCCTGAGTTTGTCGACTGATGGAAATAATCCTGTCATAGCGCCTGTATATGAACCTCTCGATGGGACGGAACACGCTTTTTGTCCTGCGGGCGTTTGATGTGCTATGTTCAGTGAAAACCAGTTTCACATTCAGTCCCCGGGCAGCCAGGGAAGCCCAATAGCTGGAAGGAAACAAATGTACGTGTACCAGATCGTACTGCCGGAAAATCTTTCTGAGTTTCCCTGCCAGCAGCGGGTTACGGTAGTTCCTCTCTCCGAGGACAATGATACGTATGCCTGCTTCCTTCAGGCATCTCGTAAACTCATTATCCAAGTCCTCAAACACGACCAGATCAACCACCTCCTCCAGGCGTGCCATACGGGGGAGCAGGTCTACAAGGAGACGCTGGGCGCCACCGATCTCCACGGCATTGATCAAATGAAGGATTCGCATATATTATGAATATGGGGAAACAATAACAACAGGATAACTACAGGAACTTCACAGGACGGGCAGGATTGCCAACGGCAACACAATTGCCAGGTATATCCCTCACAACCACACTTCCTGCCCCAATCCTGACATTGTCACCGATTTTCACATTACCAATGATGATGACCCCTGCCCCCACATCGACATTGTCACCTATGACAGGCCGGCCCTTGGCCGTTTCACCAATCGTCGTATTATTGATAACCCGGAAATTCCGGCCTATCGATTCTGCATTGATTATCGTCGAGAACGGATGAGCCATCCAGCATCCCTCACCGATACCGGTCGTCTTGCTTATGCTGAAATAGCGATCCTTTGGAAGAATCCAACCTATCAGCAAGGCACAAGCGGGACCGATGCGGTGATAGAACAGATTGCGGTAGAAACGGTTGTTGGCCAACATATACACCAGGGACATCATGGTCCCCAGCCCTATCCCAATCTGATAGGCCATCACCGACAAGTCACTTTTTATCAGTGCCCTTCTGGAAGCTGAAGACAACAGGTAGGCCAATAGATGGGGCAGACACAAAGGTACGAACAGCAGACTTTTGGCCAGCCGCAGGTAGTTTCTGACGAGTTTCTTATTCATTTGACATATATATAGTTTCCAGACTCCTGATGGAATCCTTTATGGAATATCCAGCATCCCTCACCTCTGAGGATCTGTCCTTTCGCGGTTCATCCAAGGCAGAACGTATTGCAGAGGCCCAGCTGGCATGCGTATCATCAAGCCTTCGGTAGCAGACCAGTGACGTCAGGACAATGTCACGGGAAATGACGTCAGAGATGACACAGGGAAGACCTGCCGCCTGAGCCTCTATCAAGACAAAAGGAAGGCCTTCAAACGTTGAGGGCATCAGGAAAAGATCCATGGCCTGCATCAGCAGGGGAACATCATTGCGTTCGCCCAGGAACGAAACCTTGTCCTCCACACCCAGTTCTGCAGCCAGCCGCCTGGTATCCTCCATCAGCATGCCAGTTCCGGCCAGAAGAAGCCTGGCATGTGGTTCCGTCTGCAGGAATGAATGGAACACACGAAGGATCTGCGAGTGATACTTCTCTGCGCGGAAAGCGCCCACATGCCCGATCACAACCTCCCCGGGAGCGAGCCCCAGGCTTTCCCTCATGGAAACTCTCTTTGCAGGATCATACGCGAATGTCTCCACATCTATGCCATTCTTGATGATCATGGCCGGATGAGAACCGAAGAACCACCTGGCCGCCAGGTCTGAACAGGCCAGATGATGGGTGGTCATCCGCCGGACCAGTCCACGGTTGAGCACATGGCACACTTTCACGGCAAGTCCCCGGGCAAGGGAATTATGGGAATGCACGATGCGGACTGGCACCCGATAGAGCCAGGAGAAGAATATGGGCGCCATTGCATTGACATGGTTGCCGCAGAAATGAATGGCATGATATTCACCGGCATGTTCCTTGAGGAAGCGGTTCAGCTCCCGGTACCACCTCAGGGGAGACTCCCTGCGGGACGTAACCCTGTACACACGCCCTCCCGACGCCTCGACCTCACGCGTGTAATCCGACTCCTGCCGGGTGTACAGCAGGAAATCCACATGAAAGCGCGCATGGTCTATCCCCCGGAAGACACTCATCATGAAGGCCTCGGTGCCATTGCGGTTCAGGTATTGCGAGATAAACAGTATCTTTTTCATCTGCAGACTTACATTACGCCATGAAACTTCATATAGCCAATAAAGGCATAGGTTCTTACCCTGCAGGCAAAGTAATCGTACCAGTAACGCAGGAAGGGCTTTTTGCCTGCTATGTGTTCCTGATAGACAAACCAAGCCGAAGTCTTGGCACTCTCCCCTTCCGGCAACAGATAGTCAAAGGGCAGGCCACATTCCCTCAGGCAGAAAGGAGCCGTGAACTGGTCGCGACGCGGATAGCGCTGATACAGTTCCCACCACATCTGTCCGAACCTCCTCACCCGTTCCGAATCATGCCGGCGCAGGATGATGTTGTTCTCATACATGCCATAATGAGCCGGGAACTTCATCCTCAGCAGGAATCTCAAGGCACGGAAGATATTGCTGCTCCTGTCACGCATGGCATGCACACACCCTTCAATGTCCAGGTAAACGCAATCCCGGTGCGGATGCTTCACCCCACTGTAGGCCACCCCCTGCTCCACCTTCCGGTTGACGGCATCATAGAACGCCGCTGACCGTATGGCGATATTCCCGTCCATCCAGACACTATAGTCATATCCGGGAAGCACCAGATGAGGATTCATCTTGGGGAAACGGGAGAGAATGGTGTTATCCTCGCCCTCATGATCCAGTTCACGGACCTGCCACACGCCCATTCGATCGCAAGTCTTCGTACCCCGCTTCACAAACAGGATGTAGTCAAACGACCCATCTGTCACAGCAGGCTGCTGCAACTGGTCATAAGCCCCGATGATACATGTATAGATTGTCTTTCTCATTCCACTGTCCTTTCACTCCGCGTTCCGCTGTCCTTCACTCTTCCTGCCTCACTGTCAATACGCCCTTATCCGGAACTGCTGCCGGTCAAATTCCTCGGAGAACACCGTCTCGTAAGGCACCACGTCACGGAAGTTGGACTTGATGTACACATATTCAAATATGGCAAACATGACCATGAACAGATACAGATAGCGCACGAACATCTTGTTGTAGTTCACTGTGTCGCTATCCATCAGGATCTTCGGTATCAGGATAATCTGTATGCTGGTTGCATACCACGCCATGCGGGTAAAGTTCAGATTACCGCCGGCAATGATGTAGACGAATGCCCCCAAGCCCAGCAAGGCCACCAGTCCCGCATGTTCCTTCCTGGAGAAAAAGATGATGGCGATATAGATCAGGACCGACATGATGTAGGTACTGGTATGGTAGGTTCCCTCGCCATTTTGCATATAACCCGTCTTGCTGTATATCTGTCCATAGAAAGGTATCAGCGAGACCAGTCGCTCATGCAGGGAACTGAAGATGCCCACCTCAACCAGGCAAAACATGAAGAACAGTACGGCACAGATGACCATGGACGTATGCCGGTGCCTCGGCGTATAGCGATACACCAGATACATGGGAACCAGCAGGAATGCCGAATAATGCGAGATGACGGCCAGGAAGATGCATGCCAGATACTTCCATGGATTACGCGCCTCCGCATACCTCAGCGAGAACAGGAAGAAGGACAATGCCATTCCCTGTCTGGCCCAGTCCCAGGACTGGAACAGCGTGAAGGAAACAATATAGACCAATATGCCCAGAGTATGCACCTTGTAATAGTCCAGGGCCTTGTACATCAGCACAATGGACACCACGGATATCGTTCCAAACACATAAACGTAACAGAAATCCAGCCCCTTGTAGAGGTAGATGAACAGATAGATCAGAGGCTCCGGCTTCAGGTAGTCCATCAGGGTAAGCGTCCCATGATTCAGTATCTGTGCCCTCCTGAGAAACATCGTAGCATGGTTCTCATAGTCTGCCCCGATGTCAAACCTTATCACCGAAACCAGGATCAGCAGTGCATAGGCAGCATATACCCCCCACTTGGAATCAGTCCGTTCTGAAAACATGCACAGCATGGGACACACCACTGCGAGCAAGGTATACAGAAAGAAGGTTTCAGGAACTGAGAACATGAATGCTACCGGGATTACGGGGAATGGACAAGATCAGAACAGATACTTCCTGAGTTCATAGACAGAGATGCCCAGGCAAGTCAGGAACATCATGGCAGCAATGAAAATCATGCGCTTGGGACCGGCAGGCTTGATGGGAACGGTGGCACCCTGGATAATGGTAAAGGCAGGTGTGCACTGCTGTATCTTGGCCAGTGCTGCCTGGTACTGTGCTTCCAGGGCGGTGTAGGTGTTCAGCTTGGTCTGCATGTCGTTCTCCAGCATGTCACGCTCGGACAGGAAAGCCTGCAGGATGACGTTCTGGTGGGCATCGCAATAATCACTGTAAGCCTTGGCCGCCTGTTCATAGCCTTGCCTGGCCTCGTCTGCCAGACCACGGTAATAGTCGGCATCTATGCGTGCCTTGCTCGTACGGTAGTCCGTGATGTACTTCTGCAACCGGGTTCTGACGGAATCCGCCATCGTTGCACAAATCAGCTTGTCCTGGTCCGTCACGGAAATGGTGATGACCTCAGTCTTGAGATCAAACACTCCTACAATGTTCTGGCGCAGCGCATTGACCACCATATCCTGTTTCTCGGTCAGACAGAAAGGGTTGACCTTCTGCTCCCCTCCCTGACCATTGTCCAGCGTGAATGGTTCGGCCTTGGGCATAAGACTGCGCATCCATCGCTTGAACCGGTTTAGGGGGATGGACCAGATGAATTCCTCCTGGTGTTCCGTAAGGTAGGTATAATAGTCCGTATCAACCTTGCCCTTTGAATCCTTCACCCGTACATCAAACAAACTTACCAGGAAATCCGATGAACTCAGGATATCAGGGTAGAGCATGGGATAGATGGCGTCACCCGACGCACTTCCCCCCATATTGAAGCCGAAGGAAGAAGCCAGCGAACTGAGCGATCCACCCACATCGCCACCATTCTCCGTCTCGGGAGCAAGGCTCACGGTTGAGGTATAATACCGGGGTTTCGGCAAAATCCATACACAGGAAAGGACAAAGGCTATGACCGTACCCCAGATAAACAGTTTCTTCCTTGCCCACAACAGTGCAACAACCTCCTTGATATCAAGTTTCTTCTCCATTTCCTTACTACTTAATCTATGGAACCCACCTCTGCTATTTCTTCAAAATACTGATCAATGCCACAACCACGCTGGCCAGGGATGCACCGCCACTGGCCACGGCCATTACCTCGCCGGTCGTCATCTTATGGCTCTGCGTCTTGGTCGGCACGACAATCTCGCAGCCCGGCTGGATATCACTGGACCTGAACTTGTTGATCTTCTCAACCGCTCCATTCATGTATATCGCGTAGACATTGCTCTTCTTGGCCCGGTTGCCATAGCCTCCGGCATGCTTGATGTAGTAGTTGAGCGACTTTCCCTTCTCCCAGCTCATGGAGATGGGATACATCACCTCACCGCTGATCTTGACGGTATTGCTGTACTGGGGAATAATCAACTCGTCCCCCTCACGCAGCACGATGTCACTCCCCTCACCCGGATTCTGCAGTGCCTCCTCCAGGTCAATGGCCACGGGATAGGTCGTACCGAGTTCCAGTTTCATGGTAAGCAGCGAGTCGGCCAGGTTCAGGTTGTAGCTCTTGTCGTTGCTCTGCATGGCCTCCTCGTACATCTGGATCTGACTGGCACGCATGGCATTCTCACGCTGAAGCCTCTCCTCGTCCGTCATCTTGCGTTCCAGACGGGCACCCTTGGCATAGGCCAGCGAAGACAGGCCGCCGGCCGACCTGACCAGGTCGCTCAGCCTGTAGTTCTTGTTGGTCATGGAATATTCTCCCTCAAAGTTGACGCTACCGGTCACCTTCACGTTCTGCTGCTCGCTGTAGGCAGGACTCTTGCGCACCACCACCACGTCAAAGGGCATCAGCACACAGATGCTGTCCCCCGCACGAAGGGCATCATTGATGGTGACGCTGAACGCCTCCGACATCAGTTCGCTGTTCTCCGTGGCCTCCGCGTTGCGGATGCGGCGGAACACATCCACCTTGGCCGTCGAGGCAGCCTGCGTCAGACCGCCGGCCTGCAGGATCAGGTCCTCCACACAGGTATTCTCCGCATACTGATAGGTACCGGGATAGATAACCTCACCCAGGATCTGGAAGGTCTGCTCCCCCTTCATGTCCACCGTACTGGGCACATAGAGCACATCGTTCTTCTTCAGGGGGATGTCAGCCACCGTACCGGCCAGGATGCCATCCAGGTCCACGGACACCATCTCCAGCGTCAGGTCCTCCTTCTCACGGTGCATCACGGCACGGCTGCGGAAGGCATCCTCACGCAGTCCCTCGGCAGCCAGGAGCAGCTCGCGCACCGTCTGGATGCTGCCACCCAACTGGAACTGTCCGGCATGCTTCACGGCACCACGCACCTCCACCAGGTTGCTGAAACGCGCCAGCACACTGTCCACGGATATCGAATCCTGGTCGCGAAGCTGGAAGCTGCCCATCTGGAACTCATCCACCGTATGCACGGAATACTCGCTTCCCTGCTTGCGGATCAGGGTCACGTTCTTCGTATAGGCATCTCCGGCAAAGCCTCCGGCATAGGCCAGCACCTGCTTCACGCTCTCGTTGCTCTTCATCTCATACCACATGGGGCGCTTCACCTTACCCCGCACATTGACCAGGCAGTCGTACGGACCGACAAGCACCACGTCATTGTCCTGCAGACGGATGTCGCCTCCGGCATTGCCGTTGATCAGATAGTCATAGACGTCTATGGTGGAGACCTGACGGCCGGAACGGTAAACCTTGATGTTACGCAGGGTACCTATCTCACTGATACCTCCGGCCGCGTAGAGCGCATTGAAGGCACTGCTCAGGCTGCTCAGGGTGTACGTGCCCGGCACCTGCACCTCGCCCAGCACCTGCACCTGTATGCTGCGCGTCTCACCAACCGAGAGGCTGACGCTGCAGTCACTGTAGTATTGTCCCAGCCTGGCCTTGACCGTGGAGGTAGCCTGCTGCACGGACAGTCCGCCCAGCTTGATGGGCCCCACGCCCTCCACCACGATATAGCCGTCGGGAGAGACGACACAGTCGAACACCTCCTGGCTGGCCCCCCAAACGTCAATGACCACCTGGTCGCCGGCACCCAGCCGGTAGTTGGCCGGCGTAGCCATGTTCTGGTTGGGCTCGAAGGTAAGATAGGGATTGTTGAAGATGTCACGGCCGAACACCGCACTCTCATCCCGGAACATGTTCTGGTAGTAGATCAGGGAGTCGATGTCCATGAAGGCAATCTCTTCGTTCAGTCCGTCCAGACGCTCCTGACGGGTCAGCCTGCGGTTCTGCTCTGCACGCGACTGCACCATCCGGGCATTCCGCTGCTGCAGCTCCTCCAGCGCCCTCTCCTGGTTCGTGCGCTGACGGTTCTGGCCGTTCTGCTGGCGGGCACCCGTCAGGTCAACAGCACCCGGCTGGGCCTGCTCTGCCTCTATCTTCTTGCGGATCTTGCGCAGCTGCTCCACCGTCACACCCCTCTTCAGCAACTGCTGGACGATGGTCTGCTGGTTCTTGCCGTTCGCCTGCTCCTGCTGCACATAGCGGATGACCTGATCATCCGTCATGGACTGGGCCAGTGCACCGGCCACGCTGACCATCAGGAGGGTCAGCATCAATGCGATTCTCTTTATCATAGTCTGAAACAAATTTTCGTTCTGTTCTTCCTGTCAGGGGCACCGCCCTGCCAGAGGGCGCTGCGGGGAATACCGTTTTAATAAAAACGACAAAAGCCCCAAATTATTGCAAAGATAGCCTATTTTTACATATAAACCATCAGCAGAGGCATACAATCCGCCCAGATACCGGGATAAAGTACAAATAAGGAGTCAGATATTTGGCACTTCCAGAGGAAAAGTGTATCTTTGCATCGAAAAGCAACTATGCATCAAGGGGCTGACATGGATTTGACAGCGGGATGGAACGTTGTGTAAGCACGCAGAGAGTCGTTGGTCGCTCTCTATAATCAATGGCTTTCAAAGATTTATCTGGCGAAAACACTTACGCTCTCGCTGCCTGATCGAAGTACAGTAGATTACTGGCCTAATCCCGGCACCAGGTGCTGGGACGAGACATCGCTCAGAAGCTCTTGTTCCGAGGCGTCTGATCAAGCGGTGCTGGAAAATCGGGAATAGTCACACGAGACGTCTCTATCGTATGGCGAATCTTTAGAGAATAAGGTACAGGTTGGTGGTCCAGGTCTTGCTTGTACTCGAAAACCAAGTCTGGAATAAGCGTGTAGAAAGCACAGGGTTTCCCTGTTTGGACGAGGGTTCAATCCCCTCCAGCTCCACCCATCGTCAAGCCTCGCCGAAAGCGAGGCTTGCACGTTTCAGCAGCTTGACACAACAAGCATCAACACAAAACAGTTACAAATAATATGAAGGAATTAGAACTCAAGTACGGCTGCAACCCCAACCAGAAGCCCTCACGCATCTACATGGAGGAGGGCGAACTTCCCGTTGAGGTCCTGAACGGCCGTCCCGGCTACATCAACTTCCTGGATGCCCTGAACGCCTGGCAGTTAGTAAAAGAACTCAAGGAGGCCACCGGTCTGCCCGCAGCCGCCAGCTTCAAGCACGTCAGCCCTGCCGGTGCAGCCGTCGGCCTGCCCCTGAGCGACACCCTCAGGCACATCTACTTCGTACCCGAAAGCATCGGTGAGCTGAGTGCCCAGGCCTGTGCCTACGCCCGTGCCCGCGGCGCCGACCGCATGTCCAGCTACGGCGACTTCATTGCCCTCAGTGACGTCTGCGACCTCCCCACCGCCCTGCTCATCAAGCCCGAGGTAAGCGACGGCGTCATCGCGCCCGCCTTCACCGAGGAAG
Organism: Bacteroidaceae bacterium; assembly: GCA_045599425.1. Lineage (GTDB taxonomy): Bacteria > Bacteroidota > Bacteroidia > Bacteroidales > Bacteroidaceae > Physcousia. The sequence goes on along the minus strand of JAZRVZ010000167.1, from coordinate 3,139 downwards.
CCCTTCAGGTACTGCGCGAGAAGCGCAAGGGCACCTACAACGTCATCAAGATCGACCCCGGCTACCGTCCCGCCCCCGTTGAGCACAAGCAGTGCTTCGGCGTAACCTTCGAGCAGGGCCGCAACGAGATCAACCTGGCCGACGATGCCCTCTTCCAGAACATCCCCACCCAGAACAAGAACTTCCCTGCAGAGGCCAGGCGCGACCTGATCATCGCCCTCATCACCCTGAAGTACACCCAGTCCAACAGCGTCTGCTACGTCAAGGACGGACAGGCCATCGGTATCGGTGCCGGCCAGCAGAGCCGCATCCACTGCACCCGCCTGGCCGGCAACAAGGCCGACATCTGGTGGCTGCGCCAGCATCCCAAGGTAATGAACCTGCCCTTCGTGCCCGGCATCCGTCGTGCCGACCGCGACAACACCATCGATATCTACATCGGTCCCGAGCGCGATGACGTGCTGCGTGACGGCGAGTGGCAGAAGTTCTTCACCGAGCAGCCCGAGCCCCTCACCGAGCAGGAGACCCGCGAGTGGCTGGCCCAGAACACCAACGTATGCCTGGGCAGCGACGCCTTCTTCCCCTTCGGCGACAACGTCGAGCGCGCCCACAAGTCCGGCGTGCAGTACATTGCCCAGGCCGGCGGAAGCGTACGTGACGACCATGTCATCATGACCTGTGACAAGTACGACATTGCCATGACCTTCACCGGCGTCCGCCTTTTCCATCACTAATCCTTATGGCGAACTTCGGAGGCGACGACATAGATGCCGTCATCATGGGTGGCGGCATCACCTTCAAGGGAGGTCCCAGGAAGGAAAAAGGCAAGGAAGAGCCGAAGGTCAGGACAAAGGCCAGGAAAAAACAGTACATCACCGGTGCCCATGGTTCCGGTTCTGCCAAGATGAAGGCAGACATACGACGCAAGCGAGCCAACCGTCACAAGAACGGATAGACAACCCGGCGGCAAAATATATCCCCCGAAAGAGCCTCTCTATCGGGGGATAACTTTATCGGTACCTTTGGAAACTGAGCAAGTTGCCTATCTGGATTTAGCCGAGAACAGGCGTGGCGAGAAGCAGACGGACACCCATCCCCAGTCCTGCCAGGACTGGGAACTGCCATCCTTGAAATATACCAGCACACTGGTGGGCATCATCACACTGTAGCCAGCCTCCACAGCCACATCCTTCAGCAGATTGTAACGCAGGCGGAGATCCAGCTCATGCCCCAGCTGGCGGTGCAGCCTGGCCCGCTTCACACCCGTCATGAAATAATGATAGTCCACGGACAGGTCCAGTCCTGACACCGGACTGCCATGCACGGATGCCGTGGCATCAATCAGTCCGCAGGACAACATGGTGCCCCGCATGAAATAATCCATTGAGCCATAGAAGCAATGCGCAGAACCATACAACAGGTCAAAGCACTTGTTGGTACCCTTCCTCAGCGAAGACTTGGAACCGCTGACATAATCCGCACCGACCACGGCACCCCATCGATTCTCATCATATCCACCCCTGACTCCAGCCAGGAATGCCGACATCGCCCTCTGGTCCTGGTCATGCCCCAGCTCATAGTATCCCTCAGCCTTGCCATACCAGCCCTGGCGCCTGTACTGGAACCAGCCGCCCACCATCTGCATGTACCCGGTCTTGGGCAACATCTCCGAACCGATCTCCAGTCCCTGGTTCAACCCCATCAGGGAGAACTGCAGAGGCTGATCTCCATTGCCATAGTGATACCACAGGAACTGCATGTTCTTGTATGGCTTCGCCCCATCATAGTAGGTACCGCCAATCGTCTTCTCGCCAGCCTGGTTGAACCCCACGATGCCATGCACCTTGTGCATGCCATGCTCATAGCCCAGGCGCACCACATCATGCGTGAAGCCATACTGATTCCAGTCCTCTGCACCCAGAATGCGCTCATCATCATAGGAAAGCACCTGACGGCCCACCTGCACAAACAATCCCATGGGAGCATCCACGCGTCCCCATGCCTCATGCAGCCCCCAGGCCCCCTTCTTTCCTTCCAGCGTCTCATCGCCCCATATCCCCGCATGCTGACCGCTTACCCTGGCACTCAGTATGCCACGCGAATAACCCATGGACAGACGGGCACGGTCAGACACAAACCAGGCCGGTTTCTGCCTCTTCCAGCGGAGCGTCCCCCAACCGTTACGGTACTCACCGCGTCCGCGAAGATCCAGGTCGATGCAGAATGCCTGCCCTTCTCCGTCTGCTGCAAAGGACACCTGTTCCCCATTGCCCGTCACCGTCTCCAGACCCGACCAGGGATCAACCAACACATCCATCTCCTCCGACTGATTGGCCGGAGGAGTCAGCCTCAGCGTCCCCTCAAGTTCCTGGGCCACGGCCATTCCCGGGCAAAGCAAAGCCAGCGCGGAAAGGCAAAAAGCATATATTCCTTTCAAAATCATACATAAGTCGTTTGAACTGCAAATTTACTACAAAATAATCAACCCACAAAGAAAACCATGCCAAAACAAGAAAGAATAATGAGGTTCATCCAACATTTGCAGTACCGATACCCATGCAATCGCGATCCCGAAAAGAATCTTAGTATAGAAGGTTCAATAATTTCATATAGCAGGAGATGAACTGCAATAAATAATTAATGGTCAAATTAATGTCTGATTAATGATAATTAATGTTTAAGACCAAAGAGTTAGAAGCGGTATTGTCGTGAATAGCCGCTAACCCTTCATCCCTTCACCTGACAAGCCCAGAACCCCAGCAAATACTGGGGATTTACGCAGTGGAGGGTGCCATCAACACTTCACCTACCCTTCACCAACCCTTCACTGACCTTTCACTTCAGTCTTCACATCATGACTTTCCGGCAAGCAATTCCTTCAATCTGCGGATTTCCTCTGCCTGTTGCGACAACTGCTCATCCTTCTGCGACAGTTCTTCTGCCTGCTGTGTGAGTTGCTCATCCTTCTGGGACAGTTCTTCTGCCTGTTGTGCAATCGTCAGTTGCTGCTCCTCAATCTTGTTATCGCGGCGGGCAAGGGCACTCATCACCTCATCCTCAACCCTCATGGACTGACGGACGTACGGATCGGATGCTGCCATGGTCAGGCGGTCAAGGATGATCTGCTTGATGGGCAGGG
>JAZRVZ010000166.1:0-10506 GCA_045599425.1 Bacteroidaceae bacterium | reverse complement strand
ATCCTGTCCCTGATTATCTCAGCCTGGTTCGGCGAGTACTTCATCAAGTGGATGAAACGGCACAACGTAAGCGAGAAGCAGCGCGACGAGGCAACAGACCCTTTCAACGTAGGTAAGGTGGGCGTACCCACCATGGGTGGTGTCATCATCATCGTGTCCACGGTCATCCCTTGTCTTCTCTTCGGCCGACTGAGGAACATCTACCTGCTGCTGATGCTCGGAACGATTCTCTGGCTGGGCATGCTGGGTTTCATGGATGACTACAAGAAACTGAAAAAGTCAAAGGATGGCATCAAGCCCATCACGAAACTGGCCGGGCAGGCGGTACTGGGTCTGTTCGTGGGCCTGACACTCTGGCTGAGTCCGGATGCCGTGATTCAGGAAAACAAATCCTCAGTCAGCCATAACCAGGAGATTGTGGTTCATAGCCAGGAGAGGGTGAAGAGCACGGATACCACCATTCCCTTCGTCAAGGATAATAACCTGAGCTATAGCGGACTGATGAGCTTCATGGGAAAGTACAAGACTGCTGCCGGATGGATTCTGTTCGTGCTGGTGACCACCTTTATCGTCATGGCCGTGAGCAATGGATCCAACCTGAATGACGGCATGGACGGCATGTGTGCAGGAAACTCGGCCATCATCATGCTGGCCATGGGAATCCTGGCCTATGTCAGCAGCCACACGTCCATGGCGCAGTACCTGAACATCATGTACATACCGGGCTCGGAGGAACTGGTAATCTTCAGTCTGGCCTTCATGGGTTCCCTGATCGGTTTCCTGTGGTACAATGCCTACCCCGCCCAGATCTTCATGGGTGATACCGGAAGCCTGGCCATCGGCGGCGTGATTGGCGTGATGGCTGTTATCATCCACAAGGAGCTGCTGCTGCCCCTGCTCTGCTTCGTCTTCGTCCTGGAGAGCATCAGTTCCATGCTTCAGACGCAGGTGGCCAGGATGGGCAACAAGCGCGGAAAGAAGTGGAGGGTCTTCAAGCGAGCCCCGATACATGACACCTTCCGCGTGAAACCCGGCCAGTTGGCCCCAGACGTGAAGGTCCTCCTCAACTGGCCCAAGGGATGCTGGCTGGAGTCGAAGATCACGACTCGCTTCTGGATCGTAACCATCATGATGTGTGCATTTGCCATCGTAACACTTAAAATCAGATAACAAAGAACAATGGACAAGAATAGAATCGTCGTACTGGGTGCCGCTGAGAGTGGCGTGGGTGCTGCCGCACTGGCACAGAAGAAGGGATTTGATGTCTTCGTGAGTGACATGGGAAGCATCAAGGACAATTACAAGGCCATCCTGGACGAGTATGGAATACAGTGGGAGGAAGGAAAGCATACGGAGGAACTGATCCTCAATGCAGGTGAGATTGTAAAGAGTCCCGGCATACCCGAGACGGCTCCCATGGTCATGAAGGCCAAGGAGGCAGGCATACCCATCATCAGCGAGATTGAGTTTGCGGGCCGCTACACCAATGCAAAGATGATCTGCATCACGGGCAGCAACGGCAAGACGACCACGACGACCCTCATCCACTACATCTTCCAGAGGGCCGGATATAACGTAGGATTGGCGGGCAACATCGGGCGCAGCCTGGCCCTGCAGATTGCCGAAGGGAAGGAATTTGACTACTACGTCATCGAACTGAGCAGTTTCCAGCTGGACAACATGTACCAGTTCAGGGCCAACACAGCCATACTGCTGAACATCACACCCGACCATCTGGACCGTTACGACAACTGCATGCAGAACTACACGGACTCCAAGATGCGCATCCTGCAGAACCAGACAGGTGAGGATGCCTTCATTTATTGGGCTGACGATCCCATCGTGAAGGAGGAGCTTCCCAAGTATGACACCCAGGCCAAACTCTGTCCGTTCAGCATCCTCTCCCAGGAAGGCATGGCAGGTTATGTAAATGATGGGCAGTACAGGCTGACAGGCGAGGCAGCCTTCTGTATGCCCCAGGACGAGCTTTCACTGAAAGGCAAGCACAACCTGTACAACACCCTGGCAGCAGGAATAGCCGCAAGGCTGAACGGCATACCCGAGGAGGTCTTGAAGGAGTGCCTGGGCAACTTCGAGGGTGTTGAACACCGGTTGGAGAAGGTAGCCTGCATTGACGGGGTACAGTACATCAACGATTCCAAGGCAACAAACGTGGATGCCTGCTGGTATGCACTGGACAGCATGACCACCCCCACCATCCTCATCATCGGCGGAAAGGACAAGGGCAACGACTACAATGCCATCAAGGAACTGGTGAAGGAAAAGTGTGCTGGTATCGTCTACCTGGGTGCCGACAATGCGAAACTGCACAACTTCTTCGATCCCCTGGGCATTCCCGTGGCAGACACACACGGCATGAAGGAATGTGTGGAAGCCTGCAAGAAGATGGCCAGACCGGGATACACAGTCCTGCTCAGCCCTTGCTGTGCCAGCTTCGACCTGTTCAGGAACATGGAAGACCGAGGAGAACAGTTCTGCAAGTATGTGAAGGAGGTATAGTCCTCCCGTAAGTAAGAAAAGATACCACAAACGTCCGCCGGGGACAACCGGGGACACCACCATACCCAGCCACCACATAAAATGGGATTCAATATTCAGACATACAAGACCAAGGGGTTGCTCCAGGGAGACATCACCATCTGGACAGCACTGATTGCCCTCTGTGTCATCTCTGTCATTGAGGTATACAGTGCCTCGAGCGGGATGAGCTACAAGAGCGGCAAGTACTGGCAGCCCATGACGGAGCATGGCACGTTCGTGCTGTTCGGACTGTTCCTTACATGGATCATGCACCAGATTCCCTGCAAGCTGTTCAAGTTGTTCAGCCTGATCCTTATCATTGTGTCCTTCGGCATGCTGATATGGGCCCTGATTGCCGGGGCCAAGACGAATGACGCGGGACGATGGATTTCAATCATGGGCAAGACATTCCAACCCAGTGAGTTCGCCAAGCTGGCCGTTATCGGATTCATTGCCTATATCATGTCCATCTGCAGGGATGAGAAGAACAAGATATCCAGCCTGGGACTGAAGATGATAGCCTTCGTGACCATGCCGTTCATCGTACTTATCGGCATGGAGAATTTCTCGACGGCAGGATTGCTGTCCCTGGTCATATTCGTGATGCTCATCATAGGAGAGGCACCCAGGAAGTTCATGCTGACACTGGTGCTGGGACTCTTCATACTCATCGGTTCACTGGGAACCATCATGTACACCATGTCCCAGGAGACTGCCACGGAACTGGGTGAGTCCATCAGTGCGCTGCATCGTCTTCCAACCTGGGTTCACCGCTTGCACGAAGACCATTCCCGGCCGGAGGATCCAAACGACTACAACGTAAATGACCATCAGCAGGTGGCTCATGCCAAGATTGCCGTTGCCACTTGCAATTTCGTAGGAAAAGGCCCCGGAAAGAGCGTGGAGAGAGACTACCTGCCCCAGGCATTCTCAGACTTCATCTACGCCATCATCATCGAAGAGGGCGGCATCATCTTTGCCGTCATCGTCATGTCGCTCTATATCTTGCTGCTCTACCGGGGATGGAAGATTGCATCCAAATGCGCCAAACCGTTCCCGGCCTATCTGGTCATGGGGCTCTCGTTCATGCTCGTGCTGCAGGCCGTCGTGAACATGGGAGTCGCAGTGGGTCTGCTGCCCGTGACCGGACAGCCCCTGCCACTGGTGAGCAAGGGCGGCACCTCCTACATCATTACCTGTATGTATGTCGGCATGATACTGAGCGTAAGCAGGTCGGCCAGAAAGATTGACGAGCCTGTGGCACAGCTGGCAGTTGCATCAAGACACCAACCAGAAGAAAACAAGGAAGAAAACGAAGATTAACCATCATGGAAGAGACAAGAATCATCATAAGTGGCGGCGGTACTGGCGGACATATCTTTCCGGCCGTAAGCATTGCCAATGCTATCAGGAAGATTGAGCCCAATGCCAGGATATTGTTTGTCGGTGCAGAGGGAAGAATGGAAATGACACGTGTCCCTGCAGCCGGATACGAGATCAAGGGTCTGCCTGTAAGAGGCCTCATCCGCCCCCTTTACAGCCCCAGGAACCTGGGAGTCATGCTGGACTTCCTGAAGAGCAAGCGTATCGTGAAAGGCATCATACGCGACTTCAAGCCACAGGTTGCGGTGGGAGTTGGCGGATATGCCAGCAGTCCAACGCTGAACGCAGCATACGGCATGGGAATCCCTTGCCTGATCCAGGAACAGAACTCCTACGCCGGAGTCACCAACAAATCCCTGGGTCGCAAGGCAGAGAAGATCTGCGTAGCATACGAAGGCATGGAACGATTCTTTCCCAAGGAACGGATTGTCCTGACCGGAAACCCGGTCCGTCAGGGACTGCTTCATCCGGGCATGACGAAGGAAGAATGTGCGGAGGCCTTCGGCATGAAGGCCGGAAAGCCCATCGTCCTGATTATCGGTGGAAGCCTTGGAGCAAAGACCGTCAACGAGAGTGTGCTGAATCACCTGCAGTGCATCAGTGAGTCGGGCATACAGTTCATCTGGCAGACCGGAAGCTACTACAAGAAGCAGATAGAACAGGAACTGGCAGCAAAGGGAAAGCCGGATAACCTCTTCGTCACCGACTTCATCTCACACATGGAACAGGCTTACTGTGCAGCAGACCTGGTCATCAGCAGGGCTGGCGCAAGCAGCATCAGCGAACTCTGTCTGCTGGGCAAGCCGTCCATCCTGGTACCCTCCCCGAACGTGGCAGAGGATCACCAGACCCACAACGCCATGGCGCTGGTCAATCGGCAGGCCGCCCTCTACGTCAGGGATGCAGAAGCACGCAACAAACTCATTCCGCTGGCTGTTGAAACAGTGAACAACGAAAAGCTCCTGGCCAGTCTTGGCGCAAATGCCAGGCAGATGGCCTTTACTGACTCTGCGGAGGTCATTGCCGAGATGGTACTCAAGCTGGCCAGACGCAACAACAAATAACCTCTCTCATCCGAGAAGGCAGGAAATCCCATAAAAAGCATAACAATTATGAAAGCTGTATATTTTGTAGGCATCGGAGGTATTGGCATGAGTGCCATTGCTCGCTATTTCCTTCATCAGGGGCTTGTGGTGGGTGGCTATGACCGCACCCCAAGCGACCTGACCCGCAAACTGGAAGAGGAAGGTGCCCTGATTCATTACGAGGAAGATGTTGAGATGATCCCTGCTCCGTGCAAGGTGGCAACGGACACCCTGGTCATCTATACACCTGCCATTCCTGCAGATCACAAGGAACTGCAGTTCTTCCGCGAGGGGGGATTCGACATCCAGAAGCGTGCCCAGGTGCTGGGCACCCTTACCCGTGCCAACAAGGGACTCTGCGTAGCCGGCACACACGGAAAGACCACAACCAGCAGCATGGCCGCCCATCTGCTGCACCAGAGCAAAGTGGACTGCAACGCCTTCCTGGGTGGCATCACCAAGAACTACGGTACCAACTACATCCTCAGCAAGAAGAGTGAATATGTCGTCATTGAAGCCGATGAATTTGACCGCTCGTTCCACTGGCTCTCTCCCTTCGCAACTGTCATCACTTCAACGGATGCCGACCATCTGGACATCTACGGCACCGAAGAAGCGTATCTGGAGAGTTTTGCCCATTACAGCAGCCTCATCGTTCCTGGCGGGTACCTGATCCTGCACACAGGACTGAAGATGCAGCCACGGACAGGAGAACAAGTCACCACCTACACCTATAGCCGGGAAGAGGGTGACTTCCATGCCGAGAATGTCAGAATTGGCAACGGCGAGATCATCTTTGACATGGTCTCCCCGCTGGGAAATATCAATGACATCAAGCTGGGCGTACCCGTTACCGTGAACATCGAGAACGGAATCGCCGCCATGGCACTGGCCCAGATTGCAGGTGTAGGTACTGACGAGATCAGGAATGCCATGGCATCCTTCAGCGGTGTGGACCGTCGGTTTGACTTCCGGGTCAGGAACGACAGGATGGTCTACCTGAGCGACTATGCACACCATCCTGCAGAGATCAGGCAGAGCATACTCAGTATCAAGCAACTCTATGAAGGAAAGCGAATCAAGGCCATATTCCAGCCTCACCTCTATACCCGTACACGCGACTTCTATGAGGATTTTGCTGCCTCCCTGTCCTTGCTGGACGATGTGGCACTGCTGGATATCTACCCTGCCAGAGAGTTGCCGATTCCAGGAGTGACCAGTCAGTTGATATATGACAGACTGACCTGTGCACGCAAGGAGATGTGCCACAAGGAAAACCTGCTTGATGTTGTGGGCAGACGGGACTTCGACGTACTCATCACACTGGGAGCCGGCGACGTGGAAGACTTTGCCGGCAAGATAGCAGAGCTTCTGGAAGAGGCATAACAAAGGTGGACGAACACAAAAGAACAATTTCAGCAAAAGCACTTTGGCATAGGACATGAAGACCGCACTGAAGATCATACTCATACTGGCTGTTGCCGCCTTTCTCGTAGTTTCCATGATGGGTGTCATGGGCAAATCCTCTGAGATCATCTGCACGGGAGTTGAACTGGAGATAGACGATACCATGCAGACCAGACTGATCGGCAAGCCCGAACTGGAAGCTCTTCTGGCAAAGAGCAAAATGACACTAAAGGGCAAGAAGACCAGTGAGATCAACCTGAGCAAGGTGGAGAAAACCATTTGCTGCAGTCCCTATGTTGACACTGCATACGCATCCTTCAACGCATCCGGAAGACTCATCCTGAATGTGGTTCCCCGCAAGCCGGTGCTTCATGTCATGGCCCGGAACGGTGAGGAATACTATCTGGACCGCGATGGAGTTTGCATGCCTGTAGGAAACCAGACAGGCAACCTGGTCATTGCGACCGGGAATATTGACAGGAAGTTTGCCAGTGCAAAGCTCGCTCCGATCGGCCGCTGCCTGCAGGACAGTGCATTCTGGAAGGTCCAGGCACAGCAGATTGAAGTAGCCGGCAGTCACGATCTCAGGCTCTACACCCGCATAGCCGACCATGTCATCCTACTGGGTGACCCAGACAGTATTCCGGACAAACTGCACAGGTTGCGCATATTCTACCAGCAAGGTCTGCCACAGACAGGATGGAACAAATACGAGAGCCTGAGCGTGGCCTATCAAGGCCTGGTAATCGGAACAAAGAAAGAAAAAACAAAGAAGAAGGGCTACCAGTCCGTACAACCATAGCCCGTCATACCATCATAATAGCATACATTCAAAAGACAACAAGATATGGGAGCAGACAAGGACATCATTGTTGCCATCGAACTGGGCAGTTCTGCCATTCGGGGCATCGCAGGAAAAAAAGAGGCCGACGGAAGCATGCAGATTCTTGCCATTGAGCAGGAAAGAATCAAAGGCACCGTCAGACGCGGAGTCATCTACAACATCGACAAGACCAAAACGGCCATCGAACGTATCAAGGACAGGCTGAACGAGAAACTGGGTGTACGTATCACCCGGGCCTACGTGGGCATTGCCGGCCAGTCAGTCCACACAGAGAACAACCGTGTAAGGCGTATCATGGACAGCCGGATCAAGGTCAGCCAGGAGCTGGTTGACAGCCTGATGGACGAGAACCGCAATGCACAGTACCCCGACCGTGAGATCCTTGAGGTCATTCCTCAGGAATACCACCTCGGCATCAATACAGACATAGATCCTGTCGGGACACAGACCGACCAGATAGAGGGTCGCTACATGAACATCATTGCACGCGTCCAGCTGCAGGAGAATATCCGTCGTTGCATGCGCGAGGCCGGACTGGATGTCGTTGAACTGCTCACGACACCCCTTGCCTTGGCCGACAGCCTGCTTCCCGATACAGAAAAGCGCTCCGGATGCGCCCTGATCGACCTGGGTGCCGAAACCACTACAGTTGCCATATACACAAAGAACATCCTTCGTCATCTTATCACCATCCCTCTGGGCGGCAACAATATCACCAATGATATTGCATCCCTCAAGAAAGTGGACTTCGAAGAGGCAGAGGCACTGAAGAAGAAATATGGCGTAGCCCTCATTGAAAAGAACGGTGATGAGTATGCCACCATCAGCATCAGTAATGACCGCAAGATTGACGAACTGGAGCTGAAACAGATTGTCAGTGCACGCATGGAGGAAATCATCGCCAACATCTGGAGCCAGATAGAGAAAGGCAAATGGCAGGAGGAATTGCTCTCCGGTATCACACTCACGGGTGGCGGAGCATCCATGGAGGGCTTGTCTGAAGCCATTGCGCGCCCCAAGAACTTCAGCACCAACCGCATCAAGATTGCAAAGGAAATGGTCCTCACCATGCCCATGGCGAACGAAGTATCCAGATCCGACATGGAAGGCCTCAACTCCGTCATCGCCCTGATGCTGCACGGCAATGAGTCATGTGCCTTCGAGCTTGTTCCGGAAGTAGAAGCCCCCGCGGAAGAGGAACCTGTGCACCCCATTGTGGAAGAGGAAGCCGAGGCTGTTCCCGAGCCCGAACAGCCCGCAGAGGATAACACGAAGGAAGAGCCCAGGGAGAAAGGCAAAAAGAAAAACAGCCTGTTCACCATCCTCAAGAAACTCGTCACCGACGATGAATAAGTCCCCTGTCCAGACATGCTCCCTCTCTAAGATACAGACACCCATAAACATTAATACAAGAAAACCCCATACGATATGCCTATAAATTTCACATGCAACGAGGGTATCGATTTCAACCTCAAGGTCAACAATCCCAGCATCATCAAGGTGATTGGTGTAGGTGGTGGTGGCGGTAATGCCGTCAACCACATGTTCAACGAAGGCATCCACGACGTAACATACGTGCTTTGCAACACGGACAACAAGGCACTCAGCGACTCTCCCGTACCACACAAACTCCAGCTGGGCAAGGACGGACTGGGTGCGGGAAACCGTCCCGAAAAGGCCAGACAGGCTGCACTGGACAGCATCGATCAGATCAAGGATATGCTGAACGACGGAACCAGAATGGTCTTCATTACCGCCGGCATGGGTGGCGGAACAGGTACCGGTGCAGCTCCCATCATTGCCCAATGCGCCAAGGAAGCCAACATCCTGACCGTGGGAATCGTCACCATTCCGTTCGAGTTTGAAGGCGTGAAGAAGATCGACCAGGCCCTGGAAGGCGTGGAAGAGATCAGCAAGCACGTCGATGCCCTGCTCGTCATCAACAACGAACGCCTGCGCACACTCTATCCCGACATGACCATCCTCAACGCCTTTGCCAAGGCTGACGACACCCTCTCAACTGCAGCCAAGAGCATCGCAGAGATCATTACCATGCGCGGTATCATGAACCTGGACTTCCAGGATGTCACAACCGTACTGAAGGACGGCGGTGTGGCCATCATGAGTACCGGATTCGGTGAAGGAGAGAACCGTGTGACCAAGGCTATCAACGAAGCCTTGAACTCACCCCTGCTCAACAATAATGACATCTATAACTCCCAGCGCATCCTGATGAACATCAACTTCGGCGCTGATGACGAAAGCAACCAGCTGACCATGGAAGAGATGAACGAGGTACACGAGTTCATGGGCAAGTTCCGTAAGGATGTGGAGACCAAATGGGGCATGGCCACAGACTCAACCCTTGGCGCAAGGGTAAAGATCACCTTGCTGGCCACAGGTTTCGGACTGAAGAACGTGCCCCTCATGCCCACCACGAAGTGGAACGAACCGGGCAACGAGGCTGAGGATGAAGACATGAAGGCCCAGCGACGCGGTGAGTACTACAAGGGCAATAGTGGCGAAAAGACTATTCTGCAGCGTCGTCCCAACGTTTACATCTTCAGCGATGCTGACATGGACAACGACGACACCATCGCCATGGTGGAGAACACCCCCACATTCCCCCGCACCAAGGAGGAACTCAAGAAGATCCAGGACAAGAACAACCACACCGAGGACAAGAGCAACACTTCTGAGTAGTCCCTCCTCAGTCAAACAACTCGGTCAGTACATCCAGGCTCTTAAGCTCCGGAAACTCCGGAATATGAACACGATAGTAAGTGTTCAGCATCTTCAGGATTCTGCCACGCTGCGTCCGGTTCAAGTGAACCCGATGCATCGTGGCATAGTTCATCTTAAGCAATTTAAGCAGGAACCCCGCCTCTTCCGCCTTCAGATACAGTCCATGACGGGGAAGCATGGTCGCGAAGCACCCTTCCTGCAAATCAAATACGGCATCAGGCGAAGCATCCCGCATATTTGGGAAAAAACCCAGATATCGGGTCAGCTGGATAAGCAGGCAGAGATGGAAGTTGGCATAGTCGCGATCGGCCAGATCCAGCCATTCCAGGGATTTCTCCAGGAATTCAAACAAGGCAGGATTCTCCCCCTCCCTGCGAAGCGCATGGTACAAGACCTCACCTAAAAACATGGCCATGGCTTCCTTGACAGGCTCATAGGGCAGGGACGAATAGGGCACGGAAACATGCATTTCCCTGATTCGCTGCATTCTGAGGCGATCCC
>JAZRVZ010000165.1:0-5347 GCA_045599425.1 Bacteroidaceae bacterium | reverse complement strand
AGGACAGCGTAGTGATCCGCTTCACCTACGTGGCGCACGACACGCTGTGGGTGCATCCCACGCAGAGCGACCTGGGCACGGTCATGCTAAAGGAACATGACACGCACCTTGACTCCCTGTCGGTGGTGGCTCCACCCTGGACGGGCAGGAACGTCACCCTCTCGTTCCAGTTCATCGACTCGTTCACGGCCCTGGACCTTCGTGTTAACAAACGGGAGGACATACGGCTGGTTGTTGCAAGTGATACGACAAAGGTGTTTCCTCCATCAGTCATGCAGACACACAATGGTGCGTCGCATGTTACGTACTACCGCTTCGACGTGCCTGCCCGTCCCGGCGACTATCTGCTGACAACATGCTACGAGGGCTATGAACCCGTGCGCATGCCCTATCATGTGGGCAGGACTGGGCGTAGAAGTCAGATAGACGAAGTTATCCGAGTGAAACGCCTGATGTCCAAGCCTACCAGACAGTATGTTGAAGACCCCGATGGCGACATCATCGTGGACGGCAAACGTATGCGTGAACTGGTGGTTACGGCCACTAAGGTGCAGATGTATTACCGGGGCGACACCATCGTCTATAATGCAGATGCCTTCACCCTTCCCGACGGCTCCATGCTGCAGGATGTGCTGAAAGCGATGCCTGGCGTGGAGGTCAACAGCAATGGCGAGATCAAGGTGAACGGCCGCAAAGTGGATGTGCTGCAGTTGGACGGCAAGGACCTCCTCAGCGGCGGCACCGGGATGCTGCTCAAGAACCTGCCTCACTACACCGTGGATCAGGTGAAGGTCTTCGAACAGGACGAACTGGGTGCACGTCTCGTAGGCGCACAATCATTAGTAAAGGAGTACACCATGAATGTGACACTCAAGAAGCAGTACAAGATCGGTTGGCTGGGCGAGATAGAGATGGCTGGCGGGGTGCCTACCCGCAAGCATGGCGACGCTCGCTACCAGGCCCGTGCCTTCGTGACCCGCTTCTCCGAGCAGTCACGCCTGATGGTCTCGGCCATGTCCAACAACGTCAACAACGATGCCTATAACTACTTCGAGGAGTGGGAAGACGAGATGCGCTCCACTGGCCTGCAGCGTCACAACTACCTGTCGCTGATGTACAGCGTCTATGACCGCCAGAACCGCTACGAGGACAACATCATCCTGAGCAGCAAGTGGACACGTTCGGAGACGGAGAGTCGCCAGTCATCGCTGACCTATCTGACGCATGGCGACACATGGGCACGGCAGCATCAGACGGGCCTGAGCAACGATTTCGCAGGCATCCTCACCAACCGCTTCGTCCTCAAGAAGCCCTTTGCGCTCCGTCTCGTTACTGAACTCAACTACAACCATCGTGAGAGCAACGGCCTCAGTCGGTCGGCACAGTTCAATGCCGATCCTGCCTCCTACGGCGATGTGGTGGCGCTGATGGACACGCTGATGCACAATCCCTTCCAATCCGGAGCTTCCAGCATTGCCCTCAGCAAGACCCGCTCGGAGAGTATGCAGAACGGTACCAACTGGAGCTTGAGACAGGATGTCACCTACGACAAGAAATTTGCCTCTGGCGACCGTCTGTACATCGGTCCCACATTCACTCATAAGCAGCAGACTGGCACGGAGCACAACGCCTACCAGCTGGACTACATCCAGGGACAGGGCCAGAACGACTTCCGCCATCGCTACAATCTGTCGCCCAGCTACAGTAACCAAGCCGAAATGCACGCTTCGTACACGTACAATATCCACAGCGAACTGTCTGCCCAGTTTGGAAACAACCTTATCTGGAATCAGGCACACAAGGAGCAAGAGCGATACCGGCTGGATCAGACGAGTGGATGGTCGGCAGACAAGGCCCTGGGAGCATTACCCTCCACACGCCAGCTGCTGATGCAAGGCTTCGACCGCCGGAACTCGTACGTCGAGGACCGAGACAAGTTCTCAAGCCGCTACTTTGCCATCCTGAGATACAGGCACAACCGTGGCAACCTTCACAATGAACTCACCTTGCTTTCGGCCGTGGCAATATGGCACGAGCGCGAGCAATACCATCGTGATGCACTCGACACCAGCTTCACTCGCAAGCTGCTGATGCCCGAATTGCATGCTATATTCGATAACCGAATGAATAAGAAAAATGATGATGGCCTGAACATCGAGCGTAAGTTTGGTGGCTGGTACAACCTTAGCAGTCAAGCCCCTGACATGCAGATGCTGCTGCCCGTACACGATGCATACAATCCGCTGGCCGTCACGCTGGGCAATCCCCACCTTCGTCGTTCGTACGACCACGAACTTACTGCCAATTTCGACTATAACCGATGCCACCACTGGGGTACAGATGGCTTCTACGAGTCTCTGAGAGCCACACTCAACACCCGGCAGAATGCCATTGCCACGGGCTATACCTACAATCCCACCACGGGTGTCTATACCTACCAGCCCACCAATATCAATGGCAACTGGGATGCCTACCTCTCTTGGCGACATCGGCACGCACTCAGCAAGCTATTCGGCTACGAGGTTAAAAACAATTACACCTATCGCCACAGTGTGGACCTCATTGGCGGTGAGCGCAGCACGGTAAACTCGCAGACGGTCGAGCCCTCATTGCAGCTCATTTACAAGCCTAGCAGCAAGAACCAGGTAACGCTGACAAGCACCTGGAACTGGACACGCTACGACAGCCAGCGCCCCGGCTTCACCACACGCGCCACGCTCAACCATCAGTATGTGCTCCATGGGACGTTGCAGCTGCCGCTTGACATCCAGTTCGTCACCGACCTGGGCCTCTACATCCGCTCCGGTTACGACACCCCCTCCATGAACACCTCCGATTGGGTGTGGAACGCCACCCTCAGCCGCTCGTTCTGTAAGGAGAAACTCCTGCTGAAAGTCACAGGCTACGACATCCTGCAGCAGATCAACAACATCACGCAGGACTACAACAGCCAGGGCCGCACCGAGACCTGGGTTCGCTCCATCCCCAGCTACGTCATGGCCACTCTGACCTACAAGTTCCATGTAGCTCCGAAGGCCAAGAAATAAACTGATTGTGAAAGATTTCATACACATAGATGACTCCGCTACAAAAAGTACATTCAAAACATTACCCTTTCCTGATTTGCTTACAATCTGTAATTTTGTTGAACGCAAAGACGCAAAGACGCAGAGGTTTTAATGGATTTAGAGGCAAAAAAAGAGAAAATCTTTGCGTCTCTGCGTCTTTGCGTTATAAATTGAAAGCACGTTGACTTTTTGTAGTGGACACATAGATTAATAATAATAGTACGACATGTCACTTCGCCCGCCGTCCGAGAGGATAGCGGGCTGTTTGTCTTAAAAAAAGAGGTACAAGTTAGTCCGTATCAAAGAAATATAAGTATCTTTGCACCCGGGAATAAGTAAATGTCATCCAAAGTTCAAGCGAATATCATCCTACCGTTTTCATCTTTTCAAGAAAAAGTTGCCTTTGGGGGTATTGAAAAACGACAGCTGTGTGTTATATAGGTAAAAGACACGACGAATGAACTACCAAAAAGAAGATTTCGAAATCCTATACAAGACCCACTACCGGCAGATGTACCGTGTGGCCTACCTCGTTCTGCAGGACGAGGAGGACGCTCGCGACGCTGTCAGCCAGGTCTTCACGCAGCTGTTGCAACAGCGATCTCACAATTTTCGTCGACGGACAGAAGCGGAGAGCGAGGTCACAGCCGCGTATCTGCTGACCGCCACCCGCAACCATAGCCTCAATATGGCGAGGGACAGACGGCCACGCGTTGCCTTAGCGCCCGAGATGGCTAGCGAAAATCCAGAACAACAAGAGGAACATGACGAACTGACGGCCGAAGTGCGGCGCATCATCCGCGAGGAACTCTCGCCCCAGGATCAGCGCATCCTCGCTCTTCGCTATGACGAAGACCTGTCGTACGCCGAGACTGCCGACATGCTGGGCATCAGCACAGCTGCCGTGAACAAGCACGTCACACGTTCGTTCGCCAAGCTCCGGAAGTTGTTGAGGAAGTGACCACAGCCCAAAACAACAAAACGTCTAATCCCCTAACCTATATTATTCATACAAATTTACGATCTAACTATTTACGATTTCTTGCCCCGCTTCGCTCTGCAAGTGCTAAAGCTTGGTCCTATTTATTTGATTATTTG
The DNA here is from genome assembly GCA_045599425.1 of Bacteroidaceae bacterium. Classification (GTDB taxonomy): domain Bacteria; phylum Bacteroidota; class Bacteroidia; order Bacteroidales; family Bacteroidaceae; genus Physcousia. The sequence continues at coordinate 1,181 of JAZRVZ010000165.1, read as the reverse complement.
GCTTTTGAATGATTTATGGTACGCGAAGTAAATAATTAAATGATTAAATCGATAAATAAATTGTAAATAGTAAATTAGTAAATAGTAAATAATCGTGACTAATCCCCTAAACGTCTAATCCACCAAAAAGACCAAAGAAATGATGACAAGAGATGATATTGACAAGAAGATAGGCATGCCCGACGTGGATGCCGAATGGAACAAGTTTGAGCAGGAAAACCGCTCCCTGTTTGCCGGAAACAACAGGGATTTCTCCCTCCGCAAGATAGCCGCCATACTCGTGGCAGCCCTCATGCTCACCGGCCTGAGCTATGCCGCCGTGCGTACCTCGTTCTTCACCCAGCCCTGGAACGGCATCACAGCAGAAGATCATAATTCAGTTAGTCCTTCCTCTCCACTGAACGGGACAGAGGCTGTATCCACTGCCATTCCTGAGATGACGTTGGTAGGCGACTCCATCATCCTTTTCAAGGATGTACGCCTCGACTCCATCCTGATGCAGATAGACGAATATTATAAGGTAGAGAGCCATCTGACGGACAACGATTTGCGCCAGATTCGCCTCCTCTTCAAGTGGCAGAAGCAACATAGCCTGGACGAGGTGCTCCAACGTCTCAACGGCTTCGATCGCTTCCAGATACGACGCGAGAAGAATACCCTGATTGTGGAACAGCCCCAGGCAGAACAGCAGAGCAGATGAAACGGACGATTCTTTCCCTCTTGGTGCTGCTGCTCAGCGTGACAGCCCAAGCCCAGCGTGTCACGGTTTCCTTCAAAGACACCCGTCTGCCCGAGGTGCTGGAACAGCTGACCTTGTTACAGGATGAGTATGAGATCATAGCCATCAACAACGACCTGGACAACTTCATCATCACGGCCGACATCGTGGACAAGACCATCCCCGAGGCACTCGAGCAGATCACCGCCTTCTACCCCATCCGTTGCGTCATCAACGAGAATGTCATCCATGTCGAGGCGCTACGCAAGCATGACAACCAGTACCGGGGCACAGTGGTGGGCACGGACAGCACCCCCCTGCCTTACGCCAAGGTCACCCTCTTCAATCCCATGGACAGTACCGTCCTGCAGGAGACGGCCTGCAGCAATGCCGGTGTCTTCGTGGTGCCTTGCACGGAGGACAGCGTGTTGATCCGCTTCACCCATGTGGCGCACGACACGCT
>JAZRVZ010000164.1:0-6962 GCA_045599425.1 Bacteroidaceae bacterium | reverse complement strand
TGTGTTTCCCTTGTCACCCTGAGAAGAAATGCTTCTCGAAAGATAATAAATGATACGATCTGAGAAATTTAGTTGTCCCTTGTTCTGCATCTCTACAATCACCTTACTTCCATCATCACAGGTACAGCGGAGGTCATAGATCACACCACGCTCATACTTCGTCTGTCCTAATTCATCTTTGTCAATGAACGTAACGTGTGCGATAGGCGATTTGGGTTCAAGCATATCGTTGAGGAATGCTATCATCACATCCTCATTGCCAAAGATCTTCTTGAAACCGAAGTCTGTAAGTGGATTTATGTATCTTGGAGTATTCATTTTTCTTTTCAAGAGTTATATTGTCTCAGCAGTTAGCCGACATTATTCGGCAAAGGTACTAAAATTTCTTGAAATAAAGTATGTTATAGCTATACATTATACATCTTGCAACTCATTTTTAACACTTTTCCACCACTTTTCCTCAAAATCGCCCTTGATTTTACACATTAAGCACAACATCGCGCCATCCAGAACTGTCAGTTTAGACATTATTAGGATTATTTTTTGATTAAATGTAATTCGGGCAGTGAAATAAAAAAAGAACTGATGACACCGCATTATGTGATGCGTTGCCATCAGTTTTCTTTTTGAGTCCAGAGATATACCTTGGCTATTACCTCTTAATCTTAAATGAGGTGGACAGAGTCTTGACTATATATATTCCAGAAGGAAGACTTGACAATCTGATGTTCGCCTTGCCTTCTGCATCGATAGTACCTTCGGCGCACTTCATGCCCTTCATGTCGAACACGTAGAACGGAGTGCCAGGCTTCTCGCCACGCACATCAGTTCCCTCTTCGGAGAAGGAGAACTCTGTGTCGGGAACCGTAATCTCATCGATGGCGGTGACAGACTCAATCTGACCTTCCACGGCAATCTTGTGCAGCAGGTCCAAGGGATACTGTACGGTGACGCTGCCCGTGGTCACCACCAGTTCGTTGCCGCTATAGCTGATCACGGGTTTCTCGCTGAAGGAGAAGCCTGTCACGCTTCCGTTCTTGTGATACAGCACGAAGGAATTCTGGTAGAACTGACCGTTGTTGGGCATGATGGTGATGTTACCCCCCTTGTAGGCCTCCTTGCCATCGAGGGTCAGGGCACCTAGCTTTCTGGAGAAGGTGGCTCCAAAGGGCTTCGTCACGCCCATGCCGTCGCCCAGCACCAGCTTCCTCCAACCCACGATGCCCTCTTCATCACTCTTGATGGTGACGTATGCATTCTCTATGCTGAGCTTGCCATCCTTGCCTGCCAGGCCCTTCTCATCGGAGTAGAGCTTCAGCGTGCAGTCCTTGATGGTGAGGTGCGCGTCGTATGATGGGGGTTCGCTTGTCCAGTCATACCAGGCGCGTCCCATGGAGATGTGGCTGCATACCAGTCTGTCCTTGGGACTGTCGCCGTAGATGGTCACCTTTTCGCCGCAGAGCACTTCAAGATATATGGAACCTCCGCCCTCACTCACCAGTGAGTTGTTGCCTATCAGGTGAATGGCATGCACGGCATCGTTGGAGTTGATGTAGAAGCCCCAGTAGCTGTCAGCCGAGAAATTATTGAGAGTAAGTGTCTTCGTTTCGGGGACATAGCTCATGCTGCCGCCGTCGCTGAGGATATCGCTGCAGTTGGCATCAGTCACCTCCAAGCGTTTGTCATGGTTGAATCCCACTGACAGATAGTAGTTCTGTGCCAAGGCCGTTGTGCAGAAACACAATGCCAGCAGGCAGACCATAGTATAAATATAAAATCTTTTCATGTTTCTTGCAGTTATTTGATTGTGATGTATTTGCTATATTTCAACGCAGCATCGCCTCGGAATTTGTATGGGGCGGTAATGACTTGGTCCTCGGTAAGCTGGTACCAAAGAAAAATGTCATAATCGTAGTCTTCTTTCCAATAAACATCTACGAATCTTGTCACGCGTTCTGTTTCTACATCGTAATTGCCTTCTCCTGTAAAGGTTATCACATATTCCGACTCATCAATATGTTCAATTTCGAATTTGCAATCAATATGGAACTTGAAACAACATTCATTAATAAGAGGAGAAGGATGATTTTCACCCCATATCCCATGATTATCAGTAGCTAAATTGTGCTTGACCACATACTCCTCCTTTGTCAATTCTTTGATGATTGCAATTGTATCGAGGGCGAACTTGCCGTATCCTTTCTGAGACTCTTCGTCCCAATCACCTATGATGTCATTGCCGATTTTCACCTTTCCGGACTCTATCCTGATGTCTTTACGGTTTGCAAAGAAATCTTTTATCAAGGGTTTAAAGTAGTCAACGATCCAATAGCACGACTCATGGTCCTCAAATGTATGTTTATCCCAAACGCCATCTATGGCTGTAGGCCAAAAGGCGGTCATTACGACATTAAAAGTGTCGGTGTTGTGCGTAAATTCAAAATTCTTCTCTGCAATAACAGGTGTTCCCTGCTTGGCAAGGTCGAAGTCCAGGATGATCCTGCTGCCCTTTCTGTTGAGCTCATAGTCAAACGTGGCTACATCGTCGCCGAAGTTGTCAACCAGGGTCAGCTGGGGCTTGATCTTGTTATTGGCCAGTGCAAAGACGGTGAAGAGTCCCAGCGCACCGGTGCCATTCTCCTTGAGTGTGCACTCCCACTTTTCGCCGTCCGTCACGTCAACAGGCGTATCGGTGAAGCGCACCTTGTAGCCGCTGAATTGGGAGGTTTCGCCCTCGGCACATGACGAGTCCTTGAACCTGAAGCCCACCTTCGTGTTCATGAAGTTTACATATTCCTTCACTTGCTCGTCATACTTCTTCTTTGCCTTCAGCGCCATTTTCAGCCTGATGGCCGTCATTACACTGGTAATCGGTCCATTGATGAGCTCGGCGAAGTACTCGTCACAGACTTTCTGCTTGTCGGATTCGCTGATCCATAGCATGGAAGAGAAGCCAAGACGCTTTGATTCAGCTTCACAGTAGGTCTGAACGGCACTGTTCTCCTCCCAGAACTGGTCGCAGTAGCGGCGTACACGTCCCTCCACGTACTGCTGGAACTTGTCACCGTCACTGTTCTTTTCCAGATAGGGGTAAAGCAGGTCGAACCAGTCCTTGTTGCTGCGCAGATACTTGTGGCCGAAATTTGACTCAGGGCCACATTCCTTGTACCCCTCCTCTGAATAGTAGTAGCGGTACATGGCCCTGGTATAGTCCAGCTTGGCTTTCTGCACCGTCGTGCCCAGTTTGTCGAGGGCAATGCCGATGAAGGCGGTCAGGCCTGAGGTTACACTCAGTACCGATGTATCGAAAATAGTACCCAGGTGCGAGCCAATAATAGAATTGATGGCCTTGATCGTGTTGGCGGCCACGCCTGCCTCGTCATCCTTGATGTCGGCCAGTGCCACATCGAGGATGGTCAGCCGGGTGCCCAGCTTGCCAACGATGCCTATGGCCTTGTCCACGCTCTCGTAGTTGAAGCCGAGGCCCTTGAGCAGGTTATAGCCACCGTCCAGTCCTATCGTCTGCCAGAATCCCAGGTCTTCCTTCCATTTCTCCACGGCCTCCACGTCGGGGTCGTCGCTTATTGCAAACTGGTAAATCATACCGAGGGCGGTTTGGAAATTATAATACGGACTGTAATAAGCCAGGGATCTCTCGGTCAGATACGTCACGGCCTCAAGCGCTTGATCGCGTGTGCTCTTACCCTTGACATTGAAGAAGAACTCGAAGAGGGAGAAGTGGTCGGTGATGATCCTGGCCGTCTGCGTCTTCTCGTCATACGTGCACAGCACGGGCTCCCACTCGCCCGTCTCCTCGTTGAGGTAGCCCGCCATGAGCGTCTCGTCCTCACCCATGGCCAGCGGCACCTCTATCTCTGCTATGCCGGACAGCTCATGCTCGCCCGTTGACAGGCTGATGTCCAGTGCCAGCTCGCGGGTGGCACCTTGCAGGGCACCGGAGGTCAGTACCGCCTTGCGTACGCTGAGCTGTACGGGCTCGTCGATGGTGCACGAGCTGAGGCGCACGGTGCAGTCGCTGGCCTTTGCCTCCAGATGGTCGGGATCCAGGTCGAATACCTCGGCCTCAGCGAACACGAAGCCCTTCATCCAGGTTATGCTGTCCACCCTGCAGGCATTGGCCTTGCCCTCGGCATCGATGATGAGCGTCTGGCCATCCTGGGCTATGTAGTCGCCTACGCGTATGTCCTTGACCTTGCTGACAGGCAGGCGCTTGTTCAGGCTTTCGCCATCAGCCCCGGTACAATGCAGCACCATGTAATACTCGCGGTTAGTGGGTGCGGGCGCAGGCACGTAGGCTTGGTTACCCACAATGCGTGGGAAGCGCCGCCAGCCGGGTGCATGCTCGTAGAGTTCTTCCGTGCCGGCAGGGACATAGAGCGTCAGGTGGTGGTTGTTCCGGAAGAGTGCATCATTGAAGGTATTGTCATCGGCGGCAGGAGGTATGACGGCAAGGCAGGTGAGCTTCGTCATGTCCTCGCAACTGCTGAAGGCACCGGTGATGTCCTCCACCGCATTGGAGATGGTGATGCTGCTACCCGATCGGGTGGGTATGCTTCTGGGTTCGAACTTCACTACCGTCTCCGGTATCACGTCCCCAATCACATCCAGCTTGGTGTTGCTATAGAGGAAGGTGAGCGCTGTCTGATTCTTGTTGCAGACAACGGCAAAGTTCGGCATGGAGTAGTAGGGATTGTCCGGATCTATCTTCAGGTTGCCCAACTGGCTGCCGACGAAGGCCTCCGGGTCGATGTGCCTGACCGTCTTGGGAATGGTGAAGTCACCATAGAAGCCCTGTGTGTGGTCAAGGACTTTCTTACCAATCCACTCAAGCTGTGTGAAATGCGGGGCCTTGGCAAAGGTGACTTCCTTGAAGGCAAAGTCGCCCAGCTCGGTTATACAACTGGACCAGTCGCCATCAGGCACATGTGAGTGCGTAAACGCAGAGGCATCCAAGGCGATGGCAGGACTCTTGCAGGTGATTTTCTGTATTGTGCTGCCAAAGAATGCCTCCTGGCCAATGCGTTTCATGCCAGAGCCGATGACCAGTTCGCTGATCGTAGTCCCTTCGAAAGTCATGGCAGATATTTCATCTACTCCGTCGCCGAAAACAAGCTGGTCAATAAAGCAACTGGTGAAGGCATGTTTCCCTATTTCGCGTACGTTATTGCCAATCTGCAGACGTTTAATCTTGCGGAAGGCGTTGGTGTTCAGTAGATTGAAGGTTACCTTTACCACCTTGTATTCCTTGCCCTCATTGTCTGTTACGCAATCAGGAATGTTGATGAGATTTATGTCCTCCTTGACGCCTGCCATATAGCCAGTGACATCCGCTGTACTGTCGGCATGCAATTCATAGCGCAGACCATCCCTGACCATCTCGATGCCAGCGTTCTCGTACGGACGGATCCCTATAGTTATATGGGGCAAGGTGGTAAACTGGCTGCATACAGCATTCAGGTAGTAGCCATCGGAATCTCCACCCCAGCCGAAGTTGAAATGGAAGTAGTTCCTGTCGGTGTAGCCGTCAATCACCATGGCGTGGCCCACATCCCCACCATCGTCGGGGAACGCATCATACAGGATGGGGCGACGGAGGTTCAGTTCCTTCTTCATGCGCTTTACCAGGTTTTCCACCTTGTTCGCAGTCCACTTTTCGATGTAAGGCGAATATGTGAAGTTCTCAAAGATGGCCCATTCTATTTCGGTAGATGTCGCACTTCCCTTAGGGGTGTAATCTGTTTTCAGGGCCTTGCCTAAGTCTGCCATGAGTTGGGCAACGGCAAGTGCCTGTTCCGGGGTATAGCCCCCCTCCCTGTAGTTGTTCAGCATGTTATCCCAGTCGTAGCTGTGTTCCGGGAACATCTCATCCTCCCCATGTACCCTGCCTTTGGTGGTTTCCGGGTGTTTCCAATAGTTTATGATCTGGGCAACGGCAGTAGGCACACAGCCCGTTGGGCAGCCAGCAGGGCAGAGCTGGTTGTAGGGCCACCATTGGTTCCATGTAGTGGTGAGCAGGGGACCGACGATGATGTCGCCAAAGTCCCCACCTGTCCAGGAAATCGCTCCTGCCTTCCTTGGGCCACCAGGCATACGCTGCGGATCTGCGCCTTCTGCCGGCATCGTCAGCATGTCCTGCAGCCGTACCGGTCCATTCTGGTAACCAAGCACGATGTTGCCGTCATGTACGGTCTGCTTCCCGTCCGCACCATCTTCTTTTGCTGCGTCCTTCTTCTTCGGCGCACCATACATGCGCAGCGAATCCACGCCTGCTGAATATACCGTCAGCAGGTCCTTCAGCTGAATGGGTGCCTTGTCATACTCAAACGAACCGTGGTCGCAGTAACCCAGGATTTCATCGTCAGCACCGTCCTCGCCGGAGACGATGATGAAGCCCTGATCCTCGCCAAGGTTGATGACATAGACGTTGTCTTTCTGTGTCGTTTTTGACTTGACGGCATGTGCTAGTAGAGGCTCTGCCGACTTTGCGGAAGCTGCCTTTGCTGATTTAGCTTTGGCTCCACCACTATGAGTAGGGGGGGTAGCCGAGAATTGCCTTGCTATCTGCAACGCCTGCTCAACGCTGATGTCATCTGCCCATGCTGCATTGGCAGCAATGAGAAAGAGCGACAGTAGGTAGATGATTCTTTTCATAAACATATAAATTGTAAAAACATAACAAGGACTCCCTATGTCATAAACCTCGCATGGATATTTGCAAGGTTTGACACAAGGAGTCCTTGATGAATAAAGTGTATTTTGTTGTAACTAATTGATATTCTGCGTATTACCCCCCCCGAAATTAGAAGGTTTGCACAATGTCGCATATACAGCCGCTTTGCGTCTGCATAATAGTGAAGCTATGTTGCGAGGAGGAATCATAAAGTATATTACAGGTTTTCGATCTGATCCATAGTCAATCCTGTTGCCTGTACAATTGTATC
>JAZRVZ010000163.1:0-6387 GCA_045599425.1 Bacteroidaceae bacterium | reverse complement strand
CTTCCAAAGCATATAGCCCAGACCCAGCAGCAGGCAGAGCGCACTGATCTCACCCATTGAACCGGGGCAACCCAGACCAATGAAATTAGTCAGTACGTCAAACTCCTCGCTCAGTGCCTCGACACTCTTGAACGAGAGCTGAGCCAGGGGAGTAGCGGTGGTCTCACCGTCAGGAGCAACGATGGCGCCGATTGGATCCGTAACGGCCCAGTTGGTCATCTGGACGGGGAAGGAAATCAGAAGGAACACACGACCTACCAAGGCGGGGTTGAAGGGGTTCTGTCCCAGACCGCCAAAGGTCATCTTGCCCAGGCCGATGGCCACCAGCGCACCGATGACAATGATCCAGATGGGCAGGGTGCTGGGAACGTTGAAGGCCAGCAGGAGACCGGTCAGGATGGCAGAGCCGTCAAGGATGCTGGAGCGCTCGCGCTTGAGCAGGAACTTGGTGATGGCCCACTCAAAGAACACACAGCTCAGCACCGAAGTAGCCATTACGATCACTGCACCGAGGCCGAAGACCAGCAACGACATCACCAGGGCAGGAACCAGGGCTATACAGACACCGTACATGTTCTTCTGGACAGAGTCTCCGCCATGAACATGGGGTGAAAGCGAAACTATTAATTTATTTGCCATGATTGTTTACTATATATTTAATAAGGTAAAAGAAAACGGATGACTGTTTATCGATCATTGGTTTTCAATACTGATAACTACTTCTGTGCACGGCTGCGGATGATACCCATCACCGTGGTCTTGCCTACGCGGATATTATCCAGCAGGGGACGATGACTGGGACAGGTAAACTGACAGCTGCCACACTCAATGCAGCTCACGATATCATTTCCCTCAGCCGTTTCCCAGTCGCCCTGGGCACTGACAGCAGCCAGCAGGTAAGGCTCCAGACCCATGGGACAGGCACCTACGCACTTGGCACAACGGATACAGGGATCGGGCTCGCTGCGGCGGGCCTCCTTCTCGTTCATGATCAGCAGACCGCTGGAACCCTTCGTCATGGGAGTTTCCAGGCTCATCAGTGCCTTACCCATCATCGGACCACCACCGATCACCTTGCCCGTGTCCTCGGGCAGACCGCCGCACTCGTCAATCAGCTGCTGGAAGGGTGTACCCAGACGGGCCAGGAAGTTGCTGGGCTGCTTCACGCTCTTGCCCGTCACGGTGATGATACGGTCAATGAGGGGCTTGTTCTTCATCACAGCCTGATAGATGGCAAAGGCCGTACCCACGTTCTGTACCACGGCACCCACGTTGATGGGAATCGCTGGGGGAGCGGGTACCTGACGACCGATAACTGCATCAATCAACTGCTTCTCACCGCCCTGGGGATACTTTACCTGCAGGGGAACCACCTCGATGTTGGGATAGGCCTTGGCCTTCTCCGTCATCAGGGCGATGGCATCGGGCTTGTTGTTCTCGATACCGATGTAGCCACGCTGGACGCTAACCGCCTTCATGATCAGACTTACGCCTACAAGGATCTCGTCGGCATGCTCCAGCATCAGACGGTGGTCGGCAGTCAGGTAAGGCTCACACTCCACGGCGTTGATGATGACGCACTCTGCCTTCTGTCCGGGAGGCGGACACAGCTTCACGTGGCAGGGGAAGGTTGCACCACCCAGACCCACGATGCCGGCGTTCTTGATCTTCTCTACGATGGTCTTGGCGTCCAGTTCGGGACGGTCCTCCAGCTTCACCAGGTCGGCAGAGCGGTCGATACTCTCCTCCCACTCATCGCCCTCAACGTCCACGTAGACGGCCATTCGACGGGTATTGCTGGCATCCAGAGCCACATCCACCTTGCTCACCTTGCCGCTCACACTGCTGTAGATGGGAGCACTGACGAAGCCACCGGCCTCAGCCAGCAGCGTACCCACCTTCACCACGTCACCTTTCTTTACTACGGGCTTGGCAGGAGCACCGATGTGCTGGAACATACTGAAAACAGCCTGCTTGGGCAGACCAGCCTCACGGATGGGACTGGCAGCAGACAGCTTATTCTCTGCGGGATGTACACCGCCTAACTTAAATGTCTTCATATCTGCTTACTGTCTTTATTATTCGGTTACTGGTTTTGTCTCCTCAGCCTTGGGAGTCTCGGCTGCGGGCGCCACGGCCTTGGGAGCCACGGTAGCTGCATCACCCTCGGTCTTGGGCTTGCGGGGAGGGAAGTTGATGGCGTGGATGGCGCCCTTGGGACAGGCCTCCTCACACTTGCGGCACATCTTGCACTTCTCGGGATCGATCCATGCCAGGTTGTTCTCCAGCGTGATTGCCTCGAACTTCTCACAGGTCTTCACACACTTGCCACAGCCGATGCAGGCATTCTTGCAGGCCTTGTTGGCAATGGCACCCTTGTCCTTGTTGTTGCACATCACAACCATGCGACGGCTCTTGGGGCCGGCCAGACGAATCTCGATGATGCCACGGGGACAAGCCTTCGAACAGGCACCGCAGGCGGTACACTTCGACTCGTCCACCTCGGCCAGACCGTCTGCATTGATGCTGATGGCACCAAACTGACAAGCCTTCACACAGTCACCGCAACCCAGACAGCCATAGCCGCACAGGCTCTCGCCCATACCGGTCATGTGCTGCACGCGGCAACTCAAGGCGCCGTCGAACTCGGCAACGCGGGGACGGGCCTCGCAGGTACCGTTACAACGAACCACTGCCACCTTGGGGGCACTGGCGGCAGCCGTCATACCCAGGATGCCGGCAACCTTCTCCATCACTGGCTGTCCGCCCACGGGGCAGAGATAGCCATCGAGCGACCCTGCATCGGCAGCCTTCACGCAGGCACCGGCAAATCCCGAGCAACCGGGATATCCGCAACCGCCACAGTTAGCCTGAGGCAGAACCTCAGCCACCTGTCCGATGCGGGGGTCTTCATGAACAGCAAACTTCTTGCTGGCCGCGAACAGTACCAGAGCCGATACCAGTCCGATGCCACCCAAGACGATTACTGCAATCAGAATTAGATCCATGATGTTTTTGTTTTTAGTTAGTTATTATTGTTGTTTCTTTTTTCGATCTCAAATGAGAACTTGTCCGCAAACCTGTCCCGGAAGAGATATAGGCCAAAGAAGTACAAGGCCACGGCACCCATGGATGCCAGTGCAGCCGTCACCTCAGACGCACCGCACCTTGTACAGCCAAGCAGCACCACGACCAATACCACGACAGGAATCATGTAGGCCCAGACGGTGGCCTTCAGGCCCTGGCGCACGCTGCCCAGCAGCATCACCTTCTGCCCCACCTCATAGCACGAGGCATCGGCCGTCCTGACGTCTACCTCTTTCTCCTTTGTCTCGGAACTCTGGCACAGTTTGGCTGCATGGCAACCGGCACAGGCGGAACTCTGCAACATCTTGACGTGCAAGACATTGCCATCAATGGCCATGATGGTACCCATGTGGCGTATGGTATCGGTAGTGCCTTTCATGCGTATATGTGTGCGAACATTGTATGTTAGTAAAATCATGCAAAGATACAAAAAATAATCCATTCCGCATAATTATTAAGATAAAGATTTCTGCGAAATATTTTATTTACACAAAGTAACGGACAAAGCATCAGGAAACAAAGAGAAATTTGTATATTTGTAGGACGAAAAACCTAAACCCATGGAAGACAAAGACATTTCCATATCCGGCGCACAGAAGATGGTGGACGAGTGGATCCGCCTCTATGGCGTGCGATACTTCAGCGAACTGACCAACATGGCCGTCCTCACCGAGGAGGTGGGCGAACTGGCCCGTATCATGTCCCGCAAGTACGGGGACCAGTCCTTCAAGGCCGGCGAGACCCAGGACCCGTCCGACGAGATGGCCGACATCCTCTGGGTGCTCCTCTGCCTGGCCAACCAGACCGGCGTGGACCTTACCGAGGCCTTCCGCCGCAACCTGGAGAAGAAGACCCTGAGAGACGCAACACGCCACATACTCAACCCCAAGTTACAAGCATAGGGCAGCAAAGATAGCATGCGAGAATCCTGAAAAAAAGTTTGATTTTGTAGTTTCACAGTTTCACGCTTTCACAAAATCACCCCATATCAGGTATGGTTCAGCGTATGTCCTTTTGTCAGCGCAATTGTCTGAATGGCCAGCACTGATGTCCTTGTTGTGCCAACCTGTTGGCTACAACCGGAACCATTGTTGATAACACACGTGAGTGTTTGAATGGAACACACGGGTGTTCAATTCCAACCTCAGCTGTATTCCATTCCATCGCCGCATGTATCAAATAGAAAAAAATGCACCACACCTATGTCTTGACGACAGGCCCCGGCCAAAGTTATAAATGGAGAGCGGAAGAGGCACGATGTGAAAGTGTGAAACTGTGAAACTACAAAATCAAACTTTTTTTCGCATATTGCAGGATCAATTGTGCGCCCACTTGACAAAATAATCCGTTAATCTTTTGGCGGTATGGCAGATAAATCGTAACTTTACGGACACAATCGTAACATGTATCAAACACAAATAGTAACCTAACTGAAAAAACATGAAAAAGACATTGCTCAGTCTGACCCTCTGCCTCCTCTCCGTCTTCGGAGCATCGGCCCAGGGCACCGTACTGTCCATCGAGGGCGGTAAGGTTCAAGGTGTTGCCACCGACATCAAGGGTGTAACCGTCTACAGGGGCATTCCCTACGCTGCTCCCCCATTGGGCCAGTTGCGCTGGAAGGCACCCCAGCCCGTCGTAGCCTGGAAGGGCACGAAGGTCTGCGACAAGTTTGAACATCCCAGCTACCAGTCCGTACATCTTCCCGGCGGCTATGCCACAGAGTGGGGCTATGGCGAGGAGTCACCCTATAGCGAGGACTGCCTCTACCTGAACGTATGGACCACCGCGCCCGGCCAGAAGGCCAAGAAGCTGCCCGTAGCCCTGTGGATTCACGGTGGCGGCTACCGCGAAGGCTGGGGTTCCGAGCCCGAGTTTGACGGACAGGAGTGGGCCAACAAGGGCGTGGTGCTGGTCAGCATCAACTACCGCCTGGGCGTCTTCGGCTTCCTCACCCACCCCGAACTGGCTGCCGAGTCACCCAACCATGTTTCCGGCAACTATGGCATCCTGGACCAGATTGAGTCACTGAAGTGGATCAAGAAGAACATCGAGCAGTTTGGCGGCGACCCCAACAATGTGACGATTTTCGGACAGAGTGCAGGCGGCGGAAGCGTACGCACCCTCTGCGAGTCTCCCCTCGCCCGCGGCCTCTTCCACAAGGCTGTCATCATGAGTGCAGGCGGCATCTCCACAGCCAGCAACAACCCCACACCCGCACAGTTCCGTGGCATGACCATCGAGCAGGCAGCCGAGGCTAACAAGAAGATTCTGGACTGGGCAGGCATCAACTCCCTGCAGAAGATGCGCCAGGCCAGCACCGAGACCCTCCACACCGTTGGCGGACTCTACAGTGCCGTTACAGGCGACCGCCAGGCACGCATGAACCTCTCACCCATGGTGGATGGCTATGTTTCATTGAAATCCTTTGACGATGCAGCCAACTCAGGCTCTCTGGCCGACGTACCTTATATGATTGGCTACACCCTGAACGACATGGGTGACATGAGTGCAGGTATTGCAGCATTCTGCGTCAATCGTGAGGAGAAGGGTCATCATCCCGCATGGGCCTACGAGTTTGCCCGCCCCCTGCCCGATGATGGCAGCCATCCCGAGGTTACACAGCGCCTGAAGGGTGCCTTCCACTCCTCAGACCTCTGGTTTGTATTCAAGTCCCTGAAGCATTGCTGGCGTCCCTGGGTGAAGGGCGACTGGGACCTGTCGGAGAAGATGCTGACCGCCTGGACCAACTTTGCCAAGTACAGCAACCCCAACGGCAAGGGAACAGAGGTATGGAAGCCCATCACCAAGAACCAGTCCAAGTTCATGGTATTCAAGCTGAATGACAAGGAAGCCGAGGCATCCGAGCTGACCGAACCCATCAAGGCAGCAAACACCGGATTCCCCTTCTGATACATGCAACCTTAGCCGGCAAAGACAGTCTGATATCATAGAATCAGAAATACGGCAAGATAAATTCGGGAAGCAAGGAGCACCCCTCCCTGTTTCCCTCTTTTTTGTACATAGCCTCCGAACTTGTTAAGTCCGCCACAGGACTTCAGCAAATCCGCCGCAAGACTTCAACAAATCCACCGCAGGACTTTTCCAACCAGCCATGGCTGGCAGAACGAGTCACTTTAAGGACAGAATGCCATTGCGCATGTACTCAAAAATAATCAGTCGGAGGGTCAGACAATAATAAAGGCCGTATCTCGCGACACAGCCTTCACTCAGAATTCAATAGGTATTAGTTTTTAAGGTAAAAAGATTGTTTTGTATGTGATTGCAAAGTTCGCGTTT
>JAZRVZ010000162.1:0-6220 GCA_045599425.1 Bacteroidaceae bacterium | reverse complement strand
GGTGGCGTTGTCGTCGGCCTTAAGCAGCAGCTGATTGCCGGAGCGTGTGACGTGCAGCCAGGAGTCGAAGACATCAAAGTCCCAGTCGCTGTTGCTGGTCACTCGGGTGTCCGACTGACCGTTCTTACCCTCCAGCGTAACCTCCTTCCGGTCGGCCTGGAAGACCAGGGCCGGGGATTCCTGGAAGACGGCAACCGTACGCTCACGCAGGTCGCTGTCCGTGGGGGAGAGCCGTACACTGGTGTTGCGTCCCTGTACGTTGTAGTTGGTGTATTCCTGAACCTTGAAGCTGACACTGGCCGAACTGTTGCCCGAAGCAGGTGCCACGCTCACCCAGGAGTCGTTTGCCGTCAGTTTCCAGGACGTGCCATAGCTGGTTACAATGGAATTCTGTGACGTGGCCGCCGACGGGAATCTGAGCTCCGCGTGCTGGATGTTGAGATACTGCGGCTGGGTGGTGGCCTGCAACTGACCGTTGTATTCGTCGGAGCAGGCACAGAGCAGGGTGGAAGCTATGAGGGAGAGCAGGATGAACCTGCGGTGGAATGTGCAAAGTGGCATGATGTGGTTGGTTGACGGTTGTTTACTTGTTTGGCTGCCTCATGAAGCTCAATCTCAGAATATGATGCTGGCAGCGACTTTCAGGGACATGCCCTTGCCCCATTTGCCAATGGCAGGCTGGGCCTCGCGAAGGGCCTTGAAACCGGGTGATTCGGCCACGCTGACAATGTAGCCGGGTGCGAGCGAGAGCGAGAAGTGCCTGGAGACCAGGTACTCAATCCGCGCATCCAGGGTCAGTCCGGTGGTATTGGCACCCTTGGCGGGAGACAGTCCGCAATCCTGGTCGTCGGTCTCGGTGAGCAGAAGTCCACGTATGCCCACCTGTGGCGTGAGGCGCATCTTGCTGCCCATCCCGATTCCGTAACCCAGTCGGGCACCGAAACCCAGCGAGGGCTTGTACAGGAAGGACACGGGCACCTGCTCATCACTCTGCCAGTAGACCTGCTGGTTGCCCACCAATGGTTTGTGTACATCCAGCTCGATGTTGAAGTTGCCCACGTATGCCCCTAGGCTGGCCCCGGCGCTCATGGCGCCAAGTGCGTTCATGCCGGCACCCAGGTAGAAACTGACGGGCAGGCTGGTTCTCACCTCAGGAAAGTTGAACTCCAGGGAGTAGGTGGTCTTGGACTGCACCTGGTTGATGCCGTAGGCGTCGAAGTTGATGCGTATGGTGGGTGTTCCGGGCAGGTAGATGTTCATGCGCTTGGCGCCGTCGGGCACATACACCCAGTACTCGCTCTGCCTGTACTCCGTGTGGATGATCATCCCGTCAAACTTCGCATTCGGGTTGGGGTAGGCCACCTTGATAAGGGCACAGGGCGTGTCATTCCCGTCATTCCGGGGATGCGTACGGGCCGACAGGTCGTCCTTCAGCAGCGAAAAGGATTTGACGGTAACCTCCCTCTGGGACAGCACAGGCAGGCTGCCCAGCAGCATCAGGAGTACGATGATGTATCTGTGTATTTGCATAGTCATGTTGTGTTTCCCTGCAAAATTACTAAATTTATGCCTTTTGGCCTAACGAAACGGGAAAAACATGGGGTATATTTCCTTTTATACCTTATATTTTATAAATTTGCACGAGAAAACCGGAAAATACAAACCATACAATGAATGCAAAGACGATAATGGGCCTGCTCCTGCTGTGGCTTCTGCCACTGGCAATGAAGGCTCAGCAACTGACGATCATCGGCGAGCCGAGGATCAACGTAAGTGACCTCGCGGCACGTACCAGCCCGCGCAATGACGGAAACAAGAATCCCTGTGCCCTGGTGAAAGTCATGATTCCCAGGCTGGACAACGTAAAGTTTTCCGGTATGGTTGTGGGAGAAGTCAGGAGGGAGGCAAGCGTGTACTGGGTGTACATGGCCGAGGACAGCAAGAAGCTGACCATCACCCATTCGGACTTCCAGCCGCTGGAGGTGAAGTTCACCAAGCCGCTGAAGGGCCTGACCACGTATGAGGTGGTGGTGAATGTGCCCGAGCAGAAGAACGCAGGCAAGGCCTACTTCACGGTGACCGTTCCCGAAACCAACGACTTCACCGTGGAAATCGACGGCAAGGTCTACCCTGCCAAGCAGGGAAGGGTGAGGGAGAACCTGCCCATCGGCAGGCATTCCTATACGGTCAGGGCAGATCGCTTCCTGCCCTCCACCGGGGATGTGAACCTGGAGGGTGAACCCGTGGAGTGCGAGATTCACCTGAAGTCCATCACCGGACTCTGCCAGATCCGTACGGACGACTTTGCCACGATTCTCATCGACGGTACGGCCGTGACGCAAAGAAACGTGGAGCTGCAGGTGGGCACGCATGAAATCGTGGCCTCCTATGGTTCCTACGAGTACAGGCAGAAGGTCAACGTGAAGTCCGAGGGCGTGAGCTTTGACATGCGACTGGGCAGCAAGGTGCACCTGACGGGTCCTGCGGGAGCCACGGCCACCATCTCTCCCATTGGCAATGCCACGGGCCAGAAGGGCGAGTACACCCTGCCTGTCCGGCTGGACGGCATGCTGGGCTCCTACAACATCTCGCTCTCCAAGAGTCGCTACAAGTCGAAGTACATGACCATGACGGTGGACATGCGCAAGGACATCAGCAAGGGCTACTCCATGAAACACACGGTGGATTCCTACTTCTTCATGAACTGGCAGGCATCGCTAACCGCGCCCGTGGGTCTGATGTTCGGAAAGGTCCAGCGTGCCGGATGGTACCTGGCCGCACAGGTCTCGCCGTATCAGCTAAAAGGCTGGGGCGGGTCTGTGGAGAGGATAAGCCGCCGGCACATCAACACCGACCTGACGCAGGTTTCCGACTATGCCAATCTCAAGGAGTGCGGCATCAACAACTGGAACGCAACCGGCGGTATGGTCTTCCGTCTGACATCCTGGTGCTTCCCCTTCATCGGCGGTGGCTTTGGCTGGTACCAGCGTGTGTATGAGAACAGCCACCCATCCATGCTTGTCCTTACGGATGGCAACAGCAAGAACTATTACTCGGACATGTTCTTCAGCCGCTTCCCCGCCTACAAGGGGGCCTGTGCCGAGGCAGGCCTGATGCTCCGCTTCGGCGGACTGACCGTTTCAGGCAAGTACAACATGCTGTTCGGCAAGCAGAAATTCTCTGATGTCAGCATCGGCATCGGCTTCGACGTGAACCTCTCCAACGACTAAACGGCACTGATCAACCAACAATAAACAATCAGCTGAAATATGAAAAGTACATTCTATAGGATATTCCTTCTTCTCTGTGCGGTGTCCGTAACCCTCACAGGCTGCATGGTTCCCGATGACAAGATTGACCTGGACAACGAGGCTGCCCGGGAGATAAAGTTCCTGGAACTGGAGTGCGTTGCCACACTGCCGGGTAGGCTCGAACTGAGGGCCAGCTATGACAACCCCGCAGGGGCACGGATTGCCAGTATGGGGTTTGTTGCAAGGCACGAGAAGGAATTTTACAGCGATCCTGAGGAGTACGTCACCCTGCCGGCCTCTTCCACGGACGGCAATTCATTCACGGCCACGGCCGACCTGACACCAGGCAGGGAATACAGCGTGTCTGCCTATGTCATGACGGACGGCGACTATGTCGTGAGAAGCGAGGTGCAGAAGGCTGTCAATACAAGAAACCTTACCGGCTATGTCAGCTCAATCGGCATCCGGACTATCCAGACAGAGGACGGTCTGAGGCTTGAGGCCGACGTAGAGGGAGAATACGAAGACGTGTTTTTTGCCGTGTCGAATTACAGTTTGAGTTATACTACGCCCGAACATTACAAGGTGGACACGAAGAAGTCTGGCCATACCTACTCCGCCTCCATCAAGGCCGAGGATTACTCCCGTTCGGGCAGCGTCCACTACATGCTCTGTGTCAAGCACCAAGAATTTGTCTATTCGGGAAATGACAAGTCCACAAGCATCATGACCATTGAAGAGTCCGCCAGTGAAACCAAGCCCAGCGTGCAGGCAGGGTTCGTCACGGCCGACGTACGCTATAGTTTCAACATAGAACCGGACCTCATAAGCCGTGTCGATCTGCAGTATCAGCTGTCGGGAGTCAGCGCATGGACAACGGCAGGCACGATGTCCCTCTCGGATGGCAGCTATGTATATCAGCTCACTGACCTGAACATGGACACCTACTACTACGTACGTGCCCTGGTACACACCAAGTCCGGAAAGCAATACTATACCGACAGCTATGGCTTCCGTACGGCTCGCGAAAGCTTCTCGTGCTACTCTGGCAACGGCTACTGGAATATCCAGGAGACCGCAAATGAAACCGACGGTTCATACACCGAGAGCGTGAGCGCCAAGCCCGCCACAATGACCCTCATGGGAGTGAAGGATGCAAGGTTCATCCTCTATCCCTATAACGGCAGCGAGGCAGATCCAAGGGCCGTCACGGTAGAGGCACATTATGACGCAGAGCTGGGGTCCTTCAATGGCGTGGGAACCATCACGCCATCATCAAAAACGGAAAGCTGGTACATCATCCTTAAGGTGACAAGCCTTTCAGGCCAGGTGTTCGAATCAAGCCGACTGAAACTGAGGTAAGGCAATTTGAAAAAATAATCAATTTAAGGGGTGTTCTATAAATTAGTCTTTGCGTTATAAATTGAAAGCACGTTGACTTTTTGTAGTGGACTCAAACAATGATTTTGATATATTTTAATATGATTTTGAGGTCGTCAAGACCGTCCTAAAATGTAGGCATCATACTCTGAAGCCACTCTGAAGCCAAAAAGAACACAAGGAGCAGGGGAGTCCCACAACCTTGTGTTCCATTCACTTACTCGGGCTTCAGGTTTTTAGTCCTTCGCCCCGTCGTCAGTCCGTGGGTATCCGGTCATCTGACCATCGCCCCATCGTCAGTCAGAGGCATCAGGGCTGTACGCCCTCGGCCTTCTTCAGCTCCACCTTGCTTGCACCGGACTTCTCCGCCTGCAGCACAGCCCTCTGGGCAGCACGACTGGGAACCACCTGGAAGCGGGCAGCCTCCAGCAGGTTGTCAAACTTCTCTCCGGGATTCCACACCACGTTCACGGCGTAGATGCGGGCAGGAGTGAAATCCTCCGCCTTCTCCGTGCCCTTGCTGCTTACGGAGAGGGTGAAGCGACCCAGGTCGCCCAGGATGATAGCCTTGCCGTCCAGCAGAATCTCGCGCATACAGCGTACGGCAGAGCCCAGCACGGCATTGATCTCGTGAGCACTGTACTTGCCCAGGTGGGTCTCGATGTGCTCGGCAAACTCCATCATGTCCAGCGTGCAGCTGCTTTGCAGCCGGGCATAATACTTCTTCTCATCCTGGTCCTGTGGATTGACCATTGCAGCTACCGAATAGTTCAGCATAACTTTTCAGATTTTTTCTTTGTTTATAAATCGGTTTGTTCTATCATGAGCCTTTACGCTGCTCCTGCGTGTGTCATCCGCCTCGTTCCACCATCCGCTCCGTAGCGCTCCGAAACCTCTGGTTTCACTTGTCTTCTAACACATTACAAAGTTACGCATTTTTTCTGAAATAACCAAATATCCTGTGCATTATTTTCACCTACAATACAACTTTTTCGGTACTATCATTGTAAGCTATTCAGACAAGCAAAATGACAAATGGCGTCAGCCCCCATTTGCTACAGGAATAGTATGAAATTGCAGAGAAACGCAGGAACCAGCTTAAAAAACTACATGGATCTTGTAGGATTCAATATATTTTTCTTAACTTTGCACCTGTTAACCTTAATATTTAATGAACATATTATGAAAAAGCTGTTCTATCTTTTGGCATTGGCCCTGCCTTGCCTTGTCTTCACCGCTTGTGGGGACGATGATGGCGATGAGTTGCCCACAGTAAATCAGCCGGGTGATAACGGTGATAAAGATGACAATGGTGGCAAAGATGACCCTGCCGATAATTCGGAGCCTGAGGGAAGCATTGATGGTCACACTTGGGTAAACCTCGGGCTTTCGGTCAAGTGGGCCACCTGTAATGTGGGGGCTTCCTCACCCGAGGGATTTGGTGATTATTTCGCATGGGGAGAAACAAGCCCGAAATATGAGTACTACTGGGAAACATACAAGTATGGCTATGGACCCAAGGAAATAACCAAGTACAGCTATGACCCTGCCAATGGATACAATGGCTTCACGGATTCCAAGCTCGTTCT
>JAZRVZ010000161.1:0-18172 GCA_045599425.1 Bacteroidaceae bacterium | reverse complement strand
CTGTGGGTTCTGACTGAGAAGGGCGGTGTACTTCTGCCACGCCTTCTCAAAACGATCTGTTGCTGTTGACATAATCTTTTTTTCCGCAAAGGTCGCAACTTTCAGCAAATACCGCAATACGTCATCGCGGAGACGCTTACTAACATGTCATCTGTTGTCCGATGGCAAAGTTACGCATTATCCATAATATAGCCAAGGAATCAGGCATAAATATTCTGGCGAAAGATAGCCTTCGATCAGGAAAGGATTCTGCTGTTTCATAACCAATTATGCAATTATGGATTTATAATAATTATTATTCCATAATGCAAAGTTAACTATTTTCTTCTATCCGGCAAAGCATTGCGCAGGAAATGTTCTGGTTTCTGCCCTAGCTGATGGCACTGTCTGTTTCATGTTGCAGAAAGGACGAAGGGAAACAGTGGTCTGTCGCATGTGTTCATGATGGCTCATCGACCGCAGGACTGGCACTTTCCGTGCCGGCGGAAAATGATTCCGTGCCGGTGGAAAAGATTGGGGGGATGCTGAGTCTGCTGATAGGATAGAGACAGGATGCCAACCCTTCATCCCTTCACCCGACAGATGTGATCGTTGCTGGTTATCAGTGTGTTGGAAGATAATGATGCGCGGCAACCCTTCACCAACCCTCCTCCAACCCTTCACTTGTCTTTTCACCTCATAAAAATGTATTTAAGTAAAGCCTGAATCTGTCAGGTGGGTTTCTTAAACCCGACAAGGTGAAGGGTTGGTGAAGGGTTGGTGGAGGGTTTGGTGAAGGGTTAAAATGGTTGCGCCATTCTAACTTTCAGATATACAATACTGTACAATTCCGCAGGTGAAGGGATGAAGGGTTGGGTCACGTGCCTGTCCTCTGATTCACCTGAAACGATGGGGCGGTTCAGTAGTTCCATACCATACCAATGGTGAACTCTGTGGCATCCAGGCTGAGGCCGTATGCGTTGATACCGTTCTTGCTGTCACCCTTGATACCCAGGAATCCGAAGTGTCCGTTCAGGCTGACACGGTTGGAAACATGAAGGGACACGCCGGGGCGCAGACCGACCTCATAGGTTGTGGCCTTCTCATTCAGCTCCTTCTTCTTCACAACCCCGACGCTGAATCCGCCATCAAGGAACAGACCCGCGATGCCCTTGCGGAAGTACTCGTAGCGCACGTATGGATTGACAACAAAGGCCCTGTTGGTAAGGGTGTACTTCTGCGTGTAGTTGAGAATCTTCTCTTCCATATCACTCTTCGACTGTATGAAGCCTAAGGCTATGCCCAGTGCCAGGCGGTCAGTCCGCCAGTAGCCAAACTCAGGCAGCACCTGAATGCTCGTGGTGTTCAGCTTGTCTGTACCATCAAGCGCCTTCTCATGCCATACACCCAGGCTTCCGCCCACATAGTTCAGTTTCTCTTTCTGTGCCTGTGCCGTCAGTGACAGCATGGCAAGCAATGCAACAAACAGCTTTCTCATTGTAGTGATTTTATTTTTGTTTCGCTTAAGGTTGGTTCTATAAATTAGCTTTGTCAGATTTAGGAGAGATTTTTGACGCATACTTACTCATCGTCCGTATAATACAGTTTAAAGTTAGCCGAAATAAAATCCTGATAATTAAGGATATAAAGCTTGTCGTATTTGTTATTGTTGATAATTTCGTCCTGCGTATAGCTGTTCTGTGTTGTTTGCCTTAACACCATTATCTGATAGTTTCTTTTAAGCTCAGTCATGATCTCAACAAATACTGGCAATACGACGGAATCATTAGGGGCAAGTTGATAGCAATATCTCGACTGCTCATATTTGTAGAAGTGTTCTGCCCTGACTATAGAGTCATCTTCATTGGGATTAGTCCATATCTTTGATAAAATCTGTATGGTATCCTTGGATTTATTGTAGAAGCAAAAGTCTGCTATCTCTCCATAGAAGTGACTATCCCACCACATTTCACATCCTTCCAAAAGAAGAATCAAAGCAAATGACAGGAATAGTGCCAACTTACAACGGTGTCTGTTCATTTCTCGATGTTTTTCTGATTATACATGCAAAGGTAGATATTCTTTATCAATTTTACAAATATTCCCATCCTTTACCATTATGATTACCGGTTTTTTGTCATCATCCCCAGCAAGCATGGGGGTACCCATAGCAGCAAATAAAGCTACCACCAGAAATAGTCGTTTCATACATTTGTGTTTTTGGGGTTAAACATTGCGCAAAAATACAAGTTATAGTCGAAACAAACCTTAAAACTATGTTCAAAAAAATACACCAAAAATACACCAAAATGCATTCTTGAATATATAATATTCAATGACTATCATTTTGACCCAGTAAATCATAAGCTAATGATTCTATATAGAGGCGATGTTGCGTTTCAGTGTGCGGGCAGAATCGTCTGAAAAGAGTTTGTGGTTTATACGTGACTTTGCATTTGTGATACGTTGGGTTGTTGTTTCCAACAGGATGGCAAGCTCGGAAGTCGTGAATTCGAGTCTAACCATCATGCAAACCAGAAGTTCCTGCTCGCTAAGTTTGTCTTCAGCAGAAATAAAGTTGTAAAAATATGGCAAAGACTGTTGCATGGTTTCCTTTAGCTCTTTCCAGTCTGCCTTTTTGGGAGATAAGGAATTGACGCGGGGTAATGTCATGTCTTTAAGTCGCCTTACAATCTCGGAATTGACAAGTCCGGTATTCTTCTCGTTAGACTTCAATTTCTCGAACTCTTTCTGTGATTGCTCCATCTTGTTCTTCAGTTCTGTCAATTCCTTCTTCATGTCTTCACGAAAAGTC
The DNA here is from genome assembly GCA_045599425.1 of Bacteroidaceae bacterium. Lineage (GTDB taxonomy): Bacteria > Bacteroidota > Bacteroidia > Bacteroidales > Bacteroidaceae > Physcousia. The sequence continues at coordinate 15,378 of JAZRVZ010000161.1, read as the reverse complement.
GCATGATCTTCTTCCAATAGACGCGCCCTCAACCTTGTTTTTTCATAAAGGCAGGACAATCTGAGATAGTTGCTGGTTATGCGGTTGATTTCCTGTTGTTTCTTATTGCGCTGTAGGCGATGGAAGAAATAACCTGCCCCTGAGATGAAAAGGAGCAACAAAAGAAGTACGATGGCGATCAGTCTTGTCTGTTCCGTTTCCATTTCTTTTTCATGTGCTATGCGCTGGTTGCGGGTATAGTCGTACATGGCTGCTGCCCGACGAACGGATTGCTCACTGATTGCTGTAAATCGCAAGTCTAAAGCATTGTCTGCAAGTTTCCTGTAATGTTGGGCGGAATCCACGATTCCAAGTTCCCAAAACACTTCTGATAATCCACAATATGCATCATACGAACGTTCGGAAAGCGCAAGTTTTCTAAAATAGTATTCTGCAGAGTCGAGTTTATTAATCCCAAAGTAATACATTCCCTTGCTATTATAATAGTGTGAGTAGCGTGGGGATATGTTTCCCTCCTCGTCAAATCTGCCGGATTGGGATTCATAGATTTGCATCAACGTATATGCTTCGCTATATTTTTTACTATCCAATTTTAGAGAAATTGCTAACGGTAATGTTTGCGCGGCCTCTCTTATGTATCCGTAACTTAGGTATAAGTCTCGTGATTTATTTAGGGCTTCAAATACTTTCATGCTATCTTGCATGAGGTCATAAGCATGTGATTCTAACTGGATACTTATAATATGTGAAAGTGTGTCCCCGCACTTCAGTGCATACCATCCCATTCTCTCCAGAACCTCTAGTTCTTCCATGGGCATGGCCTGCCGGTCATAGAGCGTGGCCATCTGCCCATAGATGCTCATCATGGTACGGAAGTCGCAATCCGACTGGGTGGTATCTGCCTGGTTGACGGCATCCTTGTAGCACTCGATGGTGGCGGGGGCCTCGCCCATGTCACGGTAGCAGCAGCCCAGGAGGTAGTGGGCCATCATGCGGTCGTTGGCCGTGCCGTGGTGGTCGTAGTAGTCGGTGACGAGGAGCATCAGGCTGTCGGTGGTGAAGTCCACGTAGGCCTTGTTCTGTGCCTTGGCCGTCAGCAGGTGATAGCGCATCCGCTGGCTCTCTGGCAATTGGCCAATGCTGTCGGCCCGGGCCTGGAGCAGTGCAAGGGCGGAGTCGGGGCGGGTGTTCATCAGGCTGTCCACCTGATCCAGCAGGGCAGTAAACTGCCTGTCCTCACGGCATCCGGTCAGGAGGGCAAGGAGTAGTATGATGCAAGTAAAGGCCGTTTTCCTCATCTCACGAAGGTTGATCTATGTGTTTGCCATGCAAATTTAGTCAATTTTTGTCAACCGGCCACTATAAATCACAAGATAATTGGTTCCTGCTTTTGACCAAAGTCAAAAGTCATCTTCTCACCAACCCGGCAAGGTGAAGGTTCAGGTGAAGGGTTGGTGGAGGGTTTGGTGAAGGGTTAAAATGGTTGTGCTCTTCTAACTTTCAGATATACAATGCCGTACAATTCTGTAGGTGAAGGGATGAAGGGTTGGAGACACATCGCCCCGGATCTTGCCATGAAGTCCGGGGCGGTGATATGGAGTGAGTAATAATGTGTGTACTCAGTTTGGCATGTAGATGGATAATATTGCCTATATGCTCTGCTCGCAGGCCCATACGAAGGCACGGAGACCCAGGAGGGGGTTGTCCACGTCGAGCTTGTGAAGGCGGTCCAGGAGGGGACTGACCTTCTCATCCTCGCAGACGGTGAGGATGGCACAGTTCATGGCAGGCCATGCGTGGGTGCCAAGGTGGGGCTCGCCCGTCTTGCTGCCACGGCCGGCAGCATCAGGGAGCAGGGTAAAGCCACGGCAGAGGGAGGCATCGAGGACTTCGATGACGGCCTCCTTGTGGGCCTGGTCGAAGGTTATGAATACGGTTTTCATTGTTTGTTCGGTTATTCGGTTGTTCGGTTGGATGGTTATTTGGTTCAAGCCATCAAACCGCTTAACCGAATAACCGCCCAACCGTTAGTGTTACTTATTCTTGTGGACAAGCTGCTCCTCGCTCTTGTGTTCTGCCCAGTAGGCATCCAGCTGGCGCTGCTTGCGCATCTTTCTGCGCTCGCGGCGGATACCGATACCACCGAAGATGCAGTACATGGAGGGTACGTAGATCAGGGTGAGGATGGTGGAGATGAGCAGACCGCCGATGATGGCGATACCCATGGGACGCCACATCTCGGAACCTACGCCCTGGCTCAGTGCCATGGGGGTCATACCCAGGATGGTGGTGAGGGTGGTCATGAGGATGGGGCGCAGACGGCTGCGGGCAGCGGATGAGGCTGCACGGAGCAGGGAGTAGCCACGCTCACGCAGGAGGATGGTGTAGTCGATGAGTACGATACCGTTCTTCACCACGATACCAATCAGCATGATACCTCCCAGCATGGACATGATGTTCATCTCAAGTCCCATGGCCACGAGTGCAAGCAGGATGCCGCAGAAGGCGAAGGGTACGGAGAGGATGATGATGAAGGGATAGGTCATGGACTCGAACTGGGCTGCCATCACGATGAACACCAGGATGATGATGATGATGGCCAGGGTACCGAGGTCGCGGTTGGACTCCTGCTGGTCCTCGTATGAACCGGCTACCTGGATGCTGCAGCCCTGTGGGATGGCCATCTGGCTGTAGATCTTCTGACCCAGCTCAACACCCTCGGAGAGGGAGGTTCCGTCGGCCAGTACGGCACTGACGGTGACGTAGCGCTGGCGGTCCTTGCGCTCGATGGTGGGAGGAATGGCGCTCTCCACAACCTCGCCCAGGTCCTTGACGCGTACGTTCTGGCCACGGCCGTTGGGGATGAGCATGTTCTCCATGTCCTCGATGGTGATACGGGCGTTGGGTTCGAAGCGAACCTTGACGTCGTACTCCTCACCGTCCTCGCGGAAATAGGTCATCTGGGAACCGGTGATCATGTTGCGGACGTAGGTGGCGGCGGTGCTGAGGCCGATGCCGTAGCGTGCCAGTTTCTCGCGGTCGAAATTGACAACCAGCTCGGGCTGGTAGTCGGAACGGGAGATGAAGCACTCGGTGATCATGTCGTAGTGGCGCAGTGAGTCGGAGAGCTCCTCGGCCAGCATACGTGTGGCGTCAAGGTCGTAACCGTAGATCTCGAAGGTGGCAGTGGTCTGTCCGCCCATGCCGCCGCCCTGGTTTCCGCCCAGGTTGACGCGGGACTTGGCAATCTCGGGGATGGCCTTCAGGTCGGCACGCATCTCGTCACAGATGGCTGCCAGACCCTTCTCGCGCTCGTTGCTGCGCACCATCAGGATATTGAATGATATAATGTGTGAGCCGTTGTCCTGCAGGGAGGCGAAGGTGTTGTTGTCGCCGGCCTGACCCACGGTGAAGTTACAGTTCTTCATGTCCTTGCCATAGCGCTCCTGCCACTTGGCTACGAGCGACTTGGCCAGGGCCTCGGACTTCTCGACACGGGTACCGATGGGCAACTGGATGCTGATGCCCACACGACCGGAGTCGTTGGTGGGGAAGAAGCCGGATTCCAGACCCTTGATGGACAACACAGCGATGGTGAAGCCGAGGAAGGCAAGACAGCCGCAGATTACAGTCCAGCGATGGCGAACGGCCCAGCGGATGCGGCGCTCGTACCAGCCATCCAGCTTGTCCAGCGTGTTGGAGATGGGGGTGTAGAACTTCTTGATGAACCATGACTGCTTCTTCTTCAGCTTCAGCATCTGCGAACAGAGCATGGGGGTGAAGGTGAGGGCAGAGATGGTGGAGACGGTCATGATGATGCACATCATCCAACCCAGCTCCTTGAAGAGGATACCGGCCATACCGGTCACCATGGTCAGGGGGAAGAACACGGCAATCATGGTCAGGGTGGAGGCCACAACGGAGATGGCCACCTCCTGGGTGGCATGCACGGCCGCCTGCTTGGGAGACGATCCTCGCTCGATGTGCGTGGTGACGTTCTCCAGGACCACGATGGCGTCATCCACCACGTTACCGATGGCAATGGAGAGACAGGCCAGTGAGATCATGTTGAACGATGAGCCCGAGGCATAGAGGTAGATGAACGAGGCGATCAGTGACATGGGGATGGTGACCACGATGATCACCGTGGCGCGCCAGCGACCCAGGAAGACGAACACGACGAGGGCCACGAAGATCATGGCGTAGAGGATGGTCTCCTCCAGTGAACCTACGGTGTCCTCAATGTTCTCTGAGGTGTTGACGATGATGCCCAGCTTCACGTCGGAGGGCAGGTTCTTCTGCAGTTCGGGCAACTTGGCCATCACGGTCTTGGAGATGGCTACGGAGTTGGCACCGGACTGCTTCTGGATGACGATCATGGCACCCTGCTTGCCGTTGGTGAAGGTGCGCTGCGAACGTTCCTGCAGGTTGTCCACGATGCGGGCCACGTCCTTCAGGTAGACGTTGGCACCATTGTAGCTGGAGACGATGACGTTCTCCATCTCCTTGGGATCCTTGAACTCACCCTCCACACGTACGGTATAGGTCTGGGTACCGATGTCCACGGTACCGTTGGTGATGTTCATGTTCTCGGCCGAGATGGCAGCGCTGATCTGCTGGGGAGAGACGTTGAAGGCCTCCATCTTGTGGGGATCCATGTAGATGTTGATCTCACGCTCGGGTGCACCGGCAATGGATACGGTACCCACTCCGTCGATACGGGCCAGGGGATTGGCCACGCCGTCGTCCAGGATCTTGTACAGGGCCTGCTGAGACTCGTCTGCCTGGACAGAGAGCAGCAGGATGGGCACCATGTCCGTGGAGAACTTGAACAGGATGGGCGTATTGGCCTGATCCGGCAGGGCGTTGCTGACCATGTCCAGCTTGTCGCGGACGTCGTTGGTCAGGGCGTCGATGTCATAGCCAAACTCAAACTGCAGCGTGATGACGCTGACGTTCTCGCGGGAGTTGCTGGTGATATGCTTGAGGTGCTCAACAGAGTTGAGGGTGTTCTCAAGCGGACGGGTCACGTTGTTCTCGATATCATTGGCCGACGCACCGTTGTAGTACGTCATGACCATGATGGTGTTGGTATCAATGTCCGGGTAGAGGTCAACGGGAAGTTTAACCAGGGAGAAGATACCGAACACTATGATGGCCGCAAAGCAGAGGCTCGTCATAATCGGTCTTTTGACCGCTCCTTCGTATAGTGTCATATTCGTGATTTACTATTTGACGATTTACTATTTTCTGTTTTTTCCGGAAGTCCCGGACGCTTTCGCTTATCCGGAATGTCCGGGGTGACATCGTGGTCCGGAATGTCCGGCGGCCACCTTACTTCACAACCTCTACTTCCTTGCCGTTGTTCAGGCGGGCCTGGCCGGCAACGACAACCTGGTCGCCGGGATTCACGCCGGAGAAGATCTCGTAGTTGTCACCGATGTGCCTGCCCAGCTCAACCTTGTTGTAGCTGACGGTACCCTTGGCCTGGTCATAGACGTAGACGTAGCGGTCGCCGGCACCGATCTGCTTCACCAGGGCCTCGTCGGGAATGAGGACGTGTTCCTTGTTGCCGAAGTTGATGGTGGCACGGGCAAACATGCCGGGACGAACCTTCTGGTCGGAATTGTTGATCGTAACCTCCACGGGGAAGGTGTGGGTCACGGCATCCACGTTGGGATTAACGATGGTCACCTTGCCGGTGAAGGACTCGCCCTCGTAGGCGTCCAGGGTGATGTCTACATCCTGTCCCTTCTTTACATCCTTGTAGTGGCTCTCGCTGATGTTGACCATCAGCTTCACGGGATTGGTCTGCTCGATGGTGAGGATGGGCAGTCCACCGTACATGTCGCCGTTGTCATAGTTGCGGGCAGTCACGATACCGCTGATGGGGGCATAGAGCTGGGTGTTCTGCGACAGCTGCTTGTACTGGGTTTCCAGTACGTTGGCCTGCATCTGCTGGCTCTCCAGCTGCACCTTCATGTTGTCATAGTCGGCCTTGCTTACGCCACCGATCTTGTAGAGCTCCTCGATGCGGTTGAAGTCGGTCTGGATGTTGGCGATGACGCTCTTCTGGTTGGCAATCTGCAACTTCAGCTGCTGCAGGTTGCTGGCATCGAGCTGTACGACACACTGACCCTTGCTGACGCGGTCGCCCACCTCAACGAGGATTCTCTCAATGCGGAGAGGCGCATTGGGGGCTATGTTGTTCTTGACGTCGCTCTCTACGGTAGCGGTGTAGGTCTCGGTCTGTGGAATGCTCTCACTCTGCACTACGGCCAGTTTTACCTCGGGCTTGGGGGCTGCCGTCTGCTGAGCCTCGGCCTCCTCGGCCTTCTTGTCACCGCAGGAGGCCATCATGGCCATGCCCAGTGCAATTACAAATAGTTTGGTATTCATTGTCTTATATGTTTTATTCGGGTTGTTGCTGATGTCGGTTGGAGGATGTTCCGATATTCCGATGTTTCTATATCCTGATACCTTGGTTTAGTTATCCTTGCCCAGGGTATGCTCCAGGTCGGCGCGGTTGGTCAGGTACTCGTAGATGCTCTGGGCATAGGTCAGTTCGGCCTGTGTCAGGGCGGTCTCGCTCTGGTTCAGTTCCAGCACGGTGCCGCGACCTACGTCGTAGCGCTTGGCTGAGATCTTCACGGCCTTGTCTGCCTGGGCTACAGCCTCGCGGTTGGAGGCAACCTTGGCAACGGTCGAGATCATATTCTCACGATAGCTGGTGGCGGCCATGGCGAGCTGGCGTTTGGTATTCTCGCGTGTATCGAGCAGCTGAGCCATCTGGATGCGGTTGGACTTAAGCTTGGTGAAGTTGCTTGCCTTGTAGATGGGCACCTGTACGGCAAGTGCCAGAGATACGCTGGGAGAGTAGTGGTACTGGAAGACGTTCCAGTTGGGATTTGACATCGACTGGTACTGTCCGGTGAGCTGCATGGCTGCAGTGGGCATGAAGCTTGTCTTCATGATCTTGCGTGAGCGCTCCAGCAAGGACATGTTCAGGTCCATCTGGCGCAGGTTCGTATTGTTCTCGATCTGGTCGGCATAGACGGTACCGGGTACGACCAACTGGTTCTCGTATGCCTTCAGGTTGTCGTTGATGACCAGGTCCACGTCGGCGGTCACGCCCATCAGTACCTTGAGCTGCAGCAGGGAGAGCTTCACGCCCGTCTCAGCGGAAACCACCGATGAGCTCATGTTGCGCATCTGCACCTCGGCCGAGATCTTGTCGTATTCGCTCACACGACCTACCCTGTACATGTTGTCCACCAGCTCAAAATACTCCTTGGAGGTGTTGTAGGCCTTCAGGATCACCTCATGGCTCTCCTTGGACATCAGGGCGCCGTAGTAGGCCTTCGTGACCTGGTTGATGAGGTCCAGTCTGGAACCGCGGGCCTTTTCCTGGGCCACGAGGATATCCTCCTTCGTGAGTTTCATGTTCTGGTATGCGGCGGGGGCAAAGAGGGGAAGGGTGAGGGTCACGCCACCCTGTGCGGTGGTCGTTCCGTCCATACCCATCTTGAAGGTACCCATACTGGTGCGGATCTCGGCCACCTTGATGCTGTGGGAGAGTCCGATGCTGCCGTCCACGGAGGGCAGCAGGGCCTGCCAAGCCTCCTTGTCGGCCACTTTCTTCAGTTCGATCTCCTTGTCGGCCACCTTCATTGTGGGATTCTCTGCCAGAGCAATCTCAATGGCCTTGTCCAGGGTGAGTTCCATCTTTCCGTTGTCCGACTGGGCCAGGACGGCCGACGGACAGAAGGTCGTCAGGAAAAGACCGACGGCCAGGAACTTGCCTGTTTTCATAAAAAAACTATTCATAATACAATCTTTATATTCCTAAAAACGTGCAAAATTACTTATTTCCACCGAAAGCACCATAGGACGCCCCACATTATTAATAATAATTAACGGGACGGGCTTTGCCAGGGTTGCCGACGTGTTCCAGACCAGGGGACTCTCCCCCTTTAAGCCGCGGAAACGGCCGGTGTGCCTTTTTGCGGGTGCAAAGGTACAAATAATACAAGGAAAGAGGGTGTTCATTTTCTCTCTGTGGTAGTACAAAAATGCTATTAGTAGACAAAATGAACAGTCGGTATGCGTGAAATACCCAATATTTGTTGGGTGGAATACGTGGCTGGATCTACCTTTTCTTGCCTTGCAGTGTGATCAATGGGATGAGCATCTCCTCCAGCGAGATGCCTCCGTGCTGGAAGGTATCCTTGAAGTAGCTGACGTAGTAGTTGTAGTTGTTGGGGTAGGCAAAGAAGTCCGCGCCCGTGGCAAACACGTAGGTGGTGGAGAGGTTGGGAGAGGGGAGCTGGGCCCTTTGGGGATCCTTGATCTCCATCACTTCCTTCGGGTTGTAGCTGAGATTCTTGCCTAACTTGTAACGCAGGTTGGTGTTGGTGTTCTTGTCGCCCACCACCTTGATGGCATTGGTGGCACGGATGCTGCCGTGGTCCGTGGTCAGGATGATGTGGTAGTCGCTTTGTGCCAGTGCCTTAAACAGATCCTTCACGGCCGAGTGGCGGAACCAGCTCTGCGTGATGCTGCGATAGGCAGCCTCGTTGTTGGCCAGTTCGCGTACCATCCGACTCTCCGTTCGGGCGTGGCTGAGCATGTCAATGAAGTTGATGACCAGGACGTTCAGGTCGAATCGCTTCAGGTTGGGGAACTCGCGCAGGAACTTCTCTGCGGCCTGCGAGTCGTTCACCTTGTGATAGGAGAAGGTGTTCTTGCGACGGTAGCGCTCCAGCTGGGTCTGGATGAGCGGTGCCTCGTTGAGGTTCTTGCCCTCCTCGGAATCCTCGTCCACCCACAGATCAGGGAACATACGGGCAATCTGCTGCGGCATCAGTCCGCTGAAGATGGCATTGCGTGCATACTGTGTGGCGGTGGGAAGTATGCTGGTATAGAGATTCTCCTCGATGGTGAAGGCGTCCGCAATCTCGTCGCGCAGCACGCACCACTGGTCGTAGCGGAAGTTGTCTATCACGACCAGGAAGACCTTCTTCCCCTCGTTCAGGACCGGGAAGACCTGTTTCTTGAAGATGTCCAGGCTCATGGTGGGACGATCCTCAGGGTGCTCAATCCAGGACAGGTAGTTCTTCTTGACAAAACGGGCAAACATGTTGTTGGCCTCCTGCTTCTGCATCATCAGCATCTCCTTCATGGATGAGTCGGTCTCGCTGAGCTGCAACTCCCAGTAAACCAGTTTCTTGTACACCTCCATCCAGTCCTGCGTGGTCAGCGAGTCGTTGATCTGCATGCCCAGCCGGCCGAAGTCCTGCTGGTAGGCATTCTGGGCCACCTCGGTGACGATCTCCCGCTGGTGGATGTTCTTCTTCAGCGTGGAGAGGATCTGCAGCGGATTGACGGGCTTGATGAGATAGTCGGCTATCTGCGAGCCGATGGCCTGCTCCATGATGTTCTCCTCCTCACTCTTTGTCACCATGACCACGGGTGTGGAGGGCGATAGTTCCTTGATGCGGGCCAGGGTCTCCAGTCCGCTCATGCCCGGCATGTTCTCGTCCAGCAGGATCAGGTCATAGTCCTGCCCGGCACACAGGTCCAGTGCGTCGTATCCGTTGCTGACTGTAGTCACCTCGTAGCCCTTCTTTTCCAGGAAGAGGGTGTGAGCCTTCAGCAGTTCTATCTCATCGTCTATCCAAAGCAGTTTGTAGTCCATCGGTGGTGTGTTTGTTTTCCGGAAGTTCCGGCTTATCCGGCTTTTCTGGAAGTTCTATATTTTCCAGGGGATTTTCAATTCTTTCAGAAGAGCCAGTCGTAGTCATCGCCTTCGTCTGGCACCTCTTCCTCTACCTCCTCTTCCGGCACATAGTCGTCGGGGTCAATGAAGGGAATGTCCGTGGGGTCATCGATACGTATGTCATCGGGGATGGCCAGGGGTGCGAAGTACTTTTCGAAGAAATCGGCATAGTCATCAAAGCTGTACTGCCGGCCCAGCATCTTCAGGTTGTCGTCGCTGATCAGCACGGCCCGGATGCCTGTCAGCAGCGTGGCCATGTGATGGTCAGCATAGAGTCGCTGGGCATAGGCATGTACCTCGTCATAGCTCAGGAAGCCATGGACGCACATCATGGTAATGCCGTCCAGGTCCATCGTCTCGATCTCGAAGTTGCGCACCATGAAGCTGGTGAAGTTGTAGCGCGCCATCTCGTAGAGCAGCTGATCCTCATCCAGCGTCTTGGAGGGATAGGCCAGCACGAAGTTGAAGCCCGTGATGCGGTCGGCCTTCAGTGTGTCGGCCATGGCCGTGGAATCGTTGGCCGCATCGGCCGTTCGCCTGCCCCAGATTCCCTTGGCATCATACTTGTCGCCGGAGAGCAGTCTGCCCTCATCCAGTCCCTTCACGATGCTCTTGGCCATTTCCGTGACCTCGTCCTGGGGATAGCTGCCGATGAGTTCCTTCAGTTCCTTCTGGAAATCATCACGCTTTCCGGTGTACAACTGTGTCATGGCATGCACGAAGAGCAGTTTGGCACGGTTCCTGCCGTCGGGGAAGTTGTCCGTGCTGAACTGGTAGTTCTGCTCCACTTCCTCATAGTTGTCCTCCATGTAGGCCTGATAGGTGGCGGTGTAGAGGGAGTCCTCGATGTGCTTGCCCTGGCTGGCTATCATGCCATAGTTGGGATTGCCCAGCAGGGCGGCCAGCTTGCCTTCGGCATACTCCTCCATGATGAGCTGGCGGTAGCGTTCGGCCTCTTCCTCGTTACCCATCCTGCCGGTCAGCAGGAACAGGTGGTAGTACATGTCCTCCTTCTTCTCGAATTCCGGGAAGTCATCCTGCAGGCGGAGCAGGGTCTTCAGGGCCAGGGGGAAGTTCTCCAGTTTCTCCACCTCCAGTACGCCGGCCTTGTACAGGCCTTCGCTGAGGATGGCATTGGAGGCCTGGAGCTGTTCCTCGGTAAAGGGAATCTGTCGCAGGTAGTATTCCCGCTCATGGGGGTCGTTGGCCAGGGAGTCCAGGCGTGCCTGCTCCTCTGTGTCAGTCATCCCGGTTCCGTCGGCCTCTGCCATGTCCAGCGAGTCTGCGGGTGCATCCTCGCCGTAGTCGTATTCCTCGAATCCGTCGTTGTTCTGAACGGTCTTGTTGCTGCGTCGCCAGTTGTCCTCATTGGGACGGTTGCCCCAGCGCCGCTGGAATTCCTGCTTGCCGCTCTGCACCGTCATGGGGTTGTAGAAATACCATGCCCCCTTCTGCTGGTTGCCCATCGTGGGGACGGCAGGTGTGCCGGCATTCTGCTGTGACATGGAGACATTGCCGTTTGCCTGGGGCCCCTGACCGTTTGCCGCGGCCTTCTTCGCCTCCTCCTTTTCTTTCTTCTTCAGTTCCTCTATCACCCTGTCTATGGCGGCAAGTCGCTCTGCCTCAGGTAGTTTGGACAGTACCTGGAGGGAGTCCTGCAGCTTGATGTCCGAGAGGGGAGGCTGCAGCTCATCCAGGATCTTGCTCCGGCGCTCTGCCTCCTTGTATTCCTCATGCTCCTTGTCCAGTATGCTGATGCATTGCTGGTAGCAGCGCTGTGCCTCGATGTAGTCCTCCCTGTCCCAGTACAGCTGACCCAGGTTCAGCAGGAGCATGGCCTTGGCCGGGCCTCCCTTCGTACTCTTCTCCACACCCTTCTCCCAGGCACCGATGCACCTGGCCGTATCAGGGATGCTCATGTAGATGTTGCCGATGGCATAGTACACGCGGTCCAGGTAATCCTTGTTGCGTTCGTTGCGCGCCATGCGCTGCAGCTTCTTGATCATCTTCCGGCTCTGTCCCTTCGACATGACCTCCGTCTGCATGATGCGGGCATTGAATTCCATCTCGTAAGGCGGGTTGCTGCGGGCCACCTTGCCCAGGTATTTATAGGCCATCTTGCTGTCGCCCAGTTCGTTGTACAGCTGTCCTGCCAGGAAGTTCAGTCGTGCACGCTGCAGTTTGCCCCGGGTGTGACGGATGGTGTTGCGCAGGTAGGGGATGGCCTCCTCGTAACGCTCGGACTGGATGAGGAAGGCTGCCATTGTGTTCTCCCGTTCACGGGCACCCTGGATGCTCATACTGTCGCGCTTCATCTTGCTGAGCACATCCTCGGCGTCATAGGGCCACTCCAGGGCCACGTAGCATCGGGCCAGCCAGGCCTTGGCCACGCTGTACACCTCGGGCTGGGTGGCATACATGTGGGCAATGTAGTTGAAGGTGCTGGCCGCCTCAATGAACTCCCCCTTCTGGAACTGCGCCCTGCCCAGCATCAGCCAGGCATGCTTCAGGGCGGGGTTGAACTCCTTGCGGTTGCGGAACTCCTTCTCCTTGGGCGTCAGTTTGTGCGAGCCGCTCACGGTTGGCTTCTTCTTGATGGTGTGCAGTTTGATGGCCTTCTCGCATTTCTCGATGGCCGTCTCATAGTTGCTCTTGCCGATGCCGGCCGTACCCTTCTTCGTGCTGATATACATGGGCAGCAGGCCGGAATAGTCATCCTGATGCCCCTTGGTCTGGGCCTCCAGACCTTCCGTAAAGGCCACCTGACCATTATACATGGTGTTGTAGCGGGCCAGGAAACTGTGCCACGCACGGGTTCCTGATGTGTTGTTCTTGGTGGAGCAGGCTGAAAGCAGTCCCAGCAGGACACCAGCCAGCAGGGCCATACCCCAGAACTGACGGGTACGGATGCCGAACGACTTGCTATGGATTGTCTTCTTCACGCCTGTGCACACTAAAACATTATCTATAACGCGCGAACGGCGCTTTTATTGCCTTGCACCCAAAAACTTTTTCGCAACCCGTCTCTTTTCCCCCGTTCCTGACCGTAAACGAGCCTCACGCCTTACACGTGACATGCATTGGGCATTACCTGGATTCCCGGTTCTCACCCACGATGAGGAAGACCTCATCCTTCAGTTCGTCCGGAAGATTGACGTAGCGGAGCTGTAGGCTGCGCACCCATCCCGCCACCTCATCGGTGTGCATGGTGTACAGGATATCTCTGAATTCCTCACATTCCTCCTCCGTATACTCATTTCCCTCCCGACCTCGGAAACGGTCCAGTTCCTCGTCGTTGTAATACTCCACCTCCTTGCTGATGGCAGCCAGCAAACTATCCTTCTCGCAGGTTTCATGCTGACCGCAACACTCCATGTCATAGGGGTTTACGCTGGGCAATTCGTCTATCTCTCCGGCTTCCAGCTGCTTCTGCAGCTTCTTGTTGCGCAGCCAGCCGGCCAGGGCGGCGATGAGGCCCAGGACGAGAAGTGATATGATGACAATAAATATTAACATTTGTGGTTTTAGGTTGTATGGTTATGCGGGAATCAGTATCTTCCGGACAATCCGGACCACGATGTTCTTCCGGATATTCAGGATTTGCGGAGCGGTCCGGAAATCCCGGCAACCCTTCATTTTTCAATTCTCAGTAACATCAAACTCCTCCCAGAATCTGGGATATGACTTGCTGACCACCTGAGGATTGTTGATGCGAATCTCACCCAGCACCTGGGCGCAGGGGGCAAAGGACATGGCCATGCGATGGTCCTCGTAGGTATCTATGGCCGGTTCAGCCTCGGGTTCGCAGCGCTCTCCCTCCCAGAATAGGATGCTGTCCTCGGCCTCACCGATGGCATAGCCCAGTTTCCGAAGCTCTGTGCGCAGGGCGGCTATACGGTCTGTCTCCTTGATTTTCAGGCTCTGCAGACCCGTGATGCGGAAGGGGAGGTCCATCATGCAGCAGGTCACTACCACGGTCTGTGCCAGGTCGGGCTGGCGCAGCATGTCGATGTCTAGTCGGTGGACATGGGTGCCGGTGTGGCGCAGGCGTACCCCTCCGTTAGCGGGCAGGAACTCCGTGCTGACGCCCAGCTGTGCAAAAATGTCCTTCACGGCCTGGTCGCCCTGCCAACTGGTTTCAAACAGTCCGGGCAGGATTACCTCGCTGCCGGGGGTCAGGGCTGCCATCTCATACCAGTAGCTGGAAGCGCTCCAGTCATTCTCAATGGAGTAAGGGATGGGCGTGTAGGGCCTGGGACTGACCGTGATCTCATTGTCACCGGTCCATCCGGCCTCTGCGCCAAACTCGCGCATGATGCCCAGGGTCATGTCGATGTAGGGTCGGCTTACGATCTTTCCGGTCAGGGTCAGTCTGATGCCCTTCTCCAGCATGGGACCCACCATCAGCAAGGCACTCACATACTGGCTGCTGACGTTGCCCGGCAGACTGATGCCGCCACCCTGCAACCTGTGTCCCGTGACGCGGAGGGGAGGGAATCCTTCATTCTCGACATACTCAATCTCGGCGCCCAGCGTACGCAGGGCATCCACCAGGACGCTGATGGGTCGCTGTCGCATGCGTTCTGTTCCCGTAATCACACGTGTGCCGGGTGTCACGCTCAGGTAGGCCGTCAGGAATCGCATGGCCGTACCGGCCGCCATGATGTCAATGACGGGAAGGTCACCGTTAGCAGGAGACGTGGAATGTTGAGTTCCTGGTTCTTCATTCTTGATGGCTGGCTCTTCCCCCTTCAGCGCTCTCACCATGACAAAGGTGTCGTCGCAGTCCGACAGATTCTCTGGCGTGACACCTTTTCCGCTCAGCGCATTGATGACAAGTGCCCTGTTGCTGATACTTTTGCTGGCCGGCAAAGTGACGCTTTGTGCCAGTTTCTGACTTCTTTCAACCCTGATTTGCATGGCTCGGAATGACTTTTTTTGATATTTCGATGCAAAAGTACGAAAAATATTTGGTCGTTCCAAAAAAAACATCTACCTTTGCACTCGCAAACGAAAGGAGAGCCGCAAGGAACTCCGGAAGCAAGCACAAAGGAACGGGCAGTAGCTCAGCCCGGTAGAGTCCACGTCTGGGGGGCGTGTTGTCGCAAGTTCGAATCTTGTCTGCCCGACCGTTCTGAAGCACTGGTTATCAATGATAACCGGTGCTTTGTTTTTCTGAAAAAAAACTTTGGGCAAAAGTGCCTTCACGCCTTCACACTCCTCATCTTTGCTGAAATTCAAGGTTTTATATTTGTCTTTCGTGAAAGAAATGTGAAGGCTGTGAAGGCGTGAAGGCACTTTTCCACAAAGTGTTTTCAGAAAACGGCTCGGCCAATCTTTTTCCGGCTGCTTATCCCTGTCTTTGTCCTCCTGTACCGGGAAAGCCTTGTCGCCCTATCAATTTGCCTTGGTCGCCCTATCGATTTGCCTTGGTCGCCCTATCGATTTGCCTTTGTCGCCCTATCGATTTTGGACTGTCAATATAGCGACAGCAGTTAGTCGCTATAGTCCTTGCCTACGCATCCTCCTCCTCGTAGTGCTGGAAGAGGAAGTCGTTGTAGGGGTACTTCTGGACGTGCAACTCGCGTACCTTATTATAT
>JAZRVZ010000160.1:0-4705 GCA_045599425.1 Bacteroidaceae bacterium | reverse complement strand
ACGGTCTGGTGTTTCCGGTTTCCATTGCTGATCGAACCGGAGGGAAGTGTGCCGGACATGTACGCTTCCTATGGAAATGTGGGGTAGGGGCTTCTTCTCATCGTCGTCACTGCTGAAAGCATCTATGACGTACTGGAAATTCGTGAGACTGTCGGGATGTTCCTGATACAGTGTGGCGTGGGCGCCGAACAGGAGTGCGTTGTTGATATGGATGTCGCCATTGCGCAGGAATGGGAGGACGGACATCCTTGCTCCAGTACGGGCAATGGTCAGCATGGGCTTGTTCTGACGGTCCCATACATGGACGTCATCGATGATTAGTTTGCCGGTGAGCCCCAGTTGTACACGACCTATGCTGACGCGCGATCCGATCTGCTCGGAGAGGACTGATGCAATCTTCTCGCCAATGGCGTTCTGGACGAAGGACAGGGAGAGTAGCAGAATGACGGCCAGATAGCTGCCAAGCACAAGGCCCACCACCCATCTTAATATGCTTTTCAGTCGTTTCATTCTGCCTTGTGCGATGTGTTATTCTGTTTTACGAATACAAATTTAATGCTTTATTTTTAATTTTCCCTGTTATCGGATTCTACTTTTAATTTTTTTTTGTAATTTTGTACCTGTATTGGGCGCATTGTGCACGTACGTGTAGGTTAGCCCGATGATCCGGCCCCCTGTAGCTCCGGCAGTCCGCAACGCCGGACAACCGTTACCCGGGTGCGCCAAATTGAACAGGAAAAGTGAAATAACCAATATTATTAATTCCAAAATATGGCTAAAGTAATCAAATTACGCAAAGGTCTCGACGTGAACCTGAAGGGTAAGGCTGCTTTGGAAACTGCTACGGTGGCGTGCCCCGGTGAATATGCACTGGTGCCCGACGATTTCGTAGGTGTTAAGCCCAAGGTGGTTGTCAAGGAGGGTGACAGCGTCAAGGCTGGTGATGCCTTGTTTGTTGACAAGTTGCATCCCGAAGTAAAGTTTGTGAGCCCCGTCAGTGGTACGGTAAGCCTGGTGGAGCGCGGCGACCGCAGAAAGTTGCTGAGCATCCGCGTGAAGGCTGACCAGCAGCAGGTGGCTCGCGAGTTCGATGTGAAGGGCGACGTGAAGGCCCTGCTGCTGGAGAGCGGTCTCTTCAGTTTCTTCCGCAGCCGTCCCTATGACGTCGTTGCCAATCCCGAGGACAAGCCCAAGGCAATCTTCGTGACGTCCTTCAACAGCATGCCTCTGAGCCAGGACTTCGGTTATGTGCTGCAGGGCCAGGAAAAGGAGTTCCAGGCTGGTATCAGCGCCCTGGCCAGGATTGCCAAGGTGGAGCTTGGCGTCAGCGCCATGCAGAACAGCAAGGCTCTGACCGACTGCAAGGACTGCAATGTGACCATCTACGACGGTCCTGCTCCCGCAGGTAATGTGGGTGTTCAGATCAATCATGTGAATCCCATCAACAAGGGTGAGGTGGTATGGACGCTGAGTGGTGAGGAGGTGATCTTCATCGGCCGTCTGATGACAACCGGCAAGGTGGATCTGACCCGTACAATTGCGCTGGCTGGCAGTGAAGTGAAGACTCCCAAGTACTTCCAGATCAAGGTAGGCCAGCAGCTGACTACGCTGCTGAACGGCCAGCTGGACCTGGACAAGAGCCTGCGTATCATCAACGGTAACGTGATGACTGGTCTCAAGACCCGTAAGGACGGCTATCTGGCTGCGCATGCCACCGAGGTTAACGTGATTCCTGAAGGTGATGACGTGGATGAGTTCATGGGTTGGATTAATCCCCTGCGCTGCAAGGAGTTCAGTACCAGCCGAAGCTACTGGAGCTGGCTGTGCCCCAAGAAGGAATATGCACTGGATGCCCGTGTGAAGGGTAGCGAGCGCCACATGATCGTGGCTGGTGAGTACGACAAGGTGTTCCCCATGGATATCTATGCCGGCTACCTTGTCAAGGCTATCATCACCGGTGATATCGACCGTCAGGAGGCTCTGGGTATCTATGAGGTTGCACCTGAGGATTTCGCCATTGCTGAGTTCATCGACAGCTCCAAGCTGGAACTGCAGCGCATTGTTCGCGAAGGCCTGGATATCCTGCGTCGTGAGAACGCTTAATATACCTTATTATATAATAAAAGGTTAAAAGTTTAACAGTTTAATGAATAAAGATAAGATATGAAAGCGTTAAAGAAAGTATTTGATAATATCCGTCCTTCCGTTGAGGAAGGTGGTAAACTGCATGCTTTCCGCAGCCTTTTCGAGGGTTTCGAGAGCTTTGCATTCGTGCCTAATACGACCAGCCGTCAGGGTAGCGTGAACATTCACGACGCCTTCGACAGCAAGCGTCTGATGAGCTTCGTGGTTATCGCTCTGGTTCCCGCCCTGCTCTTTGGCTGCTACAATATCGGTTACCAGAACGCCGTTGCCGCCGGACAGTGTCCCTGCGAGGTTGGTGTCTGGAGCTGCTTCCTCTATGGTTTCCTGGCCATGCTGCCCAAGTTGATCGTCAGCTATGTAGTGGGTCTGGGTATCGAGTTCACCGTGGCTCAGTGGAAGAAAGAGGAGATCGCTGAGGGTTACCTCGTGAGCGGTATCATCATTCCCCTGATTATTCCCGTCAACACTCCCCTGTGGATGTTGGCTCTGGCCGTTGCATTCAGCGTGATCTTCGCCAAGGAGATCTTTGGTGGTACCGGTATGAATATCTTCAATGTGGCTCTGATCACCCGTGCATTCCTGTTCTTCAGCTATCCCAGCATGATGACTGGTGACGATCAGGTATGGGTTAGTCAGGAGGCTATCTGTGGCCTGGGCTTTGACGTGCCCGACACCTACACCGCTGCAACTCCTCTTGGTGCTGCCGTGGCTGAGGGTTTCAGCGGTTTCGACTGCGAGACCATCAAGGCTGCCATCTATGGTCTGATTCCCGGCTCAATGGGTGAGACCAGCGTGATTGCCATAGCCTTGGGTGCCATCATCCTGCTTTACACCGGCGTTGCCAGCTGGAAGACCATGTTAAGTGTCTTCGTGGGTGGTGCAGCAACAGGTTACCTGATGCAGGCTTTGGGCCTGACTCAGATCAATTGGTATGAGCACCTTGTTCTGGGTGGCTTTGCCTTCGGTGCCGTGTTCATGGCTACCGACCCCGTAACCTCTGCGCGCACCGAGTGCGGTAAGTATATCTATGGCTTTATGATCGGTCTCGTAGCAGTACTGGTACGTGTCATGAACCCCGGTTATCCCGAAGGTATGATGCTGGCCATCCTGCTGATGAACCTGTTCGCTCCGCTGATTGACTACTTCTTTGTGCAGAGCAACATCAACAAGCGTCTGAATCGTGCAACTAAAAAGTAAGGAGGACAAGAAGATATGAAACTGAATACAAATAGCAATGCATACACCATTCTGTATGCTGCCGGTATGGTTATCATCGTGGCTTTCCTTCTGGCTTTCGTCAGCGACGCGCTGAAGCCTACCCAGGATGCCAACGTACTGCGTGACACCAAGAACCAGATCCTGACTTCCCTGAATATCGAGGGACTCAAGGGTCAGGATGTCGATAACAAGTATGCAGAGGTTATCACCGATACCCTGGAGTGCAATGGTAACGAATTCTACGCAGCAAGCGTAGACGGTGCCGTGAAGTATGTCCTGCCCGTAAAGGGCCGTGGTCTGTGGGGTGGCCTTTGGGGCTACATTTCCGTAGATGAGGACAAGTTGCATGTCTATGGTACCTATTTCAGCCATGAGAGCGAGACTGCCGGTCTGGGTGCCCGCATCAACGAGCGCTGGTTCCAGCAGCAGTTCAATGGTAAGCCCATCTTCGATGCTGAGGGTAACATTGCCCTGACCGTTGTCAAGCAGGGTTCCGCTTCACTGGAAACTGAGGTTGACGGTGTGACTGGTGCTACCCTGACCAGCAAGGGTGTTGCCGGTATGGTTACCGATGGCCTTGGTCTTTATAAGGATTTTCTGGCCGTTATGCCTTGTGCCGGTGAGATGGATTGTTGCGGTCAGCCCGTAATGGATTGCTGTGGCGAGCCTGCTGAGGGCTGCTGCCAGAAGGCCGAGGGTGAGTGCTGCGGCAAGTGCCAGGAGATGGCTGAAGGTGAGTGCGCAGAGCACTGTGAGGCTGAGGGTGAGTGCCCAATGGCTGAAGGTGACTGCTGCAAGAACATGTCTAACAACTAATCTTTGGAGGAACAGAATATGAGTAAATTGTTTTCTAAGGAGAACCGTGAAGCATTGACTTCCCCGCTGAACCTGAACAACCCCGTTGCTGTACAGGTGCTGGGTATCTGCTCTGCACTGGCTGTTACCTCCCAGTTGGAGCCTGCCATTGTAATGGGTCTCAGCGTGACTGTCATCACGGCCTTCGCCAATGTGATTATTTCCCTTCTTCGCAAGACTATCCCCAATCGTATCCGAATCATCGTGCAGTTGGTGGTAGTTGCTACGCTGGTTACCATTGTAAGCCAGGTGCTGAAGGCATACGCCTACGAGGTAAGTGTGGCATTGTCAGTCTATGTGGGCCTGATTATTACCAACTGTATCCTGATGGGCCGTCTGGAGGCTTTTGCCATGCAGAATGGTCCCTGGGAGTCTTTCCTGGATGGTATCGGTAACGGTCTGGGATATGCCCTGATTCTGGTGATCGTGGGCTTCGTTCGTGAGCTCTTCGGTTTTGGCACCCTGCTTGGATTCCAGGTTATTCCCG
>JAZRVZ010000159.1:0-10686 GCA_045599425.1 Bacteroidaceae bacterium | reverse complement strand
GGTCTCGCTGGACCATGCGTACTCCTCGGTCGACATAGGCGTCCTTGAATGACGGGGTGTTGCTGATACCGTTGTTGCCATGGCATTCTATGTCAGCCTCGTCCATGATATACATTCCGTAATAATCGTAAAGTGCATATGCGGACGCCCTGTGCGGATAGTGACTGGTGCGTATGGCGTTGATGTTGTTCTGCTTCATCATCATGACGTCCTTCAACATGCTCTCCACGCTAACCGTCCGACCTGTGACAGGATCGGTGTCGTGGCGGTTCGTGCCCTTCAGCATGACGCGCTGACCGTTGACATAGAGCAGGCTGCCGCGAATCTCCACCTCGCGTATGCCGACCTTCGTGGAGAAGGCCATCTCGTCCCGGCCTTCCTGACTGCGCTGAGTGATGCACAACGTGTAGAGATTCGGTTGCTCCGCATTCCACAACTGAGGATCGGGGACATCAATGATGGTCTGCATGGCGGTCTGCGAAATACCGGTAAACACCATGTTGTGGGTATGAGTATAGACGGTCTTTCCCTGAGGACTGAGCAGGGTCACGTCCACGAATTTCATTCCCTTGAAGCCCTCGGTATTCTCAAAGTCCAGTTCCACCTTGACCTGAGCCTTATGGCAATTGTCGGAAAGCGTGGTAACAATACGATGGTCTGCGACATGTGTCCTGGGGACATGATAAAGGCAGACGCTGCGGAAGATGCCACTCATGCGAAACATATCCTGGCATTCCAGGTAGCTGCCATCGCACCAACGATGAACCTCCACCACCAGCTCATTCTCACCCTCCTTCAACTGTTTTGTAACGTCAAACTCCGAGACGTTGTTGGCACCCTGGGTATAGCCCACATACTGACCATTCATCCAAACGCGTGCACAGCTGTATATGCCGCCAAAGTGCAGCAGCTGGCGCTCCAGGCAGTTCCAGCCCTGGGGCAGACGGAAAGTGTGACGGTAGATGCCAACAGGATTGACGGCATAGTTCTTACCGCCGTCGTTGTAGCCGGGACGGGCCTTGATGAAGGGTGGGGTGTTGCTGTGGGGGTATTCCACATTGCAGTATATGGGCTTATCGTAGCCTTGCATCTCCCAGCAGCTGGGTACAGGTATCTTGTCCCACTTCCGGGGCAGGCCCTGCAGATCGTTGGTGTACACGGGCAACGGGGTACCCTCAGGACAGAAGGCAAACTGCCACTGTCCGTCCAGACTCATGTAGCGGCTGCTTTGCGGTTCCAGCCAGGGATGCAGGAAAGCATTCTTGTCGGCTCGCATCTCCTTCATGCTGGCGTAGGGCACAAAGGTGGCGGCACCAGGCAGTTTGTTGACTGCAAAGACTGTCTCATCCTCCCAGACCGGGTTTCCGGATGCATTTTCCGCGATGCCCTCTTCTTCACCAGCCTTCACCAGCCGAATGATGTGCAGGCTCGTAAGGTTCGCGCGTTCGGGAGCATTGGTGGGAATGAAGACAAAGCGTCCTACGATATCCTCAGACGGGTTCTCCTCGGCGCTGGTATTCCTCAACGTCCATTTCTGCAGTTCGTCCGATCCATTCTCCTCTCCCCACTCCATACCTCTTTCTCCCATACGCAGGGCATGGTGGGTGGACGGATCGATGAGTCGCCAGGAACCGCTCAGATCGCTGATGGTAACCAGCTGTCCCTCGTATTCCACAGGAATGCCTTCAACCTGATACAAGGCACCGCGGCGGAAGTTCTGGGCTTGGAGGCCGGACAGGGCCAGGAGGCATGCCATGAGAAGGAGACAGCGTTTCAGGAATGTGTTTTTCATAAGTGTACAGGATTTGTTTTGCACAAAGATAAGCAGAATTATTGATACTACAGCTTCTTTCACACTATTTATATTTAACTTTTCCATGATTTCAAAATAAAATACTTAACTTTGTGCCCAAAACAGACGTGGAAGCAAGAAACATAAGACAATGAGTACCGTCATCTACCCTTCTCCCATCTTCGGCCCCGTGCATAGCAGGCGACTGGGTGTCTCACTGGGCATCAACCTGTTGCCTTCGGACGGCAAGGTGTGCTCCTTTGACTGCATCTACTGCGAGTGCGGATTCAACAGCGAGCACCATGCCCACCGTAAGCTGCCCTCACGGCAGGAGGTTCTCACGGCACTGGAGGCACGTCTGGAGGATATGCTGCAAAACGGTCCCAGGCCCGATGTGCTGACCTTTGCCGGCAACGGCGCGCCAACGCTGCATCCGGAGTTCGCGGAACTCGTGACCGGCGTAGCGGAACTGCGCGACCGCTTCTTCCCGGAAGCCAGGATCAGCGTGCTGAGCAATGCCACCAGACTGAACCAACCGAAGGTACGGGAGGCTCTGCTTCACGTTGACAACCCCATCCTGAAGCTGGACACGGTCAGTCCGGACTACATTGCCATGGCCGACCGGCCCGTTGGACACTATGATGTTTCCGACGTGCTGCACTGGCTGGAGGAGATGGGGCCCCGCATCATCATACAGACGATGTTCATGGAGGGCGAGCACGAGGGCGTGGACGTGGGCAACTGCAGTCCGGCATTCGTCAGTCCCTGGCTGGAGGCTCTCCGGCGTATCCGCCCCCGTCAGGTGATGATCTACACCATTGACCGCGAAACGCCATCTCCACTGCTACGCAAGGCCACACAAAGCCAGCTGGACGGCATAGCAGAACAGATAAAGGCGCTGGGCATCCCGGTCAGCGTAAGCTATTAGGAAAATTGAAGAAACCCAAATCGTGAAGCGAAGTATATTTGGCATATTGGTCATGATGGAAGGGGCATTCCTGCTCCTGTCCGTACTGGTTTCCCTCCACTACAAATTCACGGAGGGGGAGGATGACTGGCTGCCTCTGGCCGCCACGGCCGCACTTTGCCTGGCCATCGGCGCCTTCTCCCGCTTCGCCATCAAACCCAGGAAGGAGAGTGCGCGTCTGACCCGCGCTGACAGCTTCATGGTGGTGACCCTGTCCTGGGTGGTATTCACCCTGCTGGGCATGATTCCCTTCATCTGGGTGCTGGGCATTGATCCGGCCAGCGCACTCTTTGAGACCATGAGCGGATTTACCACAACGGGAGCCACGGTGCTGAGCGGCCTGGACAATATGCCTCATGGCCTGCTCTTCTGGCGTTGCCTGACGCACTGGATGGGCGGACTGGGCATCGTGGTGTTCAGTTTTGCCCTGCTGCCCACATACGATCTGAAGAACAGCAATGTCTTCTCGGCCGAGGTGACAGGCATCGGACTGGACAAGCTGCGACCGAAAATTGGCAGTACGGCCAGGCGCCTGCTGGTCATCTACCTGTTCCTGACACTGGCCTGCATGGCGGCCTATTGGGCCGGTCCCATGAACCTCTTTGATGCGGCCTGCCATGCCATGAGCACCATTGCCACGGGCGGATTCAGCACACATGACAAGAGCATGGCTTTCTTCGGCTCCTCCTATCTGGAGTACATCAGCGTCGTCTTCATGCTGGCGGCCAGCGTCAACTTCTCCCTCTACTACTATGCCTCCATCCGACGGGCCAGGGTAATGTGGCGCAACGAGGAACTGCGTACGTTCCTGGGTATATGGATATTTGCCGTGGCAACCTACGTGGCCCTGTTCATGTGGGCTCCAGTGCCCGAGTCGGCCCTCGGAACCCTGCCTGACCAGGGTGAGGCACAACTGCGAACGGCACTCTTCCACACGACCAGCATGATGACCAGCACCGGTTTCCAGGGCCAGTATTTCGACTACGTTGCCTGGGGGGACTCCTTCTGGATGCCCACCGTTGTCATTATGGGTATCGGCGCCTGTGCGGGCAGCACGGCCGGAGGCATCAAGGTCATCCGCATACTCATCTGTTCCAAGAGCGTGCTGAAGGAGTTCGTCATGCAGCTCCATCCCCATGCCATCCGCAGCATCAAGGTCAGCGGCATGGTCATTCCCGACGAGCGTGTCCGTCGCACCCTGGCCTTCATCTTCCTGTACCTGCTGATGGTGGTAGCCGGCATGGTGGTGTTCAGCATACTGGGACTGGACGTGGACACGAGCATAGGCAGCTGCGTCTCCATGCTCAGCAACGTCGGCCCGGGTACGGGATTGGTGGGCCCTGCCAACAACTTCAGCCACGTCCACTGGTTCAGCAAGCTGCTCATGTGCTTCTACATGCTCGTGGGACGCCTGGAAATCTATACGGTACTGTTCCTCTTCATGCCCAGTTTCTGGCGTGAAAGAAGCAAAGGATAGAGACAACAAACTTTCAGATCACCCAGCTTTCAACCAACAGTTTTCAACGATTAACTCCCAACCATTAACTCTCACACCGCCCATGCGTTCCCTGCTCACCATAGTCCTGTTCTTCTCCTCTGTGCTATTGTCAGCCCAGAGCAAGGAGGCCGAGGATGACGTTGAGACCGTCATCCGGGACATGGAGGCGGCCATCACACCGAACACCAGTGCGGTCAGGTTGCAGTTCTTCCGCTACAAGAACCCTGTACTTTACGAAGGAGAGTACATCTGGAGCTACCTCATGCCGGAACTGCCCGTGTATCCTCCCATCCGTTTCAAGAGCGAGAAGCAGCGAGCCAAGTTCAACAAACTGGTACAGAACGTCAAGCGCACCCTGCCGATTGCCCAGCGTGTCCGCAGCATCATCGGCGAGACCTATGTGATCCTGGAACAATTGCCCGACGAGAAGAGCAAGTCGGCCCACATCAGTGCCGTGGAGAAGAGCATCAAGGATCAGTTCACACCGGAGATGAAGAAACTGACCTACTCACAGGGCAAGCTGCTCATCAAGCTGGTGGACCGTGAGTGCAAGCAGTCCTCCTATGAGATTGTAAAGGCTTTCTTCGGCCCCACCAAGGCCGCCTTCTACCAGATGTTTGCCTGGACCTTCCGCTCCAGCCTGAAGAAGGAGTACCGGCCAGAGGACGATGACAAGATGGTGGAACGTGTCGTACGACAGGTTGAGACCGGCCAGCTCTAAGAGGGAATCAGGAATTGGAGTCGGAAAGATCTGCAAAGAGCAGGGACAATCAGAAAAAACACGAAAGAACCGGGGTAGCAATGAATATTTTCCGATATATAAGTCAGTGGGTAGCCAACGTACTCATCCTGCCTATCCGCTTCTATCAGCGATGTATTTCTCCGCTGACTCCCCCCACCTGCCGCTTTACCCCCACCTGCAGCCAATATGCCGTGGAAGCCCTGCGCAAGCACGGTCCCGTCAAGGGGCTTGCCCTGGCCATCTGGCGCATCCTGAGATGCAATCCCTGGGGCGGAAGCGGGTACGACCCCGTACCGTGAGTACGGCAAAACAGGCTGACGGGGATTTGTGGTCAGCAGATTTGCGGGGAACGGCACAAAAAAACAGAAACACCTTCACGCAAAATCAACAAGGACAATGGAAGAAAAAGGCACGAAACCTATTGGGGTTCCGTGCCTATGTTTTCCGTCAGTCTTGCAAGCAGTTTCCTGACCTTCTCCTCCACCACCTTCGTTTCAAAATGCTCATCAGAGAGCCAGATGAAGGCTAAGGCCAGTCCCTGTCCATCGGGCAGGGCGGAAAGCAGCAGATGCTTGTTGAGGCGATAGGCCTCGCGTATCTGCCGCTTGACGCGGTTACGGTCCACGGCATGCTTGAAATGGCGCTTGGAAACCGACACAAGCAACTGCACCCCCATCTGCTGCGGTTCACTCAAGGGCATGAAGACGGCCCTGATCGGATAGGCAGAGAACGATTTGTTTCCACCACCGAAGAGGGCCTCTATAACCTTATGACTGCAGAGGCGCTCTGCCTTGCAAAAGGTATGCCTTTCAGTCATTCAGATGCTTCAGGTAGTTATCCAGCGCCATGGTGATGCTGGGACACTGGGGCGTGGGAGCCTCCAGATCAACTCTCAGGCCAGCCTCCTTGGCAGCCTTCGTGGTTGAGGGACCGAAGGTTGCAATGGCTACCTCCTTCTGGTCAAAGTCGGGGAAGTTCTTCTTCAGGGAAGTGATTCCGCTGGGGCTGAAGAAGACCAGCATGTCATAGTCGAAGGCCTCGTCGGCAGCAAAGTCGTTGCTCACGGTACGGTACATGTAGCACTCTGTGTGGGTCAGCTTCTTGCTGTCCAGCAGATCGCTTATCTCATTGCTGTGCACGTCGCTCAGCGGAACAAGGTACTTCTCATTCTTATGCTTCACCATGGAGGGCAGCAGATCGTCAATCTTGCCCGTCTGGCCGAAGAACACCTTGCGCTTGCGGTACTGCACGTATTTCTGGATGTACAGGGCCACGGTCTCGGTAATACAGAAATACTTCATGTCCTCAGGAATGCTTACACGCATCTCCTTGGCCAGGTTGAAGTAATTGTCAATGGCGTGACGGCTGGTAAATACGACTGCCGTGAAGTCCAGCACATTGATGCGCTGGGCACGGAACTCCTTGGCGGAAACGCCTTCTACCTTGATGAAGGGACGGAAAATGAATTCCACCCCATACTTCTCAGCCATGTCCGCGTATGGAGACTTGGGATTGGCAGGTTGAGGTTGTGAAACCAGGATTTTCTTAATCATAATCAGGTACGCCCGGTCTTTTCCGGGAAAAGCACGTTTATTTATTTTGTGTTGTGTCTGCCTCGCCAGGGGAGTGGGACATCCCACATGTGGCAAGCGGCTCTCATTCCAGTCATCTGGCTACCAGAAAACCGCCCCAGTACATGCCAAATTCCCACAAGGCAAGGAGGGGTAGGATTTCGAGCGTGCAAAGGTACGCAAATAAATGCAATAAACCATAAAAATCGGGGAAAAAGATACGTTTTGTGCATGGAATGACCATAATCCGTAACAATCCGTAACATATCGCCACGGCCAGTCCCGTTTCTCTCAGCGGGAGATGAAGGAACATGGCGGCACACATCAGGACGAAGGTGACAACCGACTCGTAGATCATCAGCAGGGCAAATCCACTGGTCCACAGATGCCGCTTGTGACGGTCAAAGAACACCCAGTTGACAAAGGCATAGAGCAGCCACCTCAGCAGGTAGTAGCCGGCAAAGGCACCGAGGCAGAGCAGCAGTACCGACCAGATGTACAGGGGACTGGCCTCAAGGTCATACACCCAGCTGACGTATGCAAAGAGCATGGCACCTGTGTTCCCCACCAGTACCAGCGAGGCAAGGAAGGGCAGGGCCCTTTCGCCCGTAGTCTTCTGTCCGGCATCCTCCTCACGGTTGGTCGGCAGGAAGAACCTGCGCGAGACCTTTCCGATATACTTGCGCTGGTGACCGATGAGAAGCATCAGCATGAGAAAGCATGCCAATACCAGTCCCATCACCCACACATCGTCCTGTGGCGTATAGCCTCTCGGTGTACCGTACATCTTCAGGGAGTTGAAAGTTAAAAGTTATAGTGACCGTAATGACTACATGGAGGCTGCAAAGGCTTCAGATGGCAGCAAACCTGCGTACGCTGGTATCCCACTGCGGCGTGCTGTAGAGCATCTCCACGGCCTCCCCGGCCGTAGTCGCCACACGCCAGATGCCACCATGCTGGACACGCATGAAATTCTCGTCGATGGCCTTCTGCAGAAGGGCCAGCAACGCATCGAAGTATCCATCCACATTGACCAGGATGATGGGATTGAGGTACAAGCCCAGCTGCTTCCAGGTAATCAGCTCAAAGAGCTCGTCGAAGGTTCCACAGCCGCCAGGCAGCACGATGGCCGCATCGGTCCTGTCAGCCATGGTCTTCTTGCGCTCATGCATGCTCTGGGTCACGATGAGGCGGGTCAGTCCGGTGTGGTGCCAGTTCTGGTCCACCATGAACTGCGGAATCACGCCCGTCACCTCACCGCCTGCCTCCAGACAACCGTCGCTGCAGGCCTGCATCAGTCCCATGTTCCCGGCACCGTTCACCAGTTCCAGGCCATGCAGGGCCAGCCTTCGGCCAATCTCACGTGCCACCTCGAAGTAGCAGGGTTTGATCTTCGTGCTCGACGCACAGTATACGGCTACACTTTTCATTGGGGATTCACGAGGAAGTTATTTTTTAATCATTACTTATCCTGGCCTTGATGGCATCCACATAATCCAGCTTCTCCCAGCTGAAGAGCTCCACCTCGATGTCCTTCACGGGCTCGCCGTTGTACCGGCTCTCGAAGTGCTTCATCACCGTCCTGGGCTCACGACCCATGTGTCCGTAGGCAGCGGTCTCCTCATAGATGGGATTGCGCAGCTTCAGACGCTCCTCGATGGCATAGGGCGTAAGGGGGAAGATGGTGGGAATGAGACGAGCCAGCTCACCGTCGGTCATGCCGACATGGCTGCGGCCGTAGGTATTCACGTACACACTGACGGGCTCGGCCACGCCGATGGCATAGCTCAGCTGCACCAGCATCTCGTCGGCCACGCCGGCAGCCACCATGTTCTTGGCAATGTGACGGGCTGCGTAGGCAGCACTGCGATCCACCTTGCTGGGATCCTTGCCGCTGAAGGCACCGCCGCCGTGGGCACCCTTGCCGCCATAGGTATCCACGATGATCTTGCGACCCGTCAGACCCGTATCGCCATGAGGGCCGCCAATGACAAACTTGCCTGTGGGATTGACATGGAACGTGATACCTGCATCATCAAAGAGCGCCTTGACCTGCTCGTTCATGATGCTCGCCTTCACACGTGGAATCAGTATCTCCCTCACGTCCCTGGCAATCTGTTCCTGCATGGCCTTGTCGGCCTTCTGCTGAGCCTCCTCGCTGCCATCCTCAGGCAGCACGAACTCATCATGCTGCGTGCTGACCACAATGGTATCAATGCGCTGGGGCACCCCTTCCTCGCTGTATTCAATGGTCACCTGACTCTTGCTGTCGGGACGCAGGTAGGTCATTTCCCTGCCCTCCTTGCGTATCTGGGCCAGCTCGTACACCAGACGATGGGAGAGATCCAGCGAGAGAGGCATGTAGTTCTCCGTCTCGTTGGTGGCATAACCGAACATCATACCCTGGTCGCCAGCCCCCTGTTCCTCACGGTTCCGGGTATCCACGCCACGGTTGATGTCACCGCTCTGCTCGTGTATGGCACTGAACACGCCACAGCTGTTGCCGTCAAACTGATACTCGGCCTTGGTATAGCCGATGCGGTTGATCACCTCGCGTGCCACGCGCTGCAGGTCAATGTAGGCATCCGTCTTGATCTCACCGGCCAGCACCACCTGACCCGTGGTCACCATCGTCTCACAGGCCACCTTGGACTCCCTGTCGTAGGCCAGCAACTTGTCCAGCACGGCATCACTGATCTGGTCGGCCACCTTGTCGGGATGACCCTCACTCACACTTTCCGAAGTAAATAAATAACCCATAACTTTAGTAATTGTTTATAATTAATAATGTTTATGGGGAAAGAATTTGGGGCAGAATGCATGACTTGTCCGCACCCTTGCATCCGGCACCTGATGGCCGGGGGCATCGTCAAGTCGTTTTAGCATTTTTTACTGTGGTTGCAAGCAGCCCAAATCTATCCACATTTCTGAATCGCCTGCAAAGTTACGTCTTTTTTCTGACATGACAAAAGCTTGCTCCCTAAATTTAGCAATATTATCCTATGCCTTTGCTGCAAAACGCCGAAATCCTAACCCAAGGACTTCAACAAACTTTGGATATAAGCATCCGATACATTGTCAATCTCACTCTTGTCATAAACAGCAAGCAGGTTCACCTTCACCTCATCATCAATCCTTGTCACACTGTACGTGATAACACTTGCACTGTCCGTCCTTGGAGATAGCGTTGCAAGCCTACTTCACGTACTTCCTGCCATTGATGATCCTGATGCCCTTGGCATCGCGGCTCACCTTCTGGCCCATCATGTTGTAGGCCTGGCCGGCTGCCTTCTCCGCGTCATCTTTGAGTCGCCACTCGTCACCTCGGCCGTCTTGGCATCTTTCACTAAATTGTAGTAGATACCATCTACCTCCACATCATACGCCCAGCCAGTCAGCGAAGTGACCATCAGCAAGGCAAGCAGCGAAAACTTCTTTATGGATTGACAATTAGTTGATGTCTGGCAAAGATAGTGCATGTCCTCGAAACAGGCAAGGAAGAAGAAAGAAAAAACTGTGAAAGGGAACGGAAAAGAGGATGGGAGAGGGAATGGAAAAGGGAACGGGCAACCTGACCCTCATGCCAGGGCTGAGGCTGGACGGTGGCTGATGACACAAGGTTGGTGGTATGTACTTCTATGGTTCTCATATTGCTGATTCTGTTCAATGTAACAATTATATTTCCCGGTTGTTTGACTACTGTATTTTGGCTATATTTTTGTCGGTTGCGGTCTTTGACCGCAAAGGTACGTATTATTTTCGAAACTACCAACAAGTTTCCCATATTTTTTTCATATTTTCTCAATTTTGTGGATCTTCCTAAACATTCAAGACCGAAAGGCAGTCAAAAGGAGGATGTGA
This sequence comes from Bacteroidaceae bacterium, assembly GCA_045599425.1. GTDB lineage: Bacteria > Bacteroidota > Bacteroidia > Bacteroidales > Bacteroidaceae > Physcousia. The sequence goes on along the minus strand of JAZRVZ010000159.1, from coordinate 255 downwards.
CGGGAAAGGCGTCTCAGAAGTTTCAGTTTCAGAAGTTTCATTTGTTTCAAATCCAAAACCGCTGATAATCTGCATGGAACGGGTAAATGTGTCGCATCAAGGAAGCCCAAAAATGAGCATGGAACGGCAAAACGAAGGAGGAAAACGGCTAAAAATGGTGGTTTTCTCGCACGCACGCCCATCAATTCAATAGCTACAATACGATTAGATAATTATAATATAATATATATAGCGCAGCGGCAGACGCAAAGTGAA
>JAZRVZ010000158.1:0-8155 GCA_045599425.1 Bacteroidaceae bacterium | reverse complement strand
GAATGTCATTCTAAAATAAACCGAAAATAATATTTTAAAATCACTGGTGTCCTGGGAAAACGTGTAAAGTCGAGATTAACAGACTGGCGACAAAGTTGTTATAACGCGTAGTAGTCTCTTGGACTTTTCAAATTTTCTTTTAAACGCAAATGCCCGTAAATTTCCCGTAAATTTTATCGTGAATTTTTTAATCCACTGATAATCATAAAAATAATTTACGAATCAATTCGCGGATAATTGACGGTAATTTGCGTTTAAAACTTTTATTGGACACCAGTGTTTTAAATAATGATTATTGATATATTTTATTATGACATTCTTGCCCCGCTACGCTCTGCAAGCATCCCTACGGGCTGAGCGGAGGTCCTCAAGACCGTCCTAAAATGTAAGCATCACACTCTATCTATAAGTGACAAAGAAATGTCAAAACAATCTTTGCGTCTTTGCGTCTTTGCGTTCAAACAATATACATACTTTTAACAATATGACTATTGTACGAACTGGAAGTCGTAAATATCACAGAGAGAGGCATTTGGCGTTGCACTCTTGAAGCGGAAGTAAAGGCCTTGCTTACCCTTCTTCGAGCGGAGTCTGCTAACCGGTATGACAACATCTGTAAGTTCCTTGGACTGGTTGGCGCCCAGCTGGCAAGTGCCGATGATGATGCCTCCACGGGCTTCGTACGGACTGCCGAGCATGACCTCAATGGTACCGCTGATGCCCTGTGGAATGAGCGAGATGTGAAGCTGGGCGGCATCCTTCATACGGGAGAAGTTGAAGTACTTGTAGCCCAGGACGGAACCGTTGGTGCAGTTGACCACGGGTGTGGAGGGCTGCTTGAGGTTGAAGGGGCCCTGAAGGGATTTGGGATCCAGTCGGGTAGGCTGCATGTAGGGGCCTGAATGGAGGAAGTGGGGGTACTCGTTGGCAGAGACCGTGGGACCGGTATAGTAGCAGGCTATGCCGGCTGCGGTGCGGTTGAGGGGATTGAGTCCCTGGATGGCAAAGCCCTCGCTGGTGTACTCGCCCTCACTGATGAACACCTTGCCGCCCTTGCCCTTCTGTACCTTGACAGAGATGGGAGCCGCCATGGCCTGGCGGGAGTATTCGTCAAGGCCTGTCTGACGATGGTAGACCACCCACCACTGGCCGTTAGCCTGGAAGATGCTGCCGTGGGTGTTGCCTCCAGATGTGGCCGTGGGACGCATCTTGCCGGTGGCGGGATCGATTTCACGACCGCGACCGTCGATGATGGTACCGCCGTAGGTGAAGGGGCCCAGGGGATTGTCACTATAAGCGTATGCCAGGGTGTAGTTGGTGGTGGGCAGGTCGTTCTCGCCCTCTCGTGTCCAGCGACTGTAGATGAAGACGTACTTGTCCTCAATCTTACGCATCGAACTGGCTTCGAAGAAGCGGAAGGTCTCATCCTGCTTGTAGTGAGGAATCATGTCCGTTATAATCTGCGTGCCGGGCTTAACGGTTGCCATGGTGTTAGGATCCAGTTCGGCACCGAAGGACTGTTCGAATCCCCAGTAGCCGTAAACCCTGCCGTCATCGTCCACGAAAACAGCGGGATCGAAGCGCAGTACGCCGTCGGTTTCGCGAGGGTTGGTCTTGCTCCAGTTGATGACCTGGAAGGGTCCGTCGGGACGCTTGGCCTTGGCTACCATGCCTTGTCGGCCACCTTCCTGATTGTTGGGATAGAGGTAATAGGTCTTGGTGCCGTCGGCCTCCAGTCGCATGGTGACATCGGGCGCATAGAGCATGTCGCCACGACCGTCGGCATGAAGCAGTTTGCCGTTGGCATCATGGACGGACTTGAATCCGATACCGTCATAGCGCCAGTTGGTGAGATCATTGACCGGGGCTGACCAAACAACCTGTTCCAGGCCACAGTATTCCTTGATGCTGGAGTCATGGCTGCCATAGATATACACACGATACTGACCGGGACGGTCGGGATCCTCGAATACGTACGGTTCGCCGTCAGGGACATATTCCCAAAGAGGCAGGAAAGGATTCTGCGCCGTGGCAGAAAGGGAGCAGCAGGCGAAGGCCAGGGCTGCGAGGTGGTGGTTGAAGGTTTTCATGTTATGAGGGGTTTGTGGTTAAGGACTTTAGGGGGTAAAGGACTTTAATGTCTCTAAGGTCTTTAGGGGGATAAGGACTTTAGGGACTTTAATGTCTCTAAGGTCTTTAGGGGTTAAGGACTTTAGAGTCTTTAAGGACTTTAAGGTCTTTAGGGATTAAGGACTTTAAGGACCTTAATGTCTCTAAGGGAATTGCGTTGCTATTAAACATAACTGTCATTGGATACTTATTATCTTCCTGTGGTGTCCGTCGCTGTCTTTCAGGATGCTGATACCTGGCCGGGCGGTGTTCCGGCGTATGCCGCTGAGGTCATATACGATGCCTTGGCCTGTACCTGTCGATGCCGTGGGACGAATGGCCGTGGGATCTTCCCGTACGTACAGTACACCTTTCGTGTAGAGTTCGGAGTCATCCCATACCTGGGTGTCCGAGGGACGCTCCGGCTGAATTCTGGCAAACTTGCCGGTTACCTGGGTGGTTGTGCTGAAGACACGCAGGGACTTGTCGGACGGCAGGCCCTGGGTGGCCTGTTCCAGGTCGAGTTCCAGCGTGGCACCCGTACCCAGGGATACCTTCTTGCCATCCAACTGATTGGTAATGATGCTGGTCAGGGTGCTGTTGGTACGGCAGACGATGCGCAGGATGGCACCGGATTGCAGGGTTGTCGCGCCCTGCAGCGAGAGTTTCTTGGAATTGATGAGCGAATCGCCGGGCTGCAGTATGCCGCCACGTCGCACGGTGACATCGGCCACCAGGCTGCCCTGTCCGCTGAGGATGGCACCGCTGGAAACGCTTACGGCGCCGTTGCCGGTATGACTGCCGTTGACTATCAGCCTTCCGGCCGATACGGTGGTTGTGCCGTTGTAGTCGTTGTTGCCGGTCAGTCGCCAGTAGCCCTGGCCGGTCTTCTCGATGCTGACCGTTCCCTGATGGCCCGATCCCGAGCAGGAATAGTTGTTGATGGTGCCGGCAAAGACCTCGTCGGTGTTGGCCGAACCGATGTGCCAGGTACAACTGAAACCGTTCTGCTGCTTGGATGATCCGCAAAGCTGCGAGGTCGCATCGCCCGAGAGTCCGCCAAGCGTTGCATTGCCGTTCGTGTCCCAGTTGCAGGCACGGGCTCCGCCACGCAACACCACCACGGCCGACGGCAGGTTGAAGCTTTTTTCGGCCAGGAAGAGGTTGCCGGCACTGAGGGCATTGGCAATAATCCGACCCTTGAATGCCGTCCAGTTACCTTTTATATACTCGCGCACGTAAGGGATGTCAATCTGTAGCGTACCGCCACCGGTCAGGTTACCGGACAGGTAGCAGTTGCGATGCGGTGCAAGGATGGACGTGGTACCGTCCTGTACCTGGATGGGAAAGGCGTAGGTTTCGTAGGCCTCGTTCTCACCCTTGGTGGACAGTTTGCCACCGGCCAGTATAAGCCGCTGACTCTGCCCTATCCCATTCTTGCTTGCCTCTATGGCCGAAAGGTTGAGTTCGCCACCTTTAAGTATGGTTGAACCGTTGTATTTGAAGAAGTTGGCATGGGAAACTTGAAGCTTTCCTGAACCATCAAGGATGAAATCCGAACTTCCCTCGATGCTGCCGTTCATCTGTACCACGGATGATTTGCCCGCAATCTCGAAGGTAGTGGGACTGAGTAGCTGGGCAGAGCGGTTGGTGGCGGTGGATGTGCCCGTATAGCGATAGGTTCCACCGTCCATGACCCAGTTCTGGGCAAACTCCTGAGAGGCTCCGATGCCTGACGGGATGCCTCCGTTCTTCAGCGTGGAGAAGGCTATCGTACCTTCATGCAGAACCGTGGCTCCCTGATAGTCATTGGTGGTCCTGAGGGTCAGCGTGCCCTGACCGGCCTTGTTCAGCGAGGTGCCTGCTCCGCTGATGGCACCATCTCCGTCCAGGACGAGATCGGCATCGCCCGTAACGACAACGGTCGTGGGACTGACCGTCGCGGGAAGGGTGACCGTGGCATCCTGCTCCATGTTGAAGAGTACGCTGCCGGCCGTGCCTTCCTGCCATGCCTTGGCTTCCAGCCAGCCCTCGGTGCCGTCGGTCCAGGTGGTGATGGCGGGTGTCCAGGTATAGTCAGGCATGAAACTGTCGATGTCCAGAATGCCCACCGTCTCGGGACGCGTCTTGACGCTGATCACCTCGGAATAAGCGGATTCCATGGGTTTTCCATCATGGCTGCCAAAGGCCTTGATGCGCAGCGAATAGGACGTTCCGGGCGTTAGCGCGGTGAGTTTGGCCGAGGAGGCGTCGGGCCTGGTGCGGGCGACTTCCGTCCAACTGCCATCCAACTGCTGCATCTCGACAATGAAGCCCTCCTCACCTGTGGTATAATCCGCCCAGGAGAGGGTCAGGGTGGTCGTGGTGCTGGATGACAGACCGGGGTTCATGGGCTGGCGCAGGAAGGGTTCGGAATCATTCTGCGTCAGACTGTTGATGTAGTTCTCGATATTCGCATAGCCGTTGGATGCGAGGGTCATGGCATCGTCCTTGGTAGGATCCGTTCCATGGGACTGTTCCCACCAGTCGGGCATACCGTCGCGGTCACTGTCCTGTCGCGACGATCCCTTGAATACCTGCCAATTGCCGGGTATGCCGTAAGGCAAGGTACCCTCGTTGGCAATCAGTTCGCCTTTCCGCCCGTATGACATGACCTCATCAATCATGTAGCAGTCGGTCATGTCACGGTATGGCAGCGACGCACCGACCGTGGGCAGCAGTTCGGTCAGCAGGTCCCGTCCGCTGGTCAGCGGCAGTGCAGGATAGTTGTAGGGGGAAGACTGACGGTCGGATGCCGAATAGTCCGTGACGGCCTTCGGAGCGAAGGAGCCATCCTTGTCGGCATCCTGCCAGTTGTCCTCGGCATAGAAGTGAAAGTTTCCGTTGCCGCCCGTGAAGGCTGCACCGCCACCGGACGGGCCGTTGATGAAGAGGTTGCCCTGGATGTTGCAGTAGGACTGGCCCTCGCTGTCGCCTCCCATGATGTAGGCGGCATTGCTCCAGTTGTACACCACGTTGTTGGCGTACTGGTTGACACCCTTGACCTTGTTGTTGCGCGTGGAATTGTCGCAATAGAGGTTGCGGTAGAGCGTGATGCGGTCGGCCTGGATCAGTCCGCCGGCCGAGTGGGTCATCAGTCCCTGGCCGATGACGCTGTTCTGGAGGGTGATGTCGCCCAGGGCGCCCTTTCCGTCGCTGTTGATGCTGAAGGTCTCGTCCAGGCCCCAGGCAAAGCTGCAGTGGTCAAAGATCATATTGGTGCCGTTGGCCACGCCTGCACAGTCCTTGCCGCTGCTGCCGCCATGTCCCATTCGCACACGCAGGTATCTGCAAATCAGATTGCTGGCACCCGAGAAGGAAACGCCGTCGCCATAGACCGTGACACCCTCGCCGGGAGCCGTCTGTCCGGCCACATAGAGGTTGGAGGCAAAGGTGATGCGCGAGTTGATGCGGATGACTCCGGCCACGTCAAACACCACGATGCGGTTGGGGCGTGAGACGGCATCGCGCAGGGATCCCGTGCCGGAATCGTTGAGATTGGTGACATGGTACACGCTGCCATAGCGTCCGCCCACGGCAAACCTGCCCCACCCCTGGGCACCGGGGAAGGCGGGCAGCTCTTCGGCACTGGCGGTCAGAGACGGCGTGGATAACGCGAGGAATGACATCAGAAGGATGTGTTTCATGGCTAAAATGGGTTCTTGGGTGCAACTTTAGATACAAAGATACGCATTTTTTCACTTACAGCGTCATAATCGGCTTAATATACATCATTAATAATTCAAATTGACTCACTTTTTGCCACTTGTTGACATGTATTTGAGGGAAAGTTTGTATCTTTGTAGCTGAAAATAGGTATTAACTTCATAAAAAGATTGCAAATATGGGAGGATTCTTCGGTACCATTCAAGGCAAGCGTTGTATCACGGATCTGTTCTACGGAACGGACTATCAGTCACACCTGGGTACGCGTCGCGGTGGTATGGCCACCTACAACAGTGTGAACGGCGGTTTCTACCGTTCCATCCATAACCTCGAGAACACTTACTTCCGCACACGATTTGAGTCTGAGCTGGAGAAGTTCACCGGCGAGAGCGGCATCGGCATCATCAGCGACACGGACGCCCAGCCCCTGCTCATGAACTCGCACCTGGGGCGCTTCGCACTGGTGACCGTGGCAAAGATCAACAACCAGGAAGAGATTGCACAGGAACTGCTCTCCGAGAACATGCACCTCAGTGAGTTCTCGAGCGGCAAGATAAACCCTACCGAGCTGGTGGGGCTTCTTATTATAAAAGGTAAGGACTTCGTGGAGGGCATCGAGAATGTCTTCAACCGTGTCAAGGGCAGCTGCTCGCTGCTGCTGCTGACGGAGGACGGCATCATCTGTGCCCGCGACAAGTGGGGCCGCACGCCCATCGTCATCGGACAGCGTACCGGCAACGCCAAGGACGAGGCCAGGGACGAGGATGACATGGAGGCATGGGCAGCCACGAGCGAGAGCACAGCCTTCCCCAACCTGGGCTACGAGACGAAGTACTACGTGGGCCCCGGTGAGATTGTACGCCTGCGCAAGTCCGGCATGGAAGTTCTGCGTCCCGCCAACGAGGAGATGCAGATCTGCTCCTTCCTCTGGATCTACTACGGTTTCCCCACCTCATGCTACGAAGGACGCAACGTTGAAGCCATGCGCTATGAGACCGGTCGCGTCATGGGTGAGGAGGACCCCACCGAGGTAGACGTTCCCGGCGGCATCCCCGACAGCGGACTGGGCATGGCCACCGGCTATGCCGCAGGTCATCACGTACCCTACCAGCGTTGCATCTCCAAGTACACGCCCACCTGGCCCCGCAGTTTCATGCCCGCCAACCAGGATATGCGTAACCTGGTGGCCAAGATGAAGCTTATTCCCAACAAGGAAATGCTGGAGGGCAAGCGCTGCCTGTTCTGCGATGACAGCATTGTGCGCGGTACGCAGCTGCGCGAGAACACGGCCATCCTGAAGGAGCTGGGTGCCAAGGAGGTACACATGCGCATCGCCTGTCCTCCCCTGATCTACGCCTGTCCCTTCGTGAACTTCTCGGCATCGAAGAGTGAACTGGAACTGATTGCCCGTCGTGTCATCATGGATTTCGAGACCGGCAAGGACGAAGCCACCATGCTGGCTGATGCCAACAAGACCGAGAACATCCAGATACCCGAGGAGCGCCTGAAGGCCTACGCCACCACCGATTCACCCGAATACAAGCGTATGGTGGCCGAGATTGCCCGACGCCTGAAACTGGACAGCCTGCAGTTCTCCAAGCTGGAGACTATCGTTCAGGCCATCGGCTTGCCCAAGTGCAAGATCTGCACGCACTGCTTTGACGGCAGTTCCTGCCATACGATAGGTTAAGGGCCGTCAGCTACGCGGACTGACAGTTAAATTGTATTCTGAACGCAAAGACGCAAAGACGCAAAGTTTTAAGGTAATATCTATTAATTGAACGCAGAGACGCACTTTTGAAGACGTTCAAAAGTGCGTCTCTGCGTTCAAAAACTAATTTATAGAACACCCCTTAATCGATTTAGAGGCAAATTAAGTAAACAACTTCAAGCTGTACAATTGGAAACTACATAATGGAAATTTACGGAAAAATTCTTCTGCAGGCTTCGCTGCGAAGCATCTGTCCTTTGGACACGCTGAGCGCACGGACAATTCGGTAATTCGCGTTAAAAAGAAAAATTGGCACTTGTGGATTTAGTGTGATGCTTACATTTCAGGACGGTCTTGACGCCCTCCGCTCAGCCCGTAGGGATGCTTGCAGAGCGTAGCGGGGCAAGAATGTCATATTAAAATATATCAAAAATCATTATTTTAAAATATTATTTTCGGTTTATTTTAGAATGATTTTAAGCGAAGCGACCGAACGAGGATACACTTTCACACGATTTCCACCGGAACCATTTAATTGGCACTTGTGGATTTAGTGTGATGCTTACATTTCAGGACGGTCTTGACGACCTCAAAATCATATTAAAATATAACAAAAATCATTATTTTAAA
>JAZRVZ010000157.1:0-10484 GCA_045599425.1 Bacteroidaceae bacterium | reverse complement strand
TAATATTTTCGCATTTGTTTCAATCATTAAGAGTTAATGCGTATATTTGCAGGAAATAAGTATATTGCTCATGGACTTACAGAAGATAAAGAATAGCGTACAGGAGCTGATTGACGAATTGGAGGACATGGTGGCGGAATTCGACATGGCCGAATTCAACGATAAGTATGAGAATATAGAGATGCTGGAGAATGCGAGGGATCTGGCTGAAAAAGTGCACCAGGCTATGGCCGAGTACATGACTGACATCATTCTCGAAAAACATAACGACAGGTTCCAGGAACTGAAGGAGATTCTCAGGAATTCGCAGAATGCCATAGATTATATTGATTTTGATGATCTGATTAGCGATACGGAGGATAATGAGGATGTGGATCTTCCCACCGGGGACGTGGAGGATGTGATAACTCACCTCGAGGATGTCATTGAATGGATTGATGACAATGTGGAAAGGCTAGAAGCAGAGGATGAAGAAAGGAACATGCGCGAGGATTACCTTGTTAAATTAAAGGCTTTAGCTGAGCCCCATGAAGAAGTGGAAGAGAATATTTACCACCTTCCGCTGGTTGGCTTCCAGTATCATTGCTCGCAGGAGCAGATAGACAGGATTGTAGTAGGCACCAAGCTTGAACTTAGACAAGATGTAAATAATGAGTATGATCCACTGGCCGTAGGAGTCTATCAGAACGGCAGATTGGTGGCCTATGTCAAGAAGGAGGTTGCTCATGATTTCTGGCAATATATGAATCCACCCCGGCAATGTCTAGTGTGTGAGGATCACGGTAACTACAAAATCGCAGGTTTAATGATTGATGATGTAAAGAAAGAGGATACGGAAAACGTACCATCCAAATCGATAATGCCTCCTGCCGAACATAAAGATTTCTTTGAGCTTTCTAAGGAAGATACCTATAAGGAGGATATCATCAAGGAACTGGAAGACACTTCGCGCGAACTTGTACGGTATATGGATACGCTATATCATACGAGGGAAGTTCGTGAGGTTATGGACAGGACGTTGCATCAGGTGGAAGATGACGATACTCCCATGGACATGCTGGTGAAGTTTATGCTGGGTGCAGATATCTCGATTGTATATAAAAGCCTGGGGCACACTTTTGGACGGGGAAAGTTGGAGGACCTGGGTATGATATTTGTTTCGACGTTCACATCAAATATTGAAGAGAAAACCGAGTCACTTGGTGGCTGGAAGAAGATGTTGGACACGATGAGCACGGTAACGAAAGCCTACCAGGATGCGTGTGACCAAGTGGTGTTGGATACTATGCCTGACGGGTTTGATTTCTGGATGTCTGCCTTGCTTTCTTGTGTGGAAAACAAGGAATGGATGACTCGTTATCTGGTTCTTATCTACCGCTTTGCCTCCTTGGTGGCAAAGATGGACGGGGTAATCACTGAGAGAGAGGCTGACTGGTTGGCTAAGATAATGGTGAAGAATGAAGACGAGCCGATAGTGGAGCAGAATGATGAACCCAATGTGACAGAGGCCGGAAGTGAAACTGCTGATGCTGCCATGAAGGAGCTGGAAACCCTCATTGGTCTGACTGAGGTGAAGGAGGAGATAGCGAGATTGCGCAGTTTCATACAAATCCAGAATATAAGAAAAGAGCAGGGACTGGCTGTGATACCCGTATCCCGACATTTTGTGTTTACTGGTAATCCGGGTACGGGCAAGACAACCGTAGCGCGTATCCTGGCCCAGATTTACAAGGATCTGGGTGTAGTGAAAAAAGGTCAGCTGATAGAGACTGACCGATCCGGTTTGATAGCCGAATACGTAGGTCAGACGGCTGTTAAGACAAACAGGGTGATTGATTCGGCCCTGGACGGTGTGCTGTTCATAGACGAAGCCTATTCGCTTGCCCAGGGCGGTAAAGAGGATTATGGCAGTGAAGCCATTGCCACCCTGCTGAAACGCATGGAAGACAACCGTGACCGGCTGGTGGTAGTCCTGGCGGGTTACAATGATGAGATGCAGCACTTCATTGATTCCAATCCTGGCCTGCAGTCGCGCTTCAACCGCTACATCAACTTTCCCGACTATGATGCTGATGATCTGTTGCAGATATTCAGGCTTTTACTCTCAAAGAATGATTTTGTTCTGACTTCCGCTGGCGAAGAGAAACTGAAGGGTAGGCTGAATGCTGCCGTGCAGGGAAAGACAAAGAACTTTGGCAATGCGCGCTATGTCCGGAATGTCTTTGAAAAAACACTTGAGAATCAGGCCGTCAGATTGTCATCACAACCTCGCATCACGCATGATGACCTGATTACCATAGAAGCAGGGGATATTTGACAATTGAAGATTCACAGAGACAGGTACAATTAGTTATGAAGAATATTGGCAGACGGATTGGTATGGTGATTTTTGGTGCTTGCCTCTGCACCCTTACGGCAGGCAACCTTCATGCCAGGGACAAGAAGAAGGTCCTGAAAGCAAGTAATGTTGAGGAGGCCAGGAAAAGGGTATGGATGGAATGGAGGAAGGAACAGGCTCAGCTTGACGAACGCGATGGACTGGGTAAGCTTGCCTTTACAGACCTGGCGGAGCCTTCGCTGACCCGATGGGTTTTGCCCGACAGTCTGGAGAGTAAGGCCGAAATGCCTTTCTACAGCGGTACGAAGGGGGGAAGGCCGGCTGATGGATACCCATTGTTCATCTATCAGCATGGATCCGGGCCCAAGGACATTGAGTGGGCCAACGGACTGCGCCTGGCACAGGGGTTCGAGGATAGCCCGTCGGCCTATGTCATCCCCCAGATACCCAACGAGGGCAAGTACTATCGCTGGTGGCAGCAGGCGAAGCAATGGGCCTGGGACAGGCTCTTCCGCCAGCTTCTGGTACATCCGGACATCAATCCGGCTCGTATCTATCTGTTTGGCATATCGGAAGGCGGTTATGGTTCCCAGCGACTGGCCTCGTTCTATGCTGACTATCTGGCAGCGGCAGCTCCGATGGCCGGTGGCGAGCCGCTGCGCAATGCCCCGGCCGAGAATCTGATGAATCTGCCATTCAGCCTTGTGACCGGCGAACAGGATGCTATGTTCTACCGTAACCAACTCACCCTCAGGACCAGGGAGAGACTTGACAGTCTGGCCCAGGTCTATCCCGGCAGGTTCCCGCATCGTGTGGAACTGGAGGAAGGAAGGGGACACGGCATTACCTATGGTGTCTCAACGCCGTGGATGAGTCGGTACAGCCGTGAAGCCCAGCCCCGGCATTTCCGCTGGGAGAACTATGAGATGGACGGATTTCGTCGCAATGCCTTCTACAACCTACAGGTGCTGACAAATGATACCGTACGCTATGACTATGAGTTCAGGGTGGAGGACAATGTCATCCGCCTTGATGTTCGGCAGGTGAAATATGTCATTACGGAACGTGACCCGAACTGGGGCATAGAACTGGATAATACGCGAAGCTATGAGACCCGGCCTCATGGCCACGTCCGTATCTGGCTGAGTGAGCAGCTGGCTGACCTTGACCGTCAGGTCACGGTAATACTGAACGGGCGCAAGACCGGTCGCTATAAACTATCGCCCTGCGAGGACGACCTGCGGGCCAGTTGCCGGCTCTTCGGTGATCCGCTGCGTCTCTTCCCTGCACACATCGACATAAAGTGGTAACTCGTATCTATGATGGGTTTGTGGCATAGACGCGGTTGCCGAAGATCTTGCTGCCCACCCTGACCAGGGTACTGCCGTGCTGGATGGCAATGGGGTAGTCGTCGCTCATGCCCATGGAACACTCGCAGAAGGCGGGGCTGTCGCTGAAGTAGCGATCGCGTGCATGCAGGAAAAATTGGTGGGCCGTCCCGAATTCCCGGGCAATCTGCTCCTCGTCGTCCACGTTGCTGGCCATGCACATGATGCCTGCAATCCGGATGTGCTTCATCTCACGCCAAAGTCCTTCGGCAAGGAAGGCGTCGCATTCCTCGCAGGTCATGCCGAACTTGGTTTCCTCCCGGGCCACGTGCAACTGGAGAAGGATGCGGATGGTACGCTGGCACTTGGCGGCCTGCTTCTCGATCTCCTGCATGAGACGAAGACTGTCCACGGCATGGATGAGGCTGACGTATGGTGCAAGGTACTTGACCTTGTTGGTCTGGAGATGTCCGATGAAGTGCCACTCGATGTCCTGTGGCAGGTTGGCGTGCTTGTCCTGGAGTTCCTGGACGTGGCTCTCGCCAAAGATGCGCTGGCCGGCGTCGTAGGCTTCCTGGATGGCTTCCTTGGGATGGTACTTGGACACGGCCACAAGGCGCGTGCCCTGTGGAAGCTCGGAATTTATCTGGTGGATGGTTGAAGCGATGGACATGTTATTTCTGTTTGGGAATAGGTGTGGCGGTGTACTTATTTCCGCTTATTATGATGCAAAAGTACGGAATATTTTCGTAACTTTGCATCGTTAACCCGAAAAAAATGTCCTGTGAAACTTAATTCGCTTATTATCACTTGCCTATTTTGCCTTATGTCTCAGCCCAGTGTCTCAGCCCGTCAGGAAACCGTACGTTTGAAGTGGATTCACACCAGTGATGTCCACGGTGCGTTGTTCGCCTATGATTTCCTGACGCACAAGCCTACGCAGGGCGGATTATCCAGCGTGTATGCGTATGTTGAGCGGCTGCGGAAGAAGTGGGGGCAGGAGATGGTCCTGACGGATGGCGGTGATTGCCTGCAGGGTCAGCCTACGGCCTATTACAGCAACTATGTTGATACCATGTCAACGCATCTTGTGGCCAGGATGATGAACGGAATGGGGTATCTCTGCGGTGCAATGGGCAACCATGATGTGGAGACGGGACATGCGGTGTATGATCGCTGGCGGGGACAGCTGGACTTTCCCCTGCTGGGTGCCAATGTGGTGGATGCAAGGACGGGGAAACCCTATCTGACTCCCTACGTCATGGTTGAGCGACACGGGGTGAGAATTGCCATACTGGGACTGGTGACTCCGGCCATACCGAACTGGCTACCTGAACAGTTGTGGGAAGGGTTGCGGTTTGAGGAGATGGTGGCGAGTGCCCGGCATTGGATGAAGGTGATAAGGGAGACGGAGCATCCGGATATGATAGTGGGATTGTTCCACAGTGGCTACGAAAACGGTATCGTGACAACCGGTTACCGGGAGAATGCCACCTTGCAGGTTGCACGTGAGGTGCCTGGCTTTGACCTGATACTCTATGGACATGATCATCGTGCGGCTGTCAATGAGGTGATGTCGGCCGACGGTAGCAAGGTGCTTTGTGCGGGGCCAGCCAGTCTTGCGGCAAACTGTGTGGAGGTGGATCTGACTTTCAGGCTGAGGAATGGCAAGGTGGTGGACAGGCAACTGGTGGCTCGTTTGCCGAGGATGACCTACGCTGACAGCAACGAGGCAACGCTGTTTGAACTGGGTTTCAACCAAGAGCGCAAGAAACTGGAGACGTGGCTGTCTCAGCCCATCGGTGAACTGACGGAGGACTTGCATGAGCGTGATGCTTTCTTCGGGTCATCCCTGTTCATCGATTTCATTCACCAGATGCAGTTGCAGTTGACCGGTGCCCAGATCTCCTTTGCGGCTCCTGTCAGTTTCGACTCGCACATACAGAAGGGGATGCTCCGGGTCAGTGATATGTTCTCCTTGTATAAATATGAGAATTTCCTCTATACCATGCACCTGACCGGTCAGGAGGTCAAGGACTTCCTGGAGATGTCCTACGGATTATGGAGCAATCAGATGCAGTCCGCCGGAGATCATTGCCTGCTGCTGGATTACATCCTGGACAACAACACGCGCCTGGGGCTTAAGAACCTGGCATACAACATGGAGTCGGCCGCTGGTATTCACTATACGGTGGACGTTACGAAGCCCGAAGGCAATCGCATCCGTATCACGGAAATGGCCGACGGCACGCCTTTTGACCTGAAGAAGGTCTACCTGGTGGCCATCAACAGTTATCGTGGCAATGGCGGAGGGGAATTGCTGACCCGTGGCGCAGGCATTCCGCATGAGGAATTGCGAGGCAGGTTGGTCAGCAGTACGGACAAGGACCTGCGCTACCTGTTCATGGAACTGATCCGGAAGCAGGGCAGTGTGACACCCAAGTTGCTGGATAGCTGGAAGTTCGTGCCTGAGGAATGGACGCGTGAGGCTTTGGAGAGGGACAGGAAGATTGTCTTCCCGAAATGATATGACTACGTCTCCGTACCGACGCCGGTTTTGGCGGCGCTGGAAATTGTCCGGCTCATCTTATTTCTTCTTTCTGAAGAGGTCTGACCATCGTATGAAATCCTTCTTCAGCAGGATGCCTACACCCTGCGTGGTGAGGGCAGACTTGGTGAAGTAGCGGTCGTTGGTCTCGCTGTAGGCCTTGAGGATCAGGTTGCCCTGCTTGTTGAGTATCCACTGCAGGTCAAAGTCGCCGATGAAGTTGCTGGCTGCCACGGGATTGTCGCGATAGCCGAAGTTGCCGTTGATGAGCAGCCGGTTGTTCAGTAGTCGGCCGGAGAGCATGCCCTCAACGTCCATGTCGCTCCAGCCCGTGTCGCCGGTGGAGAGGTTGGCCCCGATGTTCCAGTTCTGGTTGCCACCCATCAGACTGGTGAATACCTGGTTCAGCTGTCCGGACAAGGTGCTGGACAGCAGGGAGTTCATGGCTGTTGAACTCTGGGTCTGGGTGCCGGTGTAGTCGTAGGTGTAGAAGCGGCCAATGCCAAGCAGGTAGATGACCTGCAGGTTTCTCTCCTCCTCGGTGGAGATGAGGGAGCGGACCATGCGCAGCTCGTCCTCGTTGACGTTGGGAATGTCAAAGTCAAAGGTTACCCTGGGAGCTCCGGCCTTGCCGCCAAGGTTCATGATGCAGTTGACGCGTACATTGTTATTGGAGAAGGTTCCGCGTGCGGAGAGGTCGTTGAGCGACACTGAGGGTACGGTGTAGATGGCCTGCAGGCCCAGGTCGGCCTGGAAGGGTGAGCCTCCGAACACGATGGTGCCGCCCTTGCGGAACTGGAAGTCCTTGCGAATGACATCCTGGATGGACATGCGATAGGTTCCATGGTCAACATGATAGGTTCCGTACATGCGGAAGCTTCCCTTATTATAATAGGTTGCCTTCAGTCTGGAACTTCCGAAGAGGGAAATGTTGTCGCCTGTGGTTGGATCCATCAGCAGGCGCATCTCGGCGTCCGGAGTGATGTCCAGGTTGAAGTTGATGTGCATGTCGCCTTCCGGCTTCTCTTCCTCATCCTCTTCGTTGGTGCCATCGGGGTTGGCCAGTCCCTCGTTGCGGTCAATGAAGGTGATGAACTTGCTCTGGGTCAGGGTCTCGGGCGTGGCTACCTTGTATTGCAGCAATGTGCCGGGCGTGGGGCGGGCGTTGATGTCGATAGTGGTTACGCCGGGCCGACCGCTTAGGG
This sequence comes from Bacteroidaceae bacterium, assembly GCA_045599425.1. Lineage (GTDB taxonomy): Bacteria > Bacteroidota > Bacteroidia > Bacteroidales > Bacteroidaceae > Physcousia. The sequence goes on along the minus strand of JAZRVZ010000157.1, from coordinate 3,065 downwards.
TGACGTCGCCGGAGCCGTAGACCACACCACAGAACGGCAGGTCACCGTATTCGGGGAAGTTGTATGCCAGGATGTTCTCACCCGTCACGTTGAAGTTGTACTTCATGTTCTGGAAGTGCTCGTAGGTAATCTCTCCGTTGATGATGCCGTAGTGGTCGGGGGTTCCGGGATCGCCCATGGGGTCATACCCGTGTATATCCTTTAGTATCAGTCCACCTGGGTGCAGACGCACGCGTTCGTTTTGGACGTGGTAGCGTACGTTGAGTGCGGGTATGGTCAGTGCAGCTTCCTCAACCACGGCATCACCCTCAAGGTCAACGCCCTTGAAGGGGCCGAATACGCGGACATGGCCTGTGGCCCGTCCCTGGATGTCTTCCATGATTCCACTTACGTAGTGGTTCAGGAAGAAGGCATTTGCACGCTGGCAGGTGAAATCCAGGTCAAGCGACTGGATGGGGTCCTTCACCAGGTGCAGGTAGCCTTTGGCATCAATCCATGCGTTGTTGTCCGGGTCATCCATCCTGGCTTTTATGTCAAGCGTGCCGGGCGATACGCCCCATGCCAACTCGGCATCACAGGTTCCCATGTCGGCATTGTTGAAAAGGATGTGGGGAACGGTGACATGTCCGTGAGCCTCGGGCCGGGCAAAAAGCTGGGTGCCGTAGAGCTTTCCGCTGACTTTGCCGGCCAGGGTGAGAGGCTTGACCTTGACGAGCTGGAATACGTAGGCCAGTTCGATGCCGCGCAGGTCGACGTGCAGGGTATCCTGCTCACTCCTGGAGGCCTGGCCGTGAATGGAGAGCCATCTGTTTCCGTCCTCCATGGTCATCCTGAAGTCCTTGACACCCAGCCGCCCGTCATGGAAGGTGATGGGTGACCGCTGTATGTTCCAGGTGGTGTCGTTGATCTGTATGGTTGTGGGCATGATCTCGCCGTCCACGCTGATCTTGTCGGACTGCCTGTTGAGTGTTCCTTCCAGGGCAATGGCACCATTGTAGGCGGGTTGCTGGTGATTGTCCCATTCGATGCGGGTAGTCAGGAGCTGGTCGCGTGCGCCGGCATGTATGTGGATGTCGACGGGGACGTCCTTCATGATCCTGCGGGCAGACAGTTCCGTTCCCATAATGCCGTTCTGGCTGTGGGTGGAGTAGCTTAGATTGAGCAGATCCTCGTTGCCGTATCCTATTTGTTCGGCGTTTGCCTTGATTTCCAGTAGTTTGTCCGTTGTGTTGACTTGGGCCTGCACTTGCAATGGACCTTTGTCCAGGTGAAGTGGGATGCCGGCAAGTCTTTCCAGGGGAGAGGGGTCTGTCAGGGTCAGGCTGAACTTCCCCTGGCAATGATCCACGGCGACAGTGGGCGCCTTGACGATTCCGGGAATCCATTGGTGTATGGTCTGCTGGCAATAGCTGACGAGGTCCGTAGGCTGGAATTCACCGTCAGCCTGTAGCCTGGCATAGGGACTTTCAAATGTGATGTGACGCTCGTTGCCTTCAGCCTGACTTTCTATCTGCAGGTGGGTCAGGGTAACGGATCCTTCCTCGTCGGTCAGGATGATGTGGGGAACGGATATGTGTCCGGTAAGATTGTCCAGGTGCTCGCCTTCCAGGTCTACGCCCATCCTGAGGCGAATGTCCTGAATGTCAGTCCTGGCTAGATGCAGGTCTTGCATCCTGAGGTGCTGTACTTCAAGCACGCCCTGCAGGCTTTTCATGGTTCCGGAAAGGCCGGCCTTGCCATCGAACCTGAGGGTCAGGGCAGGATCACGTGCATCTATCTTGAGGTCAAAGTAGCCATCCTGGTTGGCTGCCGAAAGGTCGATGTTGTGGTAGTTGTAGTTGTTTATAAAGGCTTCCCTGATGCGGGCCTTCAGGGTTCCCCGGGGAATTTGTGTGATTGTGTCCGGCAGCAGGATGTTGGTTTCTGCCGACAAGGCTACCTTGCCGATAAGAGGCATGGAATCCTGAAGCTGGTTGATACGGTTGAAGGTCTCAAGAATCCTGCCAATTTGCAGGCCGTCGGTGGAAAGGCTGGCCGTAAGGTGACTGCCATTCAGTTTTCCTTCCATCTCCAGTTTTCCCTGCTGTGTGATGATCTCCGTGTCTACCTGGCCTTGTTCCCTGAAGTATGTGAAATTTCCGCTAAGGCTGGTTTCGCCTAACAGGTCAATCAGTTTGCCGGCTTCTTCGGGCAGTTGTGGTATCAAGGGCTGCAGATGCTGTCTGATATTGGGATTGATGGTCAGCGTCCTGACTTTGGCGTCTATTCCCGGTATCTTGTCCTTCAGACTGTTGAGTCGTGCATGAGGGATGTCTGCCGTCAATGACTTGTCGGCACTGTTTAGCTGTAGGTCGTGTATTTCGTATTGCAATGTGTCGGCCATGAATGACAGGCTTGCCTCGACCGGAGTCTGCCACTCTTTCAGGGAAGACAGGAATGCTGATGCATCAGACGGGGTGATGCTTCCACTTAGGTTTCCCTGTATCTTCCTGCCTTGCAGGTCTGCCTGGATGAGTGGGCTGCTGACCTGGGTGTTTGGCAGGGCCAGTTCCAGGTCGGTGAGTTGGAGCATATTCCCGTTCTTGCTTATCTCTGCATTGACATTCGTCAGGCAAAGACCGCTTTTCTCCTTGAAATCCAGTCGGCGCAGACTGAGGGAAAGAGAATCGTCGGTCAGGACATGCAGCTGGGCATTCAGTCCCAGTTCCGTGACATGAAGGTGTCCCGGATTGAAACGGTCTGGTGTTTCCGGTTTCCATTGCTGATCGAACCGGAGGGAAGTGTGCCGGACATGTACGCTTCCTATGGAAATGTGGGGTAGGGGCTTCTTCTCGTCATCGCCACTGCTGAAGGCATCTATGACGTACTGGAAATTCGTGAGACTGTCGGGATGTTCCTGATAAAGCGTGGCGTGTGCTCCGAACAGGAGCGCGTTGTTGATGTGGATGTCGCCATTGCGCAGGAATGGGAGGACGGACATCCTTGCTCCAGTACGGGCAATGGTCAGCATGGGCTTGTTCTGACGGTCCCATACATGGACGTCATCGATGATTAGTTTGCCGGTG
>JAZRVZ010000156.1:0-47722 GCA_045599425.1 Bacteroidaceae bacterium | reverse complement strand
GTGATGATTGTGAAGCTGTGAAGGCGTGAAGGCACTTTTGCCAAAAGTGTTTTGAGCAAATTGGAAACGAAAATGAGGTTAAAGTTTGGCCGTGTCAAAGGAATGTGCTAATTTTGCATGTTTCTAAGGATAACCTATCATTATTACTTACCTATTTAATATTAATTCAATGAACAAACTTCTACGTTTTTCATTCATGATGTTGCTTGCATTCGTCTCTGTTGCATCTCTTGCACAGGACGTTGCAACCTTCGACTTCGCGGCCAATCCCTGGGGCTATGCCTTGGGTAGCGGTTCCGGTGCAACAGCGGAGGTGGGTAACATCAATGAAGCCTTGTTGGCTGACGATGGGGCAACCTCCATCTCCTTTGATCAGGGCTCTGCCGGTACTCCTGCCCGTTTCTGGACAGGTCCTCAGGTCCGTTGCTACAAGGGCAGTACGGTTACCATTACTGCTGCTGCCGGCAAAGAGATCAGTCAGATTACAGTCATTGCTACCGGAGCAAGCTATCTGGGTATTGCCAATACCGAGTTTACTGCTAACGGTGCAGAGTCTTCTGCGGTATTCACAAGTCCCGTGAGGTCAGCAACCCTGAACATCAGTGCCACTACGCGTTGGCAGAAGATCAAGGTCAGCTATGGCAAGATTGCCGAGCCTGTGGACATCAGCAATACTGCCGAGACAGCCTACACTCCCGGTGAGGCATGCAACCTGATTGCTGCCGGCGAGGGGCTTTCCACCAGTGTGTACGTCAAGGGACAGATCTCCGAGATTACCGAGATTTCCGTTAACTACGGCAATGCTACCTATACGATCTCTGATGCTTCGGGTTCCATCAAGGTTTTCCGTGGCTACGGTCTGGATGGTGCCAAGTTTGAATCGGAGGATGCCCTGCATCCCGGCGACGATGTCATCGTGTATGGCCAGTTGCAGGACTACAACGGCACGAACGAGATTGCCCAGGGCAGCAAACTGGTTTCCCTGGTATGCAACTATACCCCCGGTGCCGGTGAGGATCAGTATTTCGGTGAGCCCTTGTTTGAGGTACTTAGCGGTGCTGGCGTGAACGTGAAGTTTACTTTCCCCGAGTCGACAGACGAATTTAACAAGGAGGGCGTGGACAAGACCGTAGTCCTGTATGAGGATGGCCAGAAGGTAGCGGAAGGCACCTTCGGTTTCCAGATGTCCCCCACCTTCTTCTATGGTGCGCACTTTGACTATGAGCCCCAGGCAGGCAAGGAGTACAGCATCGTGTTCCCCGCCGGCTGCTGGCGTCTCTATACAGAGGGTATGGATGGCCTTCAGACGACCATAGCTGAGTCTGACGAACAGACCTACACCTGGATTTCAGAGGGAAGCAGCGTGAATCCCGGACAGGGAGGCAACGATGGCGAAGGCTGGAGGTTTGCCAGTGTGACACCCGCTGAGGGCGCTGTGGAGAGCCTCTCCCAGATTTCCTTTGGCTATCCCGACGGCGTACTGTGGGCAAACGAGTCTGCCAACCTGGAAATCAGCGGTCCCAATGGAAAGGTGGCCCACATCTTCCTGATGGACAACTTTGCCGGTGCCTGTGCGGGTAATGTACTCGATGAGGTACTGACTGCTCCCGGAACCTATACGCTGACCATTCCCGCCGGCACTTTCACCGCCGGTGCTGGTGATGCTTGTGCTGCAATGACCTATACCTGGACCATCGGCGGTTCCGACGATCCCACTCCCGGTACGGGCACCGGGACCGACGGTGAGAAGTGGCAGGAGAAGATCTTTGCCAAGGGTACTGCCGTGGCCATTCCCCTGAACATTGAGACTGAGGGTGTAACGGTTACCAGCGTTGGTCGTCCCTTCATGGATACCACCATCGACGTGGCCTATAACACCTATGGTGAGGGTGAGCTGGACTGGAACAATGGTACCAAGCTGGTATTCACCGCAAAGGACAATATCACGGGCATTGTGTTCCAGGGCAACTTCCTGCAGTTTGCATCGGCCGACAAGGGTACCTATGTGAACGGTGCCTGGAGCGGTACACTGCTGAAGGGTGAGACCCTTACCCTGACTGCCAACGATGGTATCCACATCCACTCTGCCGTCGTACTCTACAACGGTGCCGAGCTGAAGATTGATGAGACTGAGGAGCAGGAGGGCAAGATTTCTGTGGCATGGCCTGCCCAGAACGAGGTGATTGCTTCGATTGCTCAGGGCGGTGTACTTACCAGGTTCACCACCAACAAGGACTATGCCATCGTCACCATTGAACTGAAGAACAACAATTCCTTCTATGCCTCACATGACCTGCAGATCCGTATGTACGACGGTCAGAAGATCGGTGAGGGCGTGGCCAAGGACATTGAGCATGTAGTGAATACCGCCGTGCCCAACGAGAAGTCTTTCCAGTTGTACAAGGGCGACTCATACACCTTGATCCTCAAGGCTTTTGTAAACCAGTGGGACGTACAGACCGACCTCTATGATGCCATTGCGGAGATTGCCATCACCGGAGACGGCATTGAGCATGAGAAGCTTTCGGCTGTCAAGCTCGTGAGCATGACGCCTGCCGGCTCTCCTCTCGATCCCGGTAAGCTGCCTTTCAAGGGTGGTAAGGTGAAGCTGGTGTTCGACGGTACAGTCACCTCTGTCACAGCAGTGAATGCTCGCGGTATGGAGGGTAGCAAGACCTATCGCGGCACGCAGGCCGACACTGAGGGCAAGGTATGGGAAATCGCCCTGGGCGACCTCTCCAGTCTGGCTTCCGCCGAGACTGAGACTGCCGTGTTCAACCTGGATATCACGGCCAAGGCCGCTGACGGTGTCGTGATCTTCGACGAGACCAAGGACGACTACCGTCTGGAGGCTGCATGGGTGCTGGTTGACGAGGTTCCCGTGGAGACCGTAGCCACCCTCACCATCGGCGGCGAGACCATTACGCTGAGCGAGGAGGAGGCTGTTGAGCTGGCCGTCTATCCCGCAGGTGCCGTGATTACCCTCAATAATACCGATGAGTCGGTCAAGAAGGTTACCTATGAGATCATTGACAAGACCCTGAACGAGATCCTGAAGAGTCAGGGCGACCTGACCAAGGGTGGGGATGGCCTGTGGCGTGCTGAGATGCCCAAGGACTATGCACTGGCCAAGGGACATGACTTTGCCATCCATGTAAGGGCACTTGATGGCATGAGCTCTTTCACAAGCAAGGTTGTCGCAGAGTACGAGTTCCTGCTTAAGGGTACGGCTGACGTGAAGCAGTATTCTGCTGTACATTTTGTATCCGTAACTCCCGATCAGAACGAGGTGATCTCTGAGGCGGAGCCCGTGCTGACCTTCACCTTCGATGGTGCCGTAGCCCAGCTGAGTGCTGCCGTGAACGTCGCCCAGATGGATACCCGCAGCATTCCTGCCGCCAACATCAGCAGCAATGCGGATAAGACGGTATGGACAGTGAAGGTTCCCACCGATATTATGAAGGTAGCCGGACAGGCTGGCTCTCTCTCCATGCATATCGCTGCCACCGATGGCCAGGGTAACTACGTATATGACAAGGATAACAGCGTGGGTACTCCCGAGAAATCCTACATCTCATTCTCATGGACCGCTACCGTCGGTCTGCCTACTCCTGAGCTGGCAGAGAAGGAGGTTGAGGTCCTGGAGAAGCTTACGTTCAAGTATGATGGCATCGGTCTCAATGAGAACAAGGCCAATGCCACCTGGCAGGACATCGTAATCCTGAAGGACGGTGTAGCCCTGAACCTGACGCTGACCGAGGACATGTTTGAGGTACAGGGAGAGGATGCCGGCAACGCACTGGTGCTGACCCTGCCCGAGCCTCTGTACAAGGGTTTGTACACCATCCAGGTACCTGCCATGGCCTTTATGCTGGGTCACGACCAGACCAATACCTACAACGGCAGTTGCCAGTTTACCGTGACTGTGACCAAGGAGCAGCAGGTTGAGCCTGCCGGCGATCCTGAGATCGTACTGAACATCACCAAGTCAAGCTGGTCAAAGATAGGTAGCGAGAGTGGTGAGGCTATCGGTACGGCAGAACTGAAGAATGCCATTGCCTTTGACCATATCGAGGCTGAGATCCGCTGTCAGGAGGATCCTGACCAGTACATCAGCTTTGCCAACCTGATGCAGAACGGCGGTCAGTTGAAGTGCTACTGCTGGGAAGGTGGAAGCTACACCCTGAACAAGGGCTACCACTACACCCTGACTGTCAAGGCCTTTGACGTGCCCTACTACGGTGTGGCACCTATAGCCGTGGCTACCTATGAGTTCGTGGGTACCGGTGCTGAGGCCGTGACCTACAACGCTGACTTGCATATCGCTCAGGTGGGTCTTACACCCAATGCCCTGCTGGTCAACGGCTATGAGCTGAATACCAACAGCTTTGACGTTACCTTCTCTGAGTCTGTAAGCCGGGTGAAGGCCTGGGGCGCTATGGGTATGGATGGTTCTGTCAACTACAGTGCACAGAAGAAGAGCGACGATGGTACCGTATGGACCATCATCCTCAATGACGATGTGCTCAACGATGAGGGTGCCATCAACCTGATGATCCAGGCATGGGATGCCAAGGGCGTCCAGGCCAAGGGTGAGAATGGCGACCATGCCTTCGGTCTGAACCTTATCCTTTCCCAGACTGATGCCATCCGTCTGGTTGACATGGCCCATGCCAAGGTGGTCTACACCCTTGGCGGTGCACGTATACCTGCTAACCAGATGAAGAAAGGTCAGGTATATGTGATAAATGGCATGAAAGTGATGATGAAATAAGGCATTGTACTTACAATCTGACAGTAGGGTGGCAGCGGTCCGTGGCGACTGCTGCCACCTGTCTTTTTGTGCGTTTTTTCTACGTTTTCATCAGTTTCAGGCATGGAATCCTTAAATGTTGTATAGTAATTTGTTTATGTCGTGTTATTTTGTTATCTTTGCGCGCTTTTAATAGGGTGTAGACCCGAAGTTACAAATTTAACCCACTTTACAAGAATGCTACGCAAATTTATCACATTGATTATCCTGCTCCTTGCGACGGTCGCTTCAGCAAGGGAATATACCTTCAAGGAGGGTATGAATACGGTCAAGGGTTTTGACTCTGCCCAGGCTACCTTTACCCCTGACCGTGACGGCAAGGTCCTGATTGAGGCTCAGGAAGTTTGGAACGTGACATCCGGTGGTGAGGACGTGGCATACAGTTACGTGCCCGGCAATGGACTGGCCTATACTTATGAGGTGAGCGGTGCAAAGGCCGGTCAGGCCATTTCCCTCGTCTCGGATTTTGTGTGGAACGAAGGATCCAAGGTAAAGATTACGATGTATGGGGATGGCCCGGTACCCGTTCAGGTCCTTAACATTACCCCGAAGATGGGCACGACGTTTGACTGGAATAACACAGGTATGGTAACCCTCAACATGAATAAGGTAGTCACCCTCAGCAGCATCAAGCTTGTTGCTGGTGATTATATGGCGGATGTGGATGATGTTCATGTAGGAAGTTCTTTCAGTTTCAATATCAGCCATGCACTCAACACGGCTATGAAGGAAGGCAAACTCGAGAAGGGAGACAAGTTCCAGATTGTTATCAAGGGGCTTTGTGAGGCTGCAGACAGGACCAACCTGTACAATGGAACTGGTGAAATGGTGCTGGAATACCTGGCTCCCTATCCCCAGCATAATTTTGTGAGCGCCACAGTGGACGGGAATCAGCTCAGCTATATGCAATCCAATGATTACAAGTTCCTTTCCTACTATCCCGCGGACGGTACAGACGGTTTGTTTGTCTTTGAGTTTGACGGTGAGATCGGTAAGGTGGGCGGCGTGACACTGTCCATGGGTAACCTGGATCTGGATGCCCAGGGTAAGTTCCATCGCAGTAATCTTCCCTACACCATTGAAGGCAACAGGCTCCTGGTGGATGCGCGTGGCAAGCTGCGCACGCTGGCGGTTCTTTTCCCTGCCGTCATTGATGAGGAGCCTGAGGATGGGGTGACCAACGAGGGGCTGGGCTCTTATGACACACAGCATATCACTATCTCTCTGATGAATATCCTTGACGTCAATGGCAATGCTTTCCTCTGCCAGCTGCAGGGCAGTGTAGGTAGCTACAGCATCGTAATGAACTATGAGGAGATTATTGACGAGGCCTACATCGACGGTGATAACAAGCAGGATGGTGACCCGGTCTGTGCCGGTGAGGAAGTCTCGCTTTGGCTGAGCAATGCCGGCATCAGGTTCGACGGCATTGAGGTGAGCTACTTTGTGGATGTGACTGCTGATGAGAGCGAGTCTGCCGTGTATGAGCAGCGCCAAGCCGTCGTAACAGAGTTTACTGCGGTTCCCGATGCACTGGAAGGTGTCATCATTACTTTTGCCATGCCGGAGATGAATGGTGTGGTAGCTGGCAGCACGATTCGTGTAGCATTGCACAATGCCAACACGGCTGATGGTATGCCTCACTATCTCTTCATTGAGTTTGTGGCTGCCGACAAAGCGGATGCAATACGTACTGTCACTTCTTCTTCTTCCGGTTCAGGAAAGGTATATCGCCTGGATGGTATTGAGGCTCAGGCCGGACAATCGGGTATCTACCTGAAGGAAGGCCGGAAGTTCTTCAGAAGGTAAACCGTTCAGCAGGAGAGTCCCTGGCCGGAGAAACGGCACAAGGGAACCTGACGGAGCTGGTAATGATAAACAAGGAAATAAACGCAATATCATGATATCAAAGAAAACACTACTGGGTGCTTTGCTATGTGCCGTGACACTTGGCACCAATGCCCAGCCGAATCAGGAAGCAGGCCTCGTGAGAGCGTCTGCTTTCAGTGCTGACAGGTACCAGCGTCCCCTGGGCCTGAACCAGTTCAGGAACCTGCCCGACCAGCTGCTTCAGCAGGTGGGTCGAAAGGTCAGTGCCCAGGGGGTACCGACCAAGGCAGCCGCAAAGGCCATGATGGAGAAGGCCATGCCCGGCATGGGCAGGATGCCGAAGGTGTCCCCCCGCCGTGTTGGCAGTTATGTGGCCAGCGATACGATCTTCTGGGAGAGTTTCGAAGGATGGGACCAGGAGACGATGCCCTGGATTCCTACTGATGTGAACAAGTGGTCTACCCAATCCAACATCGCCGACCTTACGCCCTACCTGACCAGCGGCTCATGCCCTACCTGGACCACTTATCAGGGTGACGGATACTATGTGCCCTACGCGCTTCACGGCGACCAGATGCTGGTATGCATGTTCGGCGGTGAGGCCTATGCCGCAGACGGCGTTACGGTCATTGCTCCTGCTCCCGAGCAGGACGAGTGGATTGTATCTCCCACGATCAATGGTGTCGAAGGCAGCCATTACCTGTCCTTCGATATCTGCTACAGTCCCTGGCAGACGCACTATTTCGTTGAAGGTGAAAAGGAGGTCTTTGATCCAAAGCGTGAGTCCTATGACGTGGAGGTGCTGATTACCACCAACACCCGCAGTGTAAGCTACAACGCAGAGAATTATACCAAGGTCTTTGACCTGACCGAGGAAGTTGACAGGCTGCTGGCTGCCACCGACATGACAGACGACGAGGCTGTGGGCCAGCTGCTCTATATGAGGTGGGATCATGTCCAGATTCCCCTGGAAGAGTATGCCGGCAAGAACATCCGTGTGGCTCTGCGCTACAAGGGCAGCAAGGGTGGAAGCGTACTGGTGGACGGCATCCGCGTAAGCGACCTGTTGCCTGTGGCCCGCTACGAATTGCCCGAGGGGTCTTTCTACTGGGGATTCAGTGAGACGGCCAAGTTGTTCCAGAGCCTGAAGATGGGATTGATTCCTGCCTACGTTCCCACAGTCTGGGAGAACTACAGCAATGCTGATTCCAGGAGTTTTGCCTGGAGTTTCCTTGATGCCGACGGTAATGAGGGCAACTCCACCGACTATAACCTGACCCTGCCTGCACAGCCCAGCAGCAACCTGGTTGACATGCCTAAGCTTACCGCCATTGCCGGGAAGCGATCGGATGTCTTTGGTGATGGATATTACAAGGCAGGCGGTAATGCCGCCTATGCCGCCGAGGGTGTGACAGAGAACTTCTACGTGGGAAATTTCGACCCCACCAAGCAGTACTGGACAGGTGAGATCAGTGCTCCTGGTACCCAGAAGGCCTATGCTTTCGGTTCGGGCAGCGGTTCGTTCTATGGCGCCCTTTCCAACTATACCTTCAATGCAGTCGACGGTATCGGAAACTTCTACGAGGCACCCGCCGCTCCCTACGTGTTCAACACGGTGATGCTGCCTCTGGGCGAATTCTTCAATCTGGGTGCCACGCTGGCTTGTACGATCTATAAAGTGGAGGGTGGTAATCAGATTACCGACGAGGTCATTGCACAGGCAACCGTTACCGATGGCACGCAGATTGCCGGTGGCTGGTTCCTGCAGTTCAACTTTACGGAGCCTATCGTGGTTGATGATGCCATCTTCGTGCTGATTGATGGATTCTCCAATGCCAACCTGCTGGAGATTGCGCCTCTGAGCCAGGCACTCAATCATGATAGCGACAAGAGCTATGCCTTCGTCAAATTGAATGCTGCAGAGGGAGGCTTCGGTATCATTGACGTGGCTAACCTGCTGGCAGGCCTGGAAGGTTCCTCCAACATGTGCGTGTCCCATTGTATCGGCATGAACGCCGTCTTTCCATACGTACATGCCATGGAGGGTGATGTCTTCACCGTTGCCGACCAGGGTGAGACGAAGACTTACACCATTGACAGCTACTGGGCTCCCACCGACCTCACCGTGGAGTCGGCCGACTGGGCAAAGGCAGAGATGATAGTGGACGAAGCAGCTCAGACTATCAGTCTGAAGATCGTTGCCGAAGCTTTGCCCGCTGGTGTCAGCGGTCGCAGTGCGGAGGTGAAGATCAAGGGCCTGGGATGTGAGCAGGTCATCACCGTACTCCAGGGTACAGAGGTGACCGGCATCCATGGACTGCAGGCCGACGGTGCCTCGCTGAACGGAACCTTCAACCTCTCTGGTCAGCGTGTGAACGATGCCGGTGCCCATGGACTCTTCCTCATGAAGAAGAATGGCAAGTATGTCAAGGTTGTGAAGTAAGGACGATGTGATTGATCCTGCACAGAGCCCATACCTTATATAATATATAAAAGAAACCGCTATATTTAACATATAGGAAACCGCTATCAGCAATGCTACGAAGATATTTTTCCCTTCTTCTCATCCTGCTACTCGGCTCCCTTGCCGTATTCGCACAGAATACCAGGAAGGTTACGGGAACCGTTGTGGATGAGTTCGGAGACCCCCTGCCGGGAGCAACCGTTCGTGTGAAGGGTGATGCCACAATAGGTGTCACCACCAACAATGACGGTGAATTTACACTGAACGTTCCGCAGAGTGCCAAGACGCTGACCGTAAGCTTTATCGGCATGAAACCTGCCGAACAGGCCATCGTAAGCGGCAAAGCCATGAAGATTGTGATGCTGGAGGATGCCCGGATCCTGGATCAGGCCGTAGTGGTGGGATATGGTTCTGCCCGTAAGTTGGGCAGTGTGACCGGCTCCATCTCCACCGTCGGTTCTGCCCAGATAGAGAACACCCCTACTGCCAACTTCACCGATGCCCTTCAGGGACAGGTGGCCGGCCTGTCCGTGCTGAGCAGTTCGGGTGAGCCCACGGCTTCGGCCAATATCCGCCTTCGCGGTGTCAACTCCCTGACAGCCGGCAATGAGCCCCTCTTTATCCTGGATGGTGCCCCGATCAGCATGGATGTGTTCAATGCGTTGAATCCCTCGGACATCAGTAATGTGACGGTTCTGAAGGATGCCGCCAGTACGGCAATCTACGGTTCACGCGCGGCCAACGGTGTCATCGTCCTCACTTCCAAGAAGGGAAAGATTGAGATGCGTCCAACGGTCAAGGTGTCTGCCCAGTACGGTATGGCCAACGTCATCAATTCCGGTACGAGCATGATGAATGCCCGGGAATACCTCTCGTTCCGTGAGAAACTGGATCCTTCGCTCAGCACGAACAAGAGTTGGACGGACCACAGGGATGTGGTGCTGAAGAATGGTATCAATACCGACTGGATGAAGGAAATATACCGCAGCAATGCACCTACCTTCCAGTTGAATGCCTCATTGATGGGAGGTTCGGCCAACACCAACTACTATCTGTCCCTGAACCACATGGACCGTGAGGGTATCGAGCCTTTGTCCAAGGCCGGACGTGAGTCGCTGCGTTTCAACGAGGATATTCGTCTGGGTGAAAAGGTGAAGGTGGGACTGGACGTCAACCTGTCCTACAACAACAGCCAGACCAATCCTGAGCAGAATGGCTCAGGCATCTACGTGACCAATCCAACCGTGTTCACCCGTCTGGCCCGTCCTGACGATGCGGCCTACTATTATACCGTCAATCCCGATGGTACCATCAGCAAGGGGGCCAAGGCCGACTACCTGCATTATACCGGTGGCAACTTCTTCAATCCCAACTGGATGGCTGAGCATAGAACCCGCGTCAGCAAGACGGTTCATGTTGACGGCAACCTCTTTGAGGAGGTTACCCCAATCAAGGGACTGCGCCTGAAGGCTGTCCAGGCACTGGCAGCCTTTGATGACAAGTACAGTTCAGTCAGCAAGCCCCGCGAGGCCTACGTCTCACCGATGGGTGATATCGTGGATGCCTATGGCGACGGTACCCTGCCTTATCGTACGGAATCCACACAGCGTTGGTATCAGTTCACCTCTTCCAACACGGCAGAATACATCTTTGATATTCACAACGACCACAACTTCAATGTCCTTCTGGGTCAGGAGAGCATATACAGCAAGGAGGATGGTTTTGCCACCAGTCGTGAGGGCTTGAGCGATCCCCGTATGCTTCTGCTGACCAATGCCACAGAGACGCCTACCGTGACTCAGGCCATGAGTGAGACCGTGTTCAACTCTGTCTTTGGGCAGGCATCCTATGATTACAAGGAAAAGTATTTCCTCAGCGGTTCTGTCCGCGGTGACGGTTCATCCCGATTCTCCAGGAACCATCGCTGGGCTACATTCTGGTCTTTAGGTGGCCGCTGGAACATGATGAAGGAAGGATTTATGGAGACCACCAGATCCTGGCTTAACCAGATGGACCTGAAACTGAGCTATGGTACAACAGGTAACTCCAGCATCGGTGACTACCTGTATATGGGCCTGGCCAGCAGTCAGGGCGTGCAATATGATGGTCAGGGTGGTCTGCTGCTTAGCCAGCAGAGCATCGACGACCTGACCTGGGAGACAGTAGGCCAGATGAACCTTGGACTGGAGTTCCGTGTGTTCAACCGTCTTTCTGTAGGTCTGGACTACTATGTCAAGAAGACCAGCGACATGCTTCTCTCCATTCCATATTCCTATACGACGGGCTTCAGTTCGGGTATGGGTAACATCGGCTCGATGAGGAATACCGGTATCGACATGAACTTCAATGTCGACCTGCTTCAGCGCAAGGACATGGCCTGGACATTCTATGCCAACGTCAACTATAACAGGAATACCATCACATCCCTGTTCAATGGCCTGGATGAATACGTGATGAGCGGAACCGGCCAGAAGCTGGAGGTGGGCAAGAGTTTCGGCGAGTTCTACCTGGTGAAGCGTGCAGGCATTGATCCGCGTGACGGCAGCCAGATGTGGTATGATGCTGACGGTAACCTGACCAAGACCTTCAACGAGGATGCCAATGCGCAGTTTACTGGCAAGAACCGCTTTGCTCCCTGGAGCGGTGGCTTCGGCACGAACTACAGCTGGAAGGGCCTGAGTGTCAGTGCCGACTTCACCTGGGCCTTGGGCAAGTATGCCATGAACAATGATCGCTACTTCTACGAGAATGCTCAGTTCGGTGCCTCCTACAACCAGTGTCAGTCCATGATGAACATCTGGACCAAGCCTGGCGATATTACCGACATCCCTGCCGCTACAGAGGCCATCCAGATGGATGACCACCTGCTGGAGAATGCCTCCTTCCTGCGCCTGAAGAAGCTGAGCATCGGCTACAACCTTCCCGGGAACTGGCTGCAGAAGACCCACTTCATCAATGGTGTCAATGTCTACATGACAGGTCGTAACCTGTTGACCTTCACAAAGTATAGCGGTTATGATCCAGAGCCCGACTCCAACGTGATCCAGTTTAACTATCCCAACACACGTGAGGTACTCTTCGGTTGTGAGGTGACCTTCTGAGCTGTTGTACCCCATAACCGAAAAACCGGACAAAACAAATCGTCTTTAGTCTATGAACAAGAAAATATACCTTGCCCTGCTGACCCTTGCGGTGACCCTCGGGTCATGCAACATGGACCTTACTCCTGCGGGTGAGATTCAGGATGAGCAGGCCTTGATCACCACTGCCGACTACCAGAAGTTCGCTACGGGTATCATGTCACAGATGCGCAGCGTTACCTCGGGTGACTATGTCGTGCTCTCGGATATCCAGCTGGATGATTTCCATGCCATTATCGGCAATGGCAACCGCCGCATGGATTTCTATAATGGTTCCTTCAATCCATCTACGGGAGAGATTGGCTCCTATTATTCTTCCTTCTATTCTGTCATTGCCCAGACCAATTTCTTCCTGGACAAGGCGAAGCAGAAGGTCAGTGACCAGAGCCTGACGGAGGAGAACCGTGCCCTGATGTACAATTATCTGGGTCAGGTGTATTTCCTGCGTGCCTTCTGCTACAATGCCCTGGCTGACAAGTTCTGTGGATCCTATAAGCATGCCGCTAACCTGGACGAGCCTGGCAAGGGACTTTCCCTGCAGTTGAAATATGCTCCCACAGCAGACAACCATAGCTATCCCGGTCGCAGCAGTATGCGTGAGACTTATGCCCAGATCTGTGCAGACCTTGATTCCGCCCAGGCAAATCTCCTGCGTTATGAGGCAATGGCTGATAATGCACAGCCCTCGGCCAATAGCGTACGTCCGACAAGTGATGCGGCCAAGGCACTCAAGGCACGTGTCTGCCTGAATATGGGTGATGATGCCCAGGCTCTTCAGCTGGCCGAGGATGTCATAGAATCCAAGCGTTATCCTCTGACCGACCGTGCCTCCTTCAAGACCTTATGGGCAGATGACCAGGGCACGGAGGTCATCTGGCTCGTGGAGGCTGATTTCACCTACCATGGCAGCGCTACAGGTGCAGCTTTTGCCTCGAATCTCCAGAATTCCGACTACATCCCCACCAATGACTGCATCTACCTCTTTGACGAGAATGACACCCGTTGGAACAACTGGTTTGACGAAGCCAGGGTGTCCAACAGCGGAGGTGAGGCCAGTGTGTACCGTTTCATGAAGTATCCTGGCAACAAGGCTCTTTATGCCCAGGCCGCCGGTTCCAATTTCGTGAACAAGGCAAAGCCCCTGCGCAGTGCAGAGATGTATCTGGTAGCAGCGGAGGCAAGCTTCAACCTGAATAACCACACCAAGGCGATGCAGTATCTCACCACCCTCCAGCGTGAGCGCATCAGACCCTACAGCGCACCGCAGCTGGATGGCCTGGAAATCCTCAGGGAGATTCAGGACGAGCGTCATCGTGAAATGATGGGTGAGGGCAGTCGCCTGTCTGACCTGAAGCGCTGGCAACAGGGCTTCACCCGTGGAGAGGTGTGGGAGGACTGTGACAATGTGGTCGTGTCCAACTACAAGGATATGCACTATGATGCCAGTGACTTCCGGCTTGTGTGGCCCATTCCACAGCATGAAATGGATGCCAACCCACAGCTGAAGGGCCAGCAGAACCCTGGCTACTGATAAGTTGATAGAAAGAAATAGAATGTTCCCGCTTCTTTGGCATTTCTTGCTGCAGGGCAGGGCGTAACGATTAAACATGGAAAGTCCAGAAAGGACTCGTACCGTATGAAACACCTTATTTATATATGTAGCTTTATCCTGACGGCCCTATTCCTGACGGCCTGCGAGGATGACAGTAACCTGAATACGTTTGCTGATGCCACCGTATCCATGGGACAGGGTACCTACAGCGTCAAGGAGAACAAGGGACTGTTCCTTGTTCCCGTCAGCGTGAAGGGCGACCGCAATGGTGCCGTTGAAGTGGATGTGGAGGTGAAGAGCACGGATCCCACCTGTGTGGAGGACCGGCATTTCCTTGTGACCAGCAAGCACATCATCATTCCCCATGACAAGAATGTGGGTTATGTCGAGATCAAGGCCGTGGACGACCGTATCATCAATGATGACCGTCAGTTCGTGCTGCGCATCGTGAATGTTCGTGGTGCCCGGATCGCCCAGACTGATCTGGAGACCACCGTCATCCTGATTGACAATGACGACATCCCATATGACCGACTGGGGGGTACGTGGATCGTAACTGCCACCGATATGCTCCAGGAGAACAGTCCTGTCCAGGTCAGCTGGGAAACCCAGCTCATCACCGTGGCAGACGAGGATGAGGACGGATATGGTACGACCGTGACCATGTCACCCTGGCGCATGTGGAACGGCGAGACCTACGAAGGTACACTCAACATCGTCCACCCCCTGGTTTTCCACTACAACGAAGCCAGCCAGACGGCCAGCCTGGATCTGAAGCTGGGCCAGGTGATGGTGGAGGAAATCATCATGGGCGGCGAAAACGAGGATGGATTCAACCTGACCAACTGCCTGATGCGTTCCGCCACTCCCACCCAGACCGGCTATACCACCAACGGAACAGTGGTGGGTACGGTCAACGAGGACTTCACCAGGATTACCTTCAATCTCCCCCTCATGGGTCTGCTCTATGATGCCAACAGCATGCCATTCAGCTATTGGTTCTTCTATACTGATTTAACCCTGACAAGAAAATAATGAAAAAGCATATACTTGCCCTTGCCCTTGGCACGCTTACCCTGACCACAGGCGCCGCTCCTCGCAGCGCAAGCCAGGCACTGGATCTGGCCCGCCGATTTGCCGTCGGGCTCCCGGTCTTCCGTCAGGCCAACTCACCCCAGCTCTCACTGTCCAACTTCAACAGTGCCAGTATGAAGCGCGTGAAGGGGCAGGCCTCGCTCCATCCCGACTACTATATTGTGAACGTGGGTGAAAGCAATGGCTTCGTGGTGGTAGCCGGTGATGACCGTTTCAAGCCCGTTCTTGGCTATGTTACCGAAGGACACCTGGCCGAGGGAGACCTCCTGCCCGACGGTCTGCAGTACTGGCTGGATTTCCTGGCCGGTGAGATGCGGGCGTCTCTCGCTGGACTGTCGCAGGGCGAAACCATTCCATGCGGGGAGGAAAGTATTTCCGTGCTGGCGGAAACCGTTTCCGCGCAGTCGGAAAATATGGATCGCCAGTATGTGCAGTCCGTGAGTCCGTTGCTGACCACCAAATGGAACCAGACGGCTCCTTACAACAACAAGATTCCCAACTACGCAACAGGCTGCGTGGCAACCGGTACGGCACAGGTGATGAAGTACTGGAACTATCCCCAGACGGGACGCGGTAGCCATACCAATGCCTACTTCTCCACCTATTCCGCAGATTTTGGCTCTACGGTCTATGACTGGAACAACATGAAGGATGTATATGGTGGCAAGTATGACACTAAGGCGGAAGTAGATGCCGTCTCAACCCTGATGTACCATCTTGGGGTGGCTACCGACATGCGCTGGACCAAGGATAACAGTGGTACACCCAATATGTATGCCGGTTATGCCCTCATCAATTTCTTCGGCTATAACAGGAACCTCTATGCCGAAGGACGTGACTACATGAGTCTTGGAGCCTGGAAGGCCCTCATCCTTCAGCAGCTTTACAGTGGACATCCCCTCTGCTACGCCGGTATGACCTCCAGCACCAGCGGTGTGGGTCACTTCTTCGTGCTTGACGGCTATGATGCTGACACCGGAACATTCCACTTCAACTGGGGGTGGGGTGGGGCCTACGACGGCTACTTTGCCCTGACGGCCCTCAGCCCCGGAGGTGAGGGGCAGGCCGGAGCCCTCAGCGGTTCCTATAATTACTACCAGCAGATCTTTGTCAACGTGCAGCCTGAGGAGACCGATGAATACGTGGCACACTTTAATGCCGACGCAGTTACTCCCGCAGCAAGCAGTTGCCTGAAAAACTCCGTTGTCATGCAGGCACTTCACCTTAGCAACGATGCCCTTGGCTTCGTTGGCACAATCGGCATGGCTGTATACAAGACCGACGGCACCCTGTTCAGCTATGTGGCCTCACCCCAGACATTCCCTGGCAACCTGAATATCGGTTCAAGCTACAGTGACGCCCATGATGTGCCTGTTGACCTGAAGGAAATCCCGGATGGAACCTACACCGTCTGCGTGGCCGTTCAGCACAGGGATCATCTGGATAATCCCTATCCCGTGCGTGCCTTCTATGGAAGGCCCACCTATTACACGATGACTGTTGAGGGCGACAACGCCAACTTCGCCGCCCAGAGCGACGATGTCCAGCTGACCGACATGGCCCAGCCTGTCATTCTTGACGACCGTGAGCCAAACACGCTTTACCATAACATCGTATCCGAGTTCCTTGTCACCCTGAAGAATACCGGCACCTGCACCTTCAATGACGAAGTGGGTGTCTGCATCCAGAAGGGAAGCCGTGACGGAAGCCGGCAGTTTATTACCGTACCCTGCACCCTCCTGCCGGGTGAGGAGAAGACGGTGCATGTCAGCGGTAAGGTTCTTCGTGAGCCAGGAGCCTACAAACTCATTCCCTGCTATGTCGAGAACGGTAGCTATATCGTGCTGGGTCAGTCGCTTGAGATCGCCATTGATGAGGAAATCACCGGTATCCATGAAGCTACGGAAAGTGCAGCCGGTCCTGACCGGATCGTCAACCTCCAGGGCATGCGCCTGAATCCTGGGAGCACCTTGAAGAGAGGCCTCTACATCGTCAACGGAAAGAAACGGCTGATAAGCCGATAATCCAAGATTCAAAACCCCACCCCAAAACATATATTATGAAGAAGATCCTTACAGTGCTTGCCGTCTGTGTCCTGTCAATTGCCGGTGCATGGGCTCAGGGCTACAAGCTCCACAAGTACAACTCCAACGACGGAGGCATCCTGACCAGCATCACACCGAATGGTGAATGGGCCATCATCAACCTGGGAACCACAGCCGGCGGCGGAACAGCCACCTCAAAACTCTACAAGGTTGATACGGAAGAGATTGTTCCTGTCCAGTATTCCGGTCGTGAGATCAATGTGTCTGCGGTAAGCAATGACGGCAATATTGTGGTCGGTTCGTTCAGCGGACGGCCCGTTGCCTTGAACCGTGCCACGAACAAGCTTACCGTCTTCCCTCTGCGTAATCTCTGGCAGAGTGGACATCTTACGGCTGTCACTCCCGACGGCAAATGGGCCGTTGGCAGCTATAACGGCTACAACGGCAAGCTTTCGGACAATGACGATCTCAGCCATGACTACTATTATTCCCCCCTGCTCGTCAGTCTTGAAACCGGTGACACCATTGCAACGCCTGGCCTGCCAAGGCGTGACATGTCTCACCTGGACCAGCATGCGATGCGCTTTACCGACATCACACCCGACGGACGCTATGTCGTGGGCGAGATGAGTTGGTATATCATGCAGCCCGTAGCAGGCTTTATCTTTGTCTATGATGTTCAGGAGAAGAGCTATAAGGTTGTAGGTTTTACCGAGAATGACAGTCGTCCATGGACGCCAAGCGTCCCTGAGCTGCATCACCTGGAGTATCCCGCGCTCAGTCCCGACGGACATTGGCTGACCGGCATGGGCTATATGGCGAAGGAGCAGGAAGGCAGTGCCTTCTTCCGCGAGTACGGTTCCCCTTTCCGCTACGATGTACAGCGTGGCAGCTTTGAACTGCTGGACGTGGACGATGCCAATATTGACGGCTGCGTCATCACCAACAGCGGCACCATCTTTGCCAACCCCAATACCAGCAGTCCCCTGCGTGACTTCCGCATCCTCTTCCAGGACAAGTACTGGATTACGATGAATCAGATCTGCAAGCAGACCTTCGGATTCAATTTCCAGGAACGTTCCGGTTACGAGCGCAGCGGCACGGTTACATCCGTGTCCGGCGACGGCAGTCGGTTCATCAGTTTCCCCGATCCGATGGGGGAGAGCTACTGTTTTGACTTCGGCCGTCCGGTTGAGGAAATCTGCGCAGGGATTGACCTGCTTGAGAACTACAGCGTCTCTCCCGCTGCCGGTAGCATCTTCTCTCAGATTTCAACCATTGAGATAAATTTCGGCCGTGCGATCCAGGTACTGGGAACGGGTAAGAACGTCCACCTGTTCAAGGCAGATGGAACCAAGGTTGCAGACGGACTTTCCGCCGGCAACCAGGGACTTTCCCTGAAGACGGGTTCCAAGACTACCGTAAATGCCGTATTCCGTACCCGTGCCCTGGAGGATGGAGAGGAATACTATGTGGTCATTGATGCAGGTGCCGTTGCCGTATCCACGGATGCAGAACGTGTGAATAAGGAAATACGCATTCCCTATCGCGGCCGTAGCAACGGACCTGTCCAGGTGGTCAAGGTCTCACCGGAGAATCATGCGCAGCTGAGCCAGATCGATGCTTACTCATCCTATGTACTCATCACATTTGACTGCCCGGTCAAACTCACTGAAAATGCCAGTGCCTCCCTCATTCGTGTGGAGGATGGCAGCCGTCTGGCAACGCTGACCCTCAACGAAGGCAATACCGAGGCCACCCGTAACCAGGTGTTGCTATATCCGATATCCACCGTGAACCTTTATGAAGGGGTGGAATACAAGGTTGTCATGGACAGTGCGTCAGTATGTGACTATGCCGGATCCGAGATAAGCTACAACCGACCCTTGGAGATCACCTATCATGGTACCTACGTCCGTGAGGTGGGCAACGAATCCGTGCTTTTTGCGGATGACTTCAATGATCCTGCTGCCAGCTATGCCAACTGGCTGCGCTATGAGGGCGACCATCGCTCACCACTGAACTCGATGGCCAATCTGGGTTTCGACGCTGATAATATGCCCTGGCAGATGGGCATGTCAGATGACAACACCTATGCAGATTGCTTTGCCGGAAGTCATTCCCTCTATGCCCCCTCCGGTCAGAGTGACGACTGGATGATGACTCCCCAGCTGCTTTTGCCTGCCGATGGCAATGTTACTTTGGAGTTTGATGCACAGAGTTATAATCCTGCCAAGAGCGACGTCCTGAGGCTCTTCGTCTTTGAGGAGGACTTTGATATCCCCTATCTCAGCGATGCCTGGATGGAAGACGTTCGTGAGCGGGCCGTACTGCTGGGTGAAATAACCCTGACCGCAGGTGACAACCAGGAACTGACCGCAGGCGAGTGGACTCACTATCGCTACGATCTCACTGCCTGGGCCGGAAAGAACGTTTACGTGGCCTTCGTTAACCAGAACAACAACCAGTCAATGGTATTTGTTGACAATGTGGCAATACAACGTGAACTGTTGTATTCTATAGGATTTGCCAATGCCGACCGTGTTGTGGACAAGTCTGAGATTGTACTCTCTGGCCAGTTCACGGTCAGGACGGCTCAGCCGGTCAGCAGCATCCAGCTTGTCCTGAAGGATTCGGATGGCAGGGAGGTATCACGTACCGGCTGGCCAAGCATCAGTGGTAATATCAAGGATCGACCCATACCCTTCAGTTTCCCCCAGGCTCTGCCCTTGACCGTGGGCAGGCAGAACAATTATACCATTGACATCCTTCTGGGAGAGCAACAGGATACCTACTGCGGTTCCATCCTGGATCTGAGCTTCGAGCCCACCAAGCGGGTCGTTCTTGAGGAGATGACCGGTGTGGATTGTCCCAACTGTCCTCTGGGCATCCTTTCCATAGAGAAGTGCGAGAAAGCCTTTGGCGATCAGTTTATCCCCATTTCCATTCACACCTACCCAGGCGACATCTGGGCAGGAAACCTTGATGCCTACTCCCAGTTCCTGGGACTCAATGCCGCACCATCCGCCCGCATCAACCGTACCGGTGGCATCTATTACCCCTTTGTGTCCGTTGGTGGTGAGTACAAGGATACCTATCCCGAATCCCCCCTGTGGTATGATGTCGTTGCACAGGAACTCAGTCGTCTGGCTCTCAGTGATATCAGCCTGACTGCCGTGCAGTCGGAAAACGGCAGGAGCATAGACTTCAGTACCAGTCTCCGTTATGCCATCGATTCTGAAAACCAGCAGCTTTCCCTCTTCGTCGTCGTGATGGAGAACAATCTTGAGTACTATCAGGCCAACAACCTCGGTTCCCTGGAAATGAGTATCCTGGGAGAGTGGGGCGCTGGTGGCATCAAGTCAGCAGCCTACGCCTATCCGGTGACGCACAACGATGTAGTGCGTTCCGTCATCGGTCAGACCTTCTCCGGAACCATCGGACTCTTCCCTTCCAGCGTTGAGGCCGGCAAGACCTATACCAGCAGTTTCTCTGCCAGTTTCCCCCAGGCAATCGAGAACGTAGGGAATGCCACTGCGGTTGCCATGCTGATCAACAGTCAGAACGGTGAGGTCATTAACGCCTGCAAGACCCGCATCCTCAGTTACCAGGAGTACCAGGACGGCATTGACCAGTTTGAGGCAGACGGAGCCGATGCACCTGTCTATACCCTCAGTGGCGTGCGTATGGTCAGACCGGCACAGAAAGGCATTTACGTAGTTGGTGGTCGCAAGATTGTAGTTAAATAATGTATCTTTATTGCACTTGTTCGTATAATTGCTTATCTTTGCAGGCGTAAACTTTTAAAAACCCTGAATCATGAAAAGAATTCTTAGCATACTGTCTGTTCTCCTGTTCACCACTGTTGCCTACGCCCAGCTTCCGGAAGTGAAGCTGAAGGACCTGAAGGGTCAGGTAATCAGTGCCGATACACTCAGCAACAATGGCAAGCCCTTTGTCATCAGTTTCTTTGCCACCTGGTGCAAGCCCTGCAACCGCGAGCTCAGTGCCATTGCCGAGGTCTACGAGGAGTGGCAGGAGGAGACCGGCATGAAGATTATCGCCATCAGCGTGGATCAAGCCCAGCAGGTCAACAAGGTCAAGCCTCTCGTTGATGCCAATGAGTGGGAGTATGACATCCTGCTTGACACCAACAGCGACATGCTTCGTGCCCTGGGCATCCAGATGATTCCTCATCTGCTCATCTGCGACGGCAATGGCAAGATTGTGGAGAGCCACAGCGGCTACACCGAGGGTAGCGAGACGCACATCATCGAGAAGATACGCGAGATCCTGGCCGCTGAGAAGAAGGCAGAGAAAAAGTAAAATACGCATTGTACATGTTCTGCCGTACAGGAGACATGTTAAACTGTACATGGATTTATGAATTGTGATTTAATACGAAAGTGGAGGCTGATACTCGTCGGTCTTCCACTTTTTGCATCATCTGCCTATGCCCAGACGGACAGGAAGGTAACCCTTCACGGCTCCGTGCAGAGCGACTGGCTCGTGCCGCAGGATGATGCCAGTATCGGTACGGAGGAAAGCAGCGATGCCGTGCTTACCAACACCTATGTTGACCTGATGATGCAGAGTAGGTATGTTGACGCCGGTGCCCGACTGGAATACCTGAAGCATCCCCTTCAGGGATTCGAGGCCGACTTCAAGGGCTGGGGTGTTCCGCATGTCTATGTAAAAGGCAAGATGAACGGAGCCGATCTGACACTCGGTACTTTCTATGAGCAGTTTGGCAGCGGACTCATCTTCCGTACCTATCAGGAACGTTCCCTGGGCATTGACAACTCCCTTCTGGGAGCCCGTCTGCATGTTGACAAGGTAAGGGGACTTAACCTCAAGGCTGTTGCCGGTACGCAGCGTGCCTACTGGGACTACGACATGAAGTCATGGGTCTACGGCCTTGATGCCGAGGCTGATATGTCGCAGTACCTGCCCTCCCTGCAGCAGCACGGCACCTTCTGGACCTTGGGGGGCAGCTGGGTAGGCAAGCATGAGAACGACGATCACAAGGTACTCGTCTCTGGTACCAACTACGCCCTGAATACCCCACGTTTCGTCAATGCCTTCAATGCCCGTACCCAGGTAGAGCATGGCAACATCAGCGCACTGGCCGAATATGCCTGGAAGGACCAGGATCCCTCCTTCGACAATGGCTTCACCTACCATCGCGGCCATGTCGAGACCCTCACCCTTACCTACAGCAAGAAAGGTATCAGCGGACAGGTGTCCGGCAAGCGCAGCGAGGACATGAGCTACCGTTCCCAGCGGGGAACCTACGGCATGAGCCGTTTCATCAACAACATGCAGCCCTTTGCCTATCAGCACACCTATGCACTGGCCGCCCTCTATCCCTACGCCACACAGTATGGCACCAACGATGGTACCCGGCTTATCCCCGGCGAATGGGCCTTTCAGGGTAGCTTCGCATACAGCCTGTTCCCCTGGAACAAGACCAGGAAGGGCAAACCCTATGCCTCACACCTCAAGCTCAATGTCAGCCACATCCGCGGATTGGATTGCCAGCCCGCAGACAAGGCTTTCGCCAACGCACAGGGACAGGGAGGCACCACGGCAGGAACCGACGGCTACACCAGCAACTATTTCGGCATGGGCGACCGCTTCTACCAGGATATCAACCTGCAGCTTGAGCAGAAGCTTGGCAAGTCCTGGAAGATGAATCTTGTGTATATGCGCCAGACCTACAACCAGGACGTCGTTGATGGGCACGGCGGCGAAATCAAGAGCAACGTCTACGTGGGTGAGGCCAAGTGGAATATCAACAGGAAGTTCACCCTGCGCGGTGAACTGCAGTACCTTGACGTAGTCAACGATCACGAGAGCGGCGACTGGGTTTACGGCCTGCTCGAGCTCTCCGTCCTGCCCAAGCTCATGTTCACCGTAAGTGACATGTACGGCCGTCCCTATGTCGGTGGACAGTACACGAAGAAGCAGCACTACTACATGGCCTCCGCCACCTTCACCCACAAGGCTCATCGCCTTATGCTTGCCTACGGTCGCACCCGTGCCGGATTCAACTGCTCCGGTGGAGTCTGCCGCTGGATACCAGCCAGCTATGGTATGCAGGCCAGCTACAACTACTCGTTCTAACCACGATTTCATGGATTAAAGATGAAGCAGATCAAGATATTCGTCAGCATACTTGCAACCTTCCTTTTTGCCTCCTGCGACCATGTGGCCGAGGTGGATCGATACATTGAACTTGAACCTGTCAAGGCTCAACGTGTCGTACTCCTGGAGGAATTCACCGGCCAGTCCTGTATCAATTGTCCAAAGGCTCATGAAGCCGTCAAGACCCTGCAACAGCAATATGGTACCTCCATCATACCTGTCAGCATTCATGCCGGTAGTTTTGCTATCCCTGACGGAATGTTTGGTGAAACATTCCAGGGTCTCAGGACTGAGGAAGGTGATTTGTATGCCATGCAATTGGGCAATCCGGCACCTCCTTGTGCTGTAATCAACCGCAACAGTGGCGTGAAACATGATATCAATGAATGGGCCGCACTCGTGCGCAACGAACTGGCCCGGCCAACCCCGCTTGATATTCAGATCAACGCCCATTGCGTGGACGGCAAGCTTCAGGCCAGTTCTATGCTCAGGTCCTCCGAGCCCATCAATGGATATCTGCAGCTCTGGGTGCTGGAGGACAGTATCGTCAGCATCCAGCTTGATGGCTCTAAGACAATTACAGATTATGTCCACAACAACGTCTACCGCGCCTCACTCAATGGGGTAGGCGGACAACCCATCAACCTTCAGGCCAACGTCTATGAGGAGGTTGCCGCTTCCATTCCCTTACGCGACAAATGGAATCCCGGAAAACTCAGCATTGTCGGCTTCGTCTACGATGACAAGGGCGTAATACAGGCTGCACGCGCAGCCTTCATACTGGAGGAAGAATAACTGCGTATATTTCATTAACCACATAACCATTCAAATTGTACCATGAAGAAACTCTGCGCCTTTTTACTCTCTGTCTTTTTGTGCAGCATGATGTCTGCGCAGATTACCTTGACAGTCGATGGTGAGACCGTGAAGAGCGGCAGCACTTACACCAAGGTCTATGGAGAGGAGGTCATAGCGGACAGGATTCCCGGTATGCCTCAGTTTGGCCAGAACTGCGGACTCTATCCAAAAGTCTTGCTGACCAGTGCCAGGTCACAGGATGTTACCCTGACTATCATGAACAAAAGTCAGACAGAAGGCGTCAGCAACTGTGGGTTTGGTACGTGTGAGAACCTGGATGCAACCCATAACTTTTTCTCTCAGAAAGTAGGGAAGATGGAGGCCGGTAAGGCAGAGGATCTGGTCATTGATATTGTTCATGACAGCCCCGCCACTGCTCCCTATGAGGTAGAGCTTCAGATTGATGCCTATGGCACACTGGACAGCCAGCGTTGCACGGCAACCATCATTCTGCGCTATGATCCGGAAGCAGCACCTGTGGAATCCATTGCTGCCGTTCAGGCCAGATCTGCCTACTACACCCTCTCCGGTCAGCGTGTCGCCTCTCCTGCAAAGCGTGGCATCTATATAAGGAACGGACGCAAGGTGGTCCGATAGAAGCCGTACATCATGTTTTTGCCTTTTGGCGGAAGCAAGCAAAAATGAATTACATGGCAAATCTACCACTATCTTGTGCCAACATGCTGTAATTCTTTAGCTTGCCAATTTTATATCCGCCACAAATCCGCCACAAATCCACCATTCATCCACCACAAATCCACCATTTTTCTACCATTCAAGCACCATTTCCGACCGTAGACCGGCAACACGCCAGGCTAATCCATCGCGTCTACATCTGAAGCGAATAGCTTGTGTGTTTGCCTGAGCCGATCTTGGCAAGAAAACCTTCATCCAGCCACTGTCTCAGGTACTTGTTGGCTGTGCTACGCCCAAGATGGAGGAGCTCCGCAACCTCCGCACAGGTGATGGCCGAGTGGCCAGTGAGGTAATCGGTCAGGCAGGCCTTCAGACTGTCCATATCACACGCTATATGGTGCGACCCAGAGGGAGACCAGCGGAAATCAGGTTGGCCGAGCGAGTTGACAAACTCCTGATCCGAGCTGAATGTAACGCTTTTCAGCCTGACTGAGGACGTGCTGCGACGTTGTTCAGCTTCTATCCTGCCGTTGGCCTCGATGGTCAGGCGAAAGGTTCCAAAGTCAGGTATTCGGATAGCCTTGCCCGAAGCCAGCTGCCGTGACATCTCGCGACGCAAGACATCAAAAGCAGCCTGCAGTTCGCTGCGATGAAACACAGAGCCGTGCTTTGCCGCCAATTGGCAAAGTGTATCGAAGTCTATGGTTCCGTTCCCTTTCATTCGGGGGAAGTACGTAGTCTCCTTGTCTCCACTTTTGGGAGGCAGGGGCTGCCAGTCTATATGTATAGCCATAGGTAGGTGATGAAATGTGTATTTATGAGTCCACTACAAAAAGTACATTCAAAACAGTACACTTTCCTGATTTGCTTACAATCTGTAATTTTGTTGAACGCAAAGACGCAAAGACGCAGAGGTTTTAATGGATTTAGAGGCAAAAAAAAGAGAAAATCTTTGCGTCTCTGCGTCTTTGCGTTATAAATTGAAAGCACGTTGACTTTTTGTAGTGGACTCATTTATGTTTTTTTGTAGTATTCGGTGTGTGCCCTGGCCGGGCAAAGCTGACGCGTTTAGATTGCAGGCTTTGCTTCTATCAGTTGATAGAAGGAATATGGATGCGCCTGTCAAGGGTCGATCGACCGCATGATGCGTTCTTCTATCAGTTGATAGAAGCAAGCTACTTTCGCTTCTTCACCTGATACATGGCGCATGCCGCAGTCTTCTTGTACGGATATTGCTTTTCGCGCAACAAGCGGCCGATGGCCACGCCCGAGGAGTTGGAGCGAGACATATAGGGGTACTCCTGCTGCATCAGGCTTATGATGCTTTCCACCGACAACCATTCTCCTTCCTGCTCCTTGGGCAATGCAAACAGACTGTCTATCATCTCCGCATGCGATGCCAGGTAGAGGTAGGGGGCATTGTGCTCCTGAAGAGCTATCGTCTCTGACTCGTCAAACCAGTAGCGGCATCCTTCGCACACCTCAGCATAGAGCTGGGCATAGAGTTGCTCGTAGTCGATGGGGGTACGGGTATCGATGCTTTCTCCGGGACGAACCTTGATGCAGACGAAGCGACGGCTGCCGGTATTGTCGCGCAAGGGGTACTCCAGATTGGTCGTGGCGATAAAGGATGCGTAGCGGCGTCGTTTTACGATGCTTTTGCCATAGGCGGGACGTACCTTCACGTCGTTCTTTGAGAGCAGGTACTTGAGGATGGGCTGCTGGCTCTTCTTCAGGGAATCGAACTCGTCGATGTTGATGAGGGCGAAGTTGCTCAGGGCCGACATGATGTCGCTGTCCGTACGGAAGTCCACCTTGTCATTGTAGTACGCGCGAAGCTGAGGCGGAAGCAGCTGGCCGGCGAAGGTGGTCTTGCCGCAACCCTGGTGGCCGATGAGCAAAGGCACTACGGCATTGCCGTGCTCCTTGTCCACGCCCATCCAGTGCGCCACCATGGACAACAGCCATACATGCAGGTACTCCATCAGCCGGGGGCAGTCGGAGGGGATGCGCTGTGCCAGTTGGCTCACGCGGTCCGTGCCGTCCCATGCCGGCAGGCCGTTGAAGTAGTCGGCCAGTGGGTCGTAGCGACGAATCTCATTGCTATGAAGGATGCGATTGACATCCTTGTCCCAGCTGCCCAGCCCGGCCTTCAGTGCACGGAGTGTCATGCTGTTCATGTCCTCCTCTGTGAGGTCCTTGAAATCAGGTTCGTACGCAGAGCGCTCGCGCCATTGCACCACACCGCTCAGCACGTTCAGGCGCATCTCATACCAAGTCTTCAGGTAAGCCTCTGTACGCATGATAAGTATGGCATTGCGGTCCACGACTCCCAGGTTGATGCCTCCCAGCAGTTCGTCGGCGTATGCCGCCTCGAAACTACTGCGTACCAGGGTCTCCTTGGACATGAAGCGCATCTTGCAGCGTGTCAGACTGATGGCAAACTCCATGGGCAGTCCGCTGTCGTGGCATTTCTCTGCGAGGATGTTCAGCATCAGGGCATCCTGGTGCTCCTGGCTGCTTGCTTTTTTGATCGCTTCCAGCGTGGCGTCTCTCACGCAGGTCTGGTAGATGAACATGCGCGTTTCGTAGTCGCTCATGCCGGGCAGCGTGTTCGGGTGACTCTCTGGCTCACCCCTGTAGGCGGGGATATCCATCTTCCGGCTGTCCACGTAGATCAACTGACTGTCGGGATTGCAATAGACGTTCTCGTCGTGCACGCACTGGCACTCCATCTCTGGAGTGGGCACTTCGGTGTCCATTCGCATGCGAAGCTGACAGGAGTAGAGATAATGAAGGCGCTTGTAGGCATTAGTGAGGCACATACGCTGCGCCTCGTCGTCAGCAGGCTCATTCTCTTGCTTCCAGTCATAGCGGCAGACCAGCACCACCGTCCCCGTCTCCTTCTCGCGCCAGGCCAGGTGGGTGTAGGGTACTTGCATCACCTCTTCCATCACACGGTCCATCTGCTCCTCGTCGGCCAGATGGGAAACCCTGAGTATGACCATCTTCGTGTAGCTGCGAAGCTGCGCCGTACCATCGCGCTTCACGTATTCTGCACAGATGCGTGCCGAATGCCGGCTGTTCAACTCAAAATAGCGGCCCTTCATCAAGCGAGCAAATTCTTCGCTACCCATCAACGTATAGGTAGGTATCTTCTTCTCTCTTTTTACAATCGTGATCATAGGCAATAAGGTTTGTGGTGGATGAATGGTGGATATATGGTAGATATGTGGTGGATAAATGGTGGATGGTTAAAAATTTGATCTATGCAACATGTTTGATTTCAATGTTATAACAGTTTTCAGTGGTAGATGCGATGCAAATATACGATTTCTTTGAATAAGATGCAAATTTTAGCTTGCCTTTTTAACTGTAAATCCAAAAACGAGTAGGTGATCAACATCCGTCTTTTCCGTCTTCCTCCGACTCCTTGCAATCCCCCCCTATCCATACCCTCCCCCTCCCAACATGGCTGTGATATACTACATGAGTCGTACCAGGTTATGCCTATGCGTATATCCGGGAGCCACACTGTTGCTCCATTTGAAGCCTAAGTAGCATTGCCCATGAATGATATTCATTCATTTTTGGACGTTAAAGGTAATATATTCCTGTATTTTGGTGCAAAATCAGATAAATTAAAGGTGAAGTCCTTTGCTGTTTGGCTTTCTCTTTGTAACTCTGACTGATGTCTTAGTTACTTTCGCTTGGGGAAATCTGAAATGCATTTTATTTGCTTATTCATTCGCTTATTCGTAACTCTGCTTTTGTCAATATAATCTAGCCTGTCCGTGATGTTACTGGTGAGGGTGGAGATGTAGAAGAGTATGACTAAACTGGCATATTAGCAAACAAGTTTGCTGAGAATATCAGTAATTCGAATGCTTTTCAATTTCCATAGATGATGCGAACCTGTTAAATGATGGAGTAAATAAATGCAAAATAATCGTCAAGTTTATTCCCTATATGGTACAAAATATCTGCTTTATATATGCTACATAATACTTTTTGCAGATAATTTGTGCTCTGATTGCATTAAATGGAAAAAAATAGTATCTTTGTAACGTAATCAAATGATAGCGTGAAGATATAAACAGGCAACCGGCAGTAAAGAGATAAACATGGCATGGTAATTAGTACATGAAACTCTTTTGAACTTAATCCAACTTTTTCCATCTGTTGTGAACTATCTGTATAGTATTCTTAAATAAGATAATATGAATGAATCAACATACAACGTAATAGATCTTTTCTGCGGATGCGGTGGATTGTCGCTTGGCTTTGAAAAGGCAGGATTTGACATCCTCCTTGGCATCGACGTTTGGGAAGACGCCCTCAAAACTTTTAGGCATAACCACAGGAAATCAGGTACTTTGTGCGCTGATTTGGCTGAGCTTGACCCAAAGGATGTACAAGAAAAGATTGGAGGAAAACAGGTTGACGTCATTATCGGTGGCCCTCCATGCCAAGGTTTTTCTATCGCAGGAAAACGCATAGTAGAGGATAAGCGCAACGAACTATACAAGTCTTTCGTTAGGATGGTTGCTCATTTCAAGCCCAAGGCATTTGTGCTTGAAAATGTGCCAAACATACTTGCACTTGGCGAGGGCATTGTTCGTGATGCCATTGTTAATGACTTTATAGAGCTTGGCTATAATGTAACATATCAGGTTCTTACTGCCTCTGATTATGGAGTGCCGCAGAATAGAAAGTGTGCTTGACTATGGATATAGTAAGACCTAAACCGGAAAAGGGCAGCCCCTGGACAAGAGAAGAAATGATTCTTGTCTTAAACTTGTACATGAAGATTCCATATGGGAAAATGTACAAGTCATATCCTGCTGTCAAAGAATTGGCAGAGCTCATGGGACGATCTCCTAGCACAGTTGCTATTAGGTTAAGTAATTTTGCTTCATGTGACCCGATACTCAAAGAACGAAATATCAAAGGCATGGCTGATGGAAGAAAACGTTGTCAACCCTTCTGGGATGAATTCTTTCAAAATAAGGATGCGCTTATCTATGAAAGTGAACGCATATTGGCAGAACTTCAAGGCATGACCATAGAGAGCAAATACGAAAAAGAGCTCAAAGATATCCCTGCTTATTTGAAAGGTGAAACGCGCGTCCGAGAGGTTAAGACTAGAGTTAATCAGAACGTGTTCAGAAAGATAGTTCTGGCAAATTACGATGGAAAGTGTGCATTGACTGGTATTGACATTCCAGAACTTCTCGTTGCAAGTCACATTATACCATGGGCTGATAATGAAAGAGAAAGACTGAATCCAGAAAATGGCATCTGCCTTTCTTCTTTGTACGACAAATCGTTTGATGTCGGTTTGATATCCTTCAACGATGATTTGCAGGTAATATTCTCTCATAGATTAAAACAAAATGTTGGCAAGGAGTATTACGACCAATATTTTCTTCCAATACATGGTAAAAATCTGGAAATGCCACAAAAATATCTTCCACAACCAAAGTTCCTGGAATGGCACAGGGACTCCATTTTCGAAAAATGATTAAGAATTACGAAGCACTTTTAAATAAGTTATTGACTCAAGAAGAGTTGGCAGAGACCTATAAGACATTTGCAAGCGAACAGGAATTTGTCAATTATCTTATTTCTTTACCTATAATCAATCGCCATGATTGGGCAGAAGAAAGTATGGATACTCCTATACATGAGTTTATCAACAAGCGATTGAAAGCTTTTGGGGTTGAAACACTAAAATTAGAACGGGCTACGTATTGGGAGAATTTTACAAAATACAATCAAAATCCTAAACGTGGCGATTGGATTGTCTATGCTCTTGCATGTTATGATGCCTCTATCAGAAGGCATGGTTATAGATTGATTCTTGCAGACACGTTAGATGATACCTATAGAATCATGGTCGTGGAGAAAGCTAATGCGACAAAACTTCATCAAATCAAATCAGAACAGATTTCCTTCAAATATGTGAATTGAATGACACGCGAAGAAGCCATAGCAGCAGGCATGGAGGTGCATGAGATACAACACTCGATGAAGAGACGTACTCCATGGCACGATTACAGCCGCAAGGGAACGTATATGCTGACCCTTGTGGTGAGGGAACGTGTGCCATTGTTTGGGCTGTTAAAAGGAGGCATGAACGATGATGTTGCACCTTATGTAGAGTATTCAAACCTCGGGACATCTATTGAGCAAGAGGAAATACAAAAGATTCACCACTTCTATCCTCAAGTGGATGTATGGAAATTGTGTATCATGCCCGACCACCTGCACATGATTGTAAGGGTGAATGAAGACATGGAAGAAGGAAAGCATCTTGGAAAGGTGGTCGCTGGATTTAAGTCCGGATGTAACAATGCGTATTGGAAGTTGTTCAACATGAACGAACCACCTAGACAAGGTTTGTTTGAGGATGGCTATTGCGACAAAATCCTCATGCACGAAGGGCAACTGGATAATTGGAAGCACTACCTTGATGACAACCCTCGTCGCCTGATGATGAAACGCCAGAATCCAGAGCTTTTTACAGTTTTCACAGGTATGGAGGTAGCAGGTGAACAATGCCAAGTGGTAGGTAATCGCTTTCTGCTTGATATTCCCGACAAGATGGCTGTCATCGTGCATCGTCGTTATACTGACGAGGAAAACGCTCGTCTGCGCGAGGAATGGTTAGCGTGTGGTGAGCGAGGCGGAGTGCTGGTAAGTGCGGCAATTTCTCCTAAAGAGAAGGAAGTATTGCGTGAAGCCATGAATCGTGGCTATAACATCATCCTACTCAAGGAGAACGGCTTCCCTAAGCTTTACAAACCAGCAGGAGAAGCCTTTGACGCTTGTGCCGAAGGATTGTTGCTGCAGATAAGTCCTTGGGAGTTCCACATGGAAAAGAAAGTGATAACGAGGGCGCAATGCCTTCACCTAAATGCAATGGCAGAAAGGATAGCAGACAATGAATAGGAACGACACACAATTACAAGCGGCAAAACCGCTTTGGACAGTAACCAATAACAACCGTCCACGACAGTTCTGCTGTCGGAGATCCTCATTCTTCAACTCTATACCGAATTCTCTACGTTATGGATGTGAGGACAAAATGTTAGGCTGGTCTATGAGATGGTAAAATTACTCAAGTAATATAGAAAATAAACCGAAATCATATACGGTCATGGACATAATAGAAATTACGCTCGTTGGGTTCAAATACCACTGCAACGATGCCTATATAGAATCCGTAACGCCTGGAACAAGATTCCTGCTGAAGAGGGATGTAAGCAATGCCCATGATGACATGGCTGTAGGTGTGTATGATGATGTCACTGGTAGGCTGGTTGCATACGTAAGCAAGCGTGAGGCTCACAAGTTATGGACGTTTGTATCAACCCCCATGTGGTGTATCGTGACAAATGATTTTGGCACGTACAAGAAGGCCATAGTGGAATGGAAGGAGAAACCCAACTACTTCGATGATAAAACTGTTGCGCCGTACGATAATTACGATCTCTCTCCATATACGAAGGATAGCTTGAAAGCGCTGACTGATACGACTCGTGACTTGATGAAGTTCATTGACGAGTTGTATCGTAGACGGGAAATGAGGGAGATGTATGAGAGGCTGGTACACATTGACGATGATGATGACGACCATCTGGATATGCCAACAATGTTGAAGTTTGTCCTAGCGTACGATTGCGGAGTTATCTATGATAAGTTGGGGCATAGATTGGGAAACAGCAAGCCAGAGGATTTGGGATATGTATTGATATCGCTCTTCTTGACAGACACGGACTATCAAGTGGACTATAAGTTCGGATGGAGGAATCTTGTAGATACATTCAGTATCATGGCCCTAAAGACGAAGAAATCAGCAGAAGAAGTGATGTATTATAAAGCTCCTCCAGGTGAATATCTGTTTTGGCATCAGGCATTCTTGACCGTGAATATGGATGACAGCATTTGGGCAAAGCGTTACATGGTGCTGATGTACCGTTTTGCTTCGCTTGTGGCAAAGGTCGATGGTACGATAACCGACCAGGAGGCAAACTGGCTGACAAAAATGATGCAAGTGACAGAGGATGACAAGGCTGAGACGAAAGACGATGCAGATGAAGATGTAACAGAGGACACTGTGGAAGAAGATCTGAATGCGAGTGCTTTAGACGATGATGACATCGAGGAGTTGACGAAAGAAAAAACGATGAACAACGCTTTGGAGGAGTTGGCGTCGCTCGTAGGGCTCAAGGATGTGAAATCGGAGATATCACGCTTGAGGAGCTTCATCCAGATACAGAACCGAAGGAGTGCCGAGGGGCTGGCTGCGATTCCCGTTTCTCGACATTTCGTGTTTACGGGAAATCCAGGCACAGGCAAGACTACTGTGGCACGTATTTTGGCAGAAATCTATCGGGAACTGGGTGTGGTAAAAGGCGGACAACTCATTGAAATTGACCGATCTGGACTTATTGCTGAATATGTGGGACAGACAGCTGTCAAGACAAACAGAGTTATTGATTCAGCTCTGGATGGCGTGTTGTTCATCGACGAAGCCTATTCGCTTGCCCAAGGGGGTAAAGAGGATTATGGCAGCGAGGCCATTGCTACCCTCTTGAAACGCATGGAAGACAACCGTGATCGATTGGTAGTAATTTTGGCAGGCTACAATGACGAAATGCAGCAGTTCATTGATTCCAATCCGGGTTTGCAGTCGCGTTTCAACCGCTACATCAACTTCCCTGATTATGATGCAGACGAACTCTTTGAGATTTTCGAAATGTTGCTAAAGAAGAACGACTTTGTGATGACCGATGATGCAGAGGAAGTGACTAAGGCAAAGTTTAAGGAAGCCTTTGCCAACAAATCAAAGAACTTTGGCAATGCCCGCTATGTTCGAAATGTGTTTGAAAGAACACTGGAGAATCAGGCCGTCCGCCTTGCAATCTTGCCTCAGATTACGTATGACGATTTGGTTACCATTGAGAAAGAGGATGTTGTGGCCTTATGATTTTTCTTTATTCTGGTAATAGAAGACTGCTTGTTTAAGATACAATAACAAACCGATTGAATTAAAGGTTCTTTTTTCTTTGATTATTCATACAACTCACATCAAACATTCATGACAGAGCAAGAACTTCAACAATATCTACTTTCCAACTACCCAAAGGAGAACGAGGGGTGCGAGTGGAAGGAATTCAAGAACCTGAAGAACGACTTCAACGGCAAGGAGAAGGATGACGTCGTCAGTTACGTCTCGGCTCTTGCCAACATGGAGGGCGGTCATCTGGTCATCGGTGTTGTAGATAAGACACTTGAAATTGTGGGTACTGACACCTACAACTATGATCTTGAGAAGGCACGTCTTCGACTGACAAGCCAGTGTGTGAACCTGCCATCGGAAGGACTTATGGTCGAGGAGTTCATCACGGACGATACACAGAAGACTGTGTGGGTGATCCATGTGCCTCGCCACATGATGCGCCGCCCTGTTTATGCACACAACAAGGCTTGGCAGCGTCTGGACGACTCGCTTGTGGAAATGGATGATTCGAGGTTGGATGCCATCCTCAATGAGAGACAGACGGCATACGACTGGTCGGCAGAGATTGTGGAAGGTGCAACGATTGAAGATCTCGATCCTCGTGCTATTCGTCTTGCCCGAACCAAGTTTGTGGAACTTTATCCGCATCGTGAAGATGAATGTCGCATGTGGGATAATGAGACATTCTTGAACAAAGCAAAGATAACCATTGGTGGTAAGATAACGCGTGCTGCTATCATTCTGCTTGGACGTGACGAGAGCGAGCATTTCCTTTCGCCTGCCGTATGCAAAATCCGATGGCAATTGCGTGAGAGAGGTCGTGATGGCAACAAGGATTTTCGCATCCTGTCCATACCCATGATTCTTGCTATAGAGGAACTCACTTCTTTGGTTCGTAATACCACATACACATACACCATTGAAGGCAATCCCTTCCCAATGCCGTTGCCCAGATACGATATATTCACGATACGCGAACCTGTCTGCAATATGATAGCACACCAGTCGTATGAATCTAGGGCAAGAATGGAGGTGGTTGAGTGGGAAGACGAGAAACTCATGTTCCGTAACTATGGTACATTCTTTCCCGTGAGTATCGAGCAGGTTATCCGCAACAACTACCCGGAATCAAACTATCGCTATCCTTTCCTGGTCGAAGCGATGCGTAATGTTAAGATGGTGGAAACAGAAGGTGGCGGCATCCTAAAACTCTTCAACGAACAGCGTAAACGTCTCTTCCCTATGCCAACATACGACATGAGTAATGGCATGGTAGCTGTAGAGCTTGATGGTAGGATGCTCAATACTACATACGCCCAAATTCTTCTCAAACATCCCGAGTTAGATGCATCTCAGATATACATGCTCGATCGAGTCGCAAAGGGATTGCCCTTGTCGGAAAAACAAACAAGCGAACTCCTCGCAATGGGGCTTGTTGTACGAAAAGACGAGACTCTAGAACTCGTTCCTGTTGCGACTCCTAAGCACATCAATACCAGTGACAATACTGAGACAAAAACTCCCTTCGAAAATACCCCTTCCGACACGACAAATGTCGTAAGTAATGTCGTAAGTAATGTCGTAAGCCAAAGCACCGGAGAACTGTCAGAACGTCAGTTACTTATACTTTCGCAAATTGAGCATAATAACTATGTTACAATTGACAGAATGTCGCAAGCCCTTAAGGTTACAAGGCGTACCATAGATCGAGAGCTTGCTGTCCTCCGTAAACTTGGCTATATAGTGAAGGAAAGCAAGGACAACAAAAGCCCTTGGTTGGTGTTGAAACGCCCAAAGTAAGAGAATCACAGTAACAGGTTTCACTGATTCATACAATTGGCATCACACAATCATGACAGAGCAAGAACTTCAACAATATCTACTTTCCAACTACCCCAAAGGAGAACGAGGGGTGCGAGTGTAAGGTGTCTTTTTCATTTGCGGTGTATCTGATTTCGCTTGCATAATTACTACTTTTTCAATACACCATATTCTACATATACGTATATGAAGAAAAAAGTAGATTCCGGGCGAGGAGTGTTTCTGGTTATTTGAACGCAAAGACGCACTCTTGAAGACGTTCATAAGTCGACATCAGCAAATTTCTCTCTTTTAGTCTGATAAAGTCTAAAATAATCAATCTTCGCGTCTTCGCGTCCTTGCGTTCAAATAATATAAATGTGCATCTACATCTTCACACTATTTCCACAAGTACCGTTAAAGGTACGATAGGTTGCCTCAACCCTCATTTTTTTGTGCCAAGAAGCTCATATCACGCGTAGCCTTTGGTGATGGAGGCGCCATGGTAGTAGTGCTGGAGGATCTGCTCGTAGGTGAAGCCTTGGCTGCCCATGACGGCGGCGCCAATCTGGCAGAGGCCTACTCCGTGGCCCCAACCGGAGCCGTGGAGGACGATGCGCTGGGGGATGCCATCTGCATCAAGGTCAAGCATCTCGGGCGTGAAGGCAGAGGAGTAGAGATGGGAGGTAGAGAGGGTGCGACGGATCTCCAGTTCCTTGCCGATGGTGATGCTGGCATCGCGACCTACTATCTTCAGGCGAACCAGATGGCCGCTCTGTCCACGCTCTACCTCTTCGAGAGAGAGGATGGGACCAAGGTCTCGACCGAGGCGCTCCGTGATGATGGTGTGAAGCTCCTCCTGGGTGTACTCCTGTGTCCAGCGGTAGAAGTGGCGTGTCTCAAGGTCGTAGTCGTTGAGCACGGTGGAGAGGATGTGGGCATCCTGCGTATTGCAGTAGGGGTCGCGTACGGATCGGAGGTAGGGTTTGGGGACATCCTCCCAACAGTTCTCAAAGTCGTTGGTCATACCGCCACAGCATTTCCCGAAACGGGTATCGCACACCACTCCGTCATAGGTGAGTATCTCGCCGCGGGTGTCCTCGATGGCCTGGCGTACCTGGGGTGAACAAGCCCGGGTTACGCCCTGATAACGCTGACAGTGGTCATCGGCGCATACATCAAAGATGGTATGCTCCTCCTGATCGTGCCAACGCAGGATTTCCGTGTCCGTCTTCTTGAACTGGAAGAAACTGTGTGAGGTGCCCTCCTTCCGCTTCTTCATCTGCGCCAGCAGCCAACTGCGACTGATGACGGCCGATGCCTTGAGGTACTCAACAGGGCAACTGGCCTTCATCTCGCTGCTGATCACACTGGTCAGGTAGTCCTCAGATGACAAGATGTTGATAGCCAGAATCTTCTCCTCTTCCACGACAAGGCGCAACTTGCCCTGGAATGTCTGTTCCTCCTCTCTCTGCCAATGGAAATCCTTTCCTATGACAACACGATGCAACGTGAAGGTACTTTCAGGCGTCACGGGTACCATGGTGAATGTGCGGTACAGGGCATCGTGCCAGCGCAGGCTGCCGTCCTCCAATGTAACCTCCTGTTCCCCGGTGACGATAGCACCCTTGGCCCGGAATTCGCCATTGAGTGTAAGCGTCAGGTGATCGGTGGACAGGATGCCCACGCTGACCTCCGGCTCTTCTTCCAGGATGTGGGTCTCAGCCTTTGCGCCCTCCGGCACGCTGGTGTCCGCATCATCGTCGTTCTCCGTTCCGGGCTCCTTGCCGGCCAACCGTTCCAGGACCGGCTGCAACTCCTCGTAGGTCATGGTGACCTCACGCAGTACCGAAGCCGCCTGCTCCGCTGTCAGCTTCCGGAAGTCCTCTTCGCGGGGAGTGATGATCAGGCCACCCATATCAAGTGCTCCGGGTGAAACGAGCAACTGTTCGCTGCCTTCCTTGAAATAGCAATCGGGACGATGCTTGCTGCGGGGGAAGATGAGCGTGATGAGTTCATCATCCAGTCCGCCCATGTTACTCTGACGCCAGCAGATGACGTTCATGCGCGGTTCCCACTCCTCCTCGTGACAGGGCAGGGCATCATATAGCCGTTGGCAGATGGGACTGTCGGGACCATGCAGCACGCTGCGAATGACAAACACGGGACATACCCAGGATTTCAGCAGATAGAGTCCGGCACGCTTGTTGTTGCCCAGGATCTCCTCCTGTTCGGCCTCCTGCAGTCCGGGCATGGGCCAGAGGCGTTCCATGCGACCCTCATATTCCTTCCAGTCCCGTTCCAGTGGCAGGATGCCACGCTGGCCGGCCTGCAGGTGACAATGGTCAGGACATGAGGCACCGCATAGCGGGCCATTGTAGAAGATTACGTGTGAAGGCATGTCCCATGCCATCCTGCGCATCATGCCGAAATGCTTGTAGATACTCTGTGGCTGATGCCGGCGGGTGGGAATGGTAAAGTGCTGGGGCAGGATGGGGAAGGGGTTGACCAGCAGCTGATAGTGTTTTTCGGTGGGCAGGGCGTGCTGTTCGGCCGGACGGTTGTGGTCACAGAGGAAGCAGGGACGCTCCTGGATGGTCTTGGGGTCAATCCTGGCACCGGTAGACGCCATGCGGGCTGGGTTCCACTGAACCTGCATCTTCGCCTCGCCCTCGACCAGCTCCCTGCTCTGCACCTGATCCAGGTCTGCATAGCGCCGGGCGGCCTCCTGCCAGCGTTCCAGTTCCTGGGCATGGAATGCCTCAGCCTCCCCGGCCGTCACGCGATGCTGCCAGCGCTGGTTCAGTCGCTGGCGCGCCATGATCTCCAGGCTTCTCAGGCTATCCTTGTACAGGTTGTTGCGGTTGACGGCCTCCGTGCTGAGTGCCGCATCACTGTTACCCTCCCACCGGCGACAGAGGTAGAGCTCGTCATAGATGCGTCCGATGCGGTAGCGGCGACTGAGCATGAGTCCCAGTGCATAGTCCTCTCCATAGCTGGTATTGGGTATCTGTATCTTCCTGAGTATTGGTGTATAGAAGGCACGCGGAGCACCCAGTCCATTGATGCGCAGGGCATTGTTGCGACCGTTGGAGGCAGTCCACTCCCGATGGTCGATGAGCCCTGGCGGGAGTGTCTCCAGCTGGAAGTTTGTCATGCGGTAGCTGCCGATGACCATGGCCGCCCGCTCCTCGTGGAACTTGTCCACAATCCGCTGCAGGGTGGCAGGAGAGGAATAGAGATCGTCCGAATCCAGCTGTACGGCAAAGCGTCCGCAACGCTCGTCCATGATGGCACGGTTCCAGCATCCTCCGATGCCCAGGTCATCGCGCTCCGGGACAAGGTGGACCAAGCGCTTGTCCTCTGCGGACAAACGGCTGAGTACCTCGCTCGTACCGTCTGTGCTGCCATTGTCGATGACGATGACATTGAAGGCAAAGTCCGTTTCCTGCTGCAAGGCGCTGCGCACGGCATCCTCAATGGTGCGGACACGGTTTCTGACGGGAATGATCACACTGGCCTCCAGACCTGTTGTGATGCCATCGTCCTCACTGAAATGCACCTCATCAAACTCCGTGGGATGCAGGTAGGCATTGATCTCATGCAGGTGGCGCGTGGCTGCGCGCTCCATCTCCTGCTGGCGGGCCCGGTTGCGCGGATCCACATAGTCAAACTGTTTCTCACCACTCTTGCGCAGGTCGGTCTCCACCTCAGTGTACAGGTACTCGTTGATGTGCAGGGGCAACTGGCGCCGGCTCAGGAAGAGCCGGAGGTCATAGAGCCCGGCATGCTGGTAGAGGTGCTGCGCATGGTCGGCCACATAGGCCTTCAGGTCATCGGTGCGCATCACCAGCACGCTGCCCATGGCAAAATCATCGCGGACACTGCCCGTCTGATAGTCGATGAGGGGCAGTCGCTGCCGCTGTCCGTCCGGCGTGAGCTGGTAATGGTCTGCGTAACTCAGGGTCGCCCCACTGTCGGCCATGATCGTCAGCCATCGGTCCAGGGCATGATAGCCCAGCTCCAGTGTCCAGGTCTTGGTGTACAGCAGCACGTAGGGAGCCCTGGCCAGCTCGGCGATGCTCTGGATGGTGCGGGTCAGGAAGGGTGATGCCTCCAGCCTGTGTATGTCAGCCACGAGCGGCTCCTGCTGCAGGTGGCTCAGCGTCCCGGCAATCTGCTCCTCGCTCTCAAAGGGTATAAAACAGTCTACTTTCCGTAGCATGGTCTTTGCGGTTATTCGGTTAAACGGTTATTCGGTTCTCTGGTTACAGGTTGTACGTTTATCCGGCTGTGCGGTTATGTGTTATGTGGGTTTTTTGCCAGCCTTTTTATGTTTTCCCCACAAAGATACCATATTTTTCTCAAAATAAAGAATAGGATACGGAAAAAACTTGTATATTTGTATCGTTGTACCTTAAAACCCAAAAGAAGCATGAAAAACTATTTGGCAGTAGATCTGGGCGCCACGAGCGGGCGCACCGTACTTGCCACCTACGATGGTGAGCGTGTGGACATGAAGGTGTGGACTCGTTTTGAGAATCCACAGATTCCCATGACGGGACACATATTCTGGGATCTTCCCTATCTGTTCAATGAAGTCCTGAAGGCCCTGAAGAAGGTGGCCGAGGAAGGCATCCGGCTGGAGAGTATCGGCATCGACACCTGGGGCTGCGATTTCGCCTTCTTTGGCAAGCACGGTCAGCTGCTGGGGCAGCCCTTCTGCTACCGCGATCCCCATACCGACGGTGCCATCCGCCGTTTCTGCAGGATGCACATGAATGCCGAGGCGCTCTATGACAAGACCGGCATCCAGTTCATGCCCTTCAACAGCCTCTTCCAGCTGGACACGCTGCGTGCCGAGGGCATCAGCGCCCTGGGCGCATCGGACAAGGTGATGTTCATCCCCGATGCCCTGACCTACCTGCTGACAGGCCGGTGCATCTGCGAGTACACCGTGGCCAGCACCAGCCAGATGCTTGATCCCCACACCGGTGATCTGGACGAGCGCCTGCTGCGCTTCGTGGGACTGACCCGCAAGCACTTCGGTCCCATGACCCAGCCCGGAACCATCGTGGGCACACTCACCCCGCAGGTGCAGCAGCACACAGGCCTGGGTGAAATCCCCGTAGTGGCCGTGGCCGGACATGATACCGCCTCGGCCGTGGCCAGCGTTCCGGCCGTGGATGGCAACTATGCCTACCTGAGCTGCGGCACCTGGTCGCTGCTGGGCATCGAGAGTCCCACACCCATCATCACGACGGAGAGCCGCGAGGCGAACTTCACAAACGAGGGCGGCCTTGACGGCACTACACGCTTCCTCAAGAACATCTGTGGCATGTGGTTGCTGGAGGGATGCAAGAAGGACTTCGAGGACGTGCCCCAGGATGCCGGCGAACTGGCTGCCCTTTGCGGGCAGAGCACCTTTGACAGCCTGATTTTCCCCGATGCCGAGGACTTCGCCCATCCCCAGAGCATGACTGCGGCCATACGCGAATACTGTCGCAGGACCGGCCAGGCAGAACCCCAGACCCCGGCCGACTACGTCCGCTGCATCTTCCGCAGCCTGGCCCTGCGCTACCGTCAGGTCATCGACATGCTGCGCCGGATGAGCGAGGTGAAGATAGAGCGCCTGCACGTCATCGGCGGCGGCAGCCTGAACAAGTACCTGATGCAGATGGCAGCCGACGCCACAGGCATCACCGTCATTGCCGGACCCACCGAGGGTACGGCCCTGGGCAACGTACTGGTGCAACTGCGTGCCGGTGGCGAGGCCGACAGCCTGACCGCCATGCGAGCCATCAGCGCCAGGAGCGTGGAGACGGTGACCTACAAGCCCAGGCGCGGCAAGACCTGGGACAAGGCCTACGAGAAGTTCTGCGAACTGAAGTAGAAGGGCACTCCACAGGTTATCTGGATTCCCCTTCCCATAAA
The DNA here is from genome assembly GCA_045599425.1 of Bacteroidaceae bacterium. GTDB lineage: Bacteria > Bacteroidota > Bacteroidia > Bacteroidales > Bacteroidaceae > Physcousia. Next base: position 6,380 of record JAZRVZ010000156.1, on the reverse strand, counting down.
ACAAGGCATCAGTGGAAATACCGTGAAACCTTTCACGCGAAATCCACTTCAGAGCCATGAAAACCGGACAATTTACCAACCCACAATACACAAACAATGAAAAGCGAACTGATTGAGCAGGCCTACCAAGTGGCCAGGGCCCGCTACGCAGAGATGGGCATCGACACCGAAAAGGTGATAGAACAGTTACAGAACTTCCACCTCAGCATGCACTGCTGGCAGGCCGATGACGTACACGGCTTCGAGCCCAAGGCCGGTGCCATGAGCGGTGGCATCCAGAGTACGGGCGACTATCCCGGTGCAGCCCGCAACATTGACGAACTGCGCCAGGACATCCTGAAGGCCAAGAGTCTGATTCCCGGTACCCACCGACTGAACCTGCACGAGATCTACGGTGAGTTTGACGACAGGATGATTGACCGCAACGAATGCAGCGTGGACATGTTCACGGGCTGGATGCAGTGGGCCAGGGAGAACAACACCAAGCTGGATTTCAACTCCACCAACTTCTCTCACCCCCTCTCAGGCAACCTCACCATCTCCCATCCCGACAAGGCCATCCGCGACTTCTGGATCGAGCACATGAAGCGTTGCCGTGAGATTGCCAATGCCATGGGCGAATACCAGCAGGACCCCTGTATCATCAACCTCTGGATACACGACGGCAGCAAGGATGTCACCGTGAACCGCATGCAGTACCGCAGCCAGCTGAAGGAATCGCTGGATGAGATCCTGGCCCGGAAGTACCAGTGGGAGAAGCCCTGCCTGGAGTCCAAGGTGTTCGGCATCGGCCTGGAGTCCATGACCGTGGGCAGCAACGACTTCTACAACGCGTATGCGTCCAGGAATAATGTAATGGTAACCCTGGACACCGGCCACTTCCATCCCACGGAGTCCATCGGCGACAAGGTCAGCTCGCTGCTGCTCTTCGTGCCCGAGCTGATGCTGCACGTCAGCCGTCCCGTACGCTGGGACAGCGACCACGTGACCATCATGGACGACCTCACCACGGAACTCTTCTACGAAATCGTACGCGCCGGTGCCATCGACCGCGTACACTACGGCCTGGACTACTTCGACGGTACCCTGAACCGTGTTGGTGCCTACGTCATCGGTAGCCGTGCGGCCCAGAAGTGCATGTGCCGCGCCCTGCTGGAGCCAGTGGCCGAGATCCGTGACATGGAGAATGCCGGACAGATGTTCGAAAAACTGGCCACCATCGAGGAGCACAAGGCCATGCCCTGGAATGCCGTCTACGACGAGTTCTGCCTGCGCAACGAGGTACCCGTCGGCCTGGACTACATCCGTGAGTGCCAGCAGTACGAGCAGGAAGTAACCCTGAAGCGCTAATTCACATTTCATAACCGTTCCCCCAGGAAATGTATCCCCCTTCAGGGGGGTGGGGGGCCAACAAATCACAATTATGTCAGAGAACAAAGGAAGTCTGAAGAGTACCCTCGCGGTCTCCCTGAACAACTATCTGGATGCTGGAGCCATCGTTGCCGGTGGCAGCGGCATCACGCTCTGGAAGAACTATCTGGATCTTTCAGAAATGCACCTTGGATGGATCAATGCCCTGAGTGCCAATGCCATGGGAGCAGCCATCGGAGCAATCATAGGAGGCGTGCTCGCCGACAAGTTCGGTCGCAAGTTCATCTTTACCTACAACCTCCTGATCTACATGCTGGGCGTGCTCATCGTGATGTGCTCCTTCAATTTCCCGATGCTCCTGGCCGGCTTCCTGGTGACAGGCATCTCGGTGGGCATCGGCGTACCCGCATCCTGGACCTACATCTCCGAGAGTTCCGAAGTAAGCAACCGTGGCCGCAACATCTGCCTCTCGCAGATGTCCTGGGGTTTCGGTCCCATGGTCATCCTCCTGCTGGGCATGCTCTTTGCCCCTGGCGGCAGTCTCTATGCCCCCGTTGAGGGACTGGCACATGCCATCATCGGCGCCGATGCAGACAAGGCCGCCGTCGAGGTGTTCTCCTCGCGCGTGGTGTTCCTGACACTCCTTGTCGTGGCCTTCATAGCATGGACACTGCAGCGCCAGCTGGAGGAAAGTGCGGAATTCAAGGCAACCAGGGAGGCCGCCAGGGCAAACGGCGAGAAATCAGGATTGATCCAGTCCTTCGCAGTCCTGTTTACCAACAAGGTAGCCGTCCTCGGCGTGGCCTTCCTGGCCAGCATCTACCTCACCTGGAACCTCGTGGCATCCGTCATGGGATTCTTCTCGCCCCACATCTGCGAGACGGCCGGTGGCGTCACGAACGAGTACGCCAACTGGATGAACTGCATCCAGTGGGCCGTGGTAGTGGTCGTCACGCTGGGCGTGTCACGCATTATTGACCATACCAGCCACAAACTCATCTACGTCCTGGGCCTCCTCTTTGCCCTGGCCACATGGGTGACCGTCGTGGCGGGCATCGGCAGCATGACAGCCCTCTGGGCCTTCGTCATCCTCTGGGGACTCAACAGCGGCCTCTCCGTGCAGATCTTCTACGCCCTGTGGGGCTCAGAACTCTTCCCCGCCAAGTTCCGGGCCGGTGCCCAGGGTCTGATGTTCTTCATCGTCCGCGGCCTCTCCGCCATCTGGGGTCTCGTCTTCACCTACATCTATGGTGAGAACGGCGAGGGCTTCACCCTGGCAGCCTGGTGCATGATCATCCTCCTGCTCATCTCCCTCGTCGTGGGCTTCATCGGCTGCCCCGACACCCGAGGCAAGTCGCTGGAGCAGATCACAAGGGAAAGATATGGTGACAACGTATAAATACAAGCAAAACCATGAGTATACTGGAAAACAACCCCGGCCTTGAGGCCGTCATCAACCAGATAGCCGAGGTCACCGGCTACCTGTGGCAGAAGGGATGGGCCGAGCGCAACGGCGGCAACATCACTGTCAACGTGACCGAGTTTGCCCAGCCCCACTGGGCCACCATGCCCGCCATCGCTCCCGTGAAGCAGATCGGAATGGCACTGCCCGGACTCAGGGGCAAGTACTTCTATGCCAAGGGCACCGGCAAGCGCATGCGCGACCTGGCCCGGTGGCCCATGCAGAACGGCAGCATCATCCGCATCTGCGAGGACTGCAGCAGCTATGAGATCATTGCCGACCAGCCCGTGGTGCCCACCAGCGAACTGCCCAGCCACCTGGCCCTGCAGGACTACCTCCTGGCCAGCGGCAGCACCTACAAGGCCACGCTCCACACACACCCCATCGAACTGGTGGCCATGAGCCACATCCAGCGATTCCTCAAGCCAGGCGAGATGACCCGCGTCCTCTGGTCCATGATTCCCGAGACACTCGCCTTTGCCCCCCTTGGCATCGGCATCGTCCCCTACGACCTGCCAGGCTCCGTACAGTTGGCCCAGGCCACCCTGGAACAGATCAAGACCCATGACGTCGTCCTGTGGGAGAAGCACGGCACCGTGGCCGTGGGCACCGACATCATGGATGCCTTCGACCAGACCGACGTCCTCTGCAAGGCAGCCAACATCTACATGTGTGCCAAGTCCATGGGCAGCGAACCCGATGGTATGACCGACGAGGCCATGAAGGAAGTCCAGGACGTATTCAACCTCCCCAGGACAAGACCCTGCTGATAAAAATTCCTAAAGACTCCAAAGACCTTAAAAGTCCCTAAAGCCCTTTACACAACCTATGACCCGTTTTGCATTCAAGATGTTCCTCAAGCCAGGCTGTGAGGAAGAATACCAGAAGCGCCACGCGGCCCTCTGGCCCGAACTGAAACGCCAGATCAAGGAAGCCGGCGTCAGCAACTACAGCATCTACTGGGACAAAGACACCAACATCCTCTTCGGCTACCAGGAAGTAGCCGAGGGGGCTGCCAATTCCCAGGACGCCTCCGCCGCCGACGAGATCACCCTCCGATGGTGGGCCTACATGAAAGACATCATGGAGACCAACCCCGACAACAGTCCCGTGACCATACCCATCCAGGAAGTCTTTCACCTGGACTGATGACCCCAAAAAAGAGTTCAGCCAATGTGAACCCCTCACATTGGCTGAACTTTTCAGATAGGTTTTGCGCAGGTAAATTATAGGCACCACCTTTGCAAGGCATCACCCACCATCATGCACGGCCCCAGGGGCGGTGCATCATGGGCATGTGGTGAGGCATGCGGCCATGACCGGCAGGCACGAAGCGGAAAGGCATGTGGCGGAAGTCCGGCATGGCGGGCTCCGCAGCCACCTCCATGGCATTCACATCCTGCTCAACCTCCAGGGCCTCATAGCAGTAGCTCGTAGCCACGTCCAGGTCGGTGGGGCAGGTGATGGTGATGATCATCGTCTCACCCTCGGGCAGGCTGCCATTGACACTCGTGATGGCCAGCGTACCGTTCTCCACGTTCACCCTGATATCCTCGGCCAGAGCCTGGTCCGTTGAGCGTACGTTCACGCTGTACTTGTCACCGTCGATGATGCGAACACGCGCCTCGGTGTCAATCTGAACCTTGTCAAAGGGAGTCGTGTCAATATCCTTTGCACTTGCACTGATACCCATAACCATCATGGCAGCCATTGCCATCATCTTCACGCTTGCAGAAAAAACAGTCTTCATAATTTCTATATTTTTAATTGTTAAACTTTCTTTTTGATTGTTGAACTTTCCATTTCCGTAGCCCCCGTTTCCGTTGGCCTACATACATAGGACTCATCAACCGTCCTGCAAGTTTAGTAGGGTTTTCCCTAAACTGAGGTAGGAAATCCCTATCGTGAATTACCGGCCCATACAAACCTCATCACATGTTCCCTATGCAGCTCGATGCACCCAGTGCCGTGGCAATGGCCGTCAGAATCGATATGAGTATCTGCACGGCCCACTCAATCGTTTCCTTCTTCATGATCACTTGTGGAAAAATAGTTTTGAAAAAGTGGTTTCAGCCTTCAGCCCATCTATTACATTTCAAGCATCATCTCGCACTTTTTTGCCCGATGATGCTTGTCGTTTTATTTCTTTTTCCTAAATTTGCAACAAGAAAGTAATTCACGCATAAACCTACGGATATGGAATCGCTTACTCCTCATGAGAGATATGCAAACTTCTACACGGATTTCGCTTTCAAGAAGTTGTTTGGCACCGAGGCCAATAAGGAGTGTCTTATTGGTTTTCTTAACTCGCTGTTTGATGGTGAGGAGGTAGTGCGTGATGTCACTTACCTCAATACTGAACACATAGGACACCTTGCCATCGATCGAAAGGCTGTCTTTGACGTGTATTGCGAGAACGACAAGGGTGAGCGCATCCTTATCGAGATGCAGAAGGCCGAGCAGCGCTATTTCAAGGATCGCAGCATCTACTACTCTACGTTCCCCATTCAGGAACAAGCGCCCAAGGGTGCTTGGGATTTTCAGTTGAAGAAAGTCTACACGATTGGCATTCTCAATTTCACCTTCGACAATACCGATGAGGACTATATGCACCACGAAGTCAAGCTCTTTGACACGAAGACGCATCAGTTGTTCTACGACAAGCTGACGTACGTCTATCTGGAGATGCCCAAGTTCCGCAAGACAGAGTCGGAACTTGTCACGCTGATGGACAAGTGGCTGTATGCGATGAAGAACCTTAACTCACTGATGGAGCGCCCTACGGCCCTTCAGGAAACCGTCTTCAAACGATTCTTTGAAGCCGCCGAGATAGCCAACTTCACTCCTAACGAGATGCGTGATTATCGCGAGAGTCAGAAGGAAATGTGGGATATGTATGCCATTACCACCACGGCAGAGGCAAAGGGAGAGCTTAAGGGATTGGAGAAAGGCCGTGCTCAAGGTCTCGCTCAGGGGCTTGAACAGGGTCTCGCTCAAGGTCGTGCCGAGGGTGAAAGGTCAAAGGCCTTTGCCATTGCTAAGAGTCTTCTTGAGTTGGGACTCCCCATCGAGCAAATAAAACTTGCTACTGGACTTGAAGACGAAGAATTAATGAGTTTGAAATAGCAAATTGGACACCCTATTTCGCAAGTGCTCAAGTTTCAGGTTTTGAGGTTCTGCCCTGCCCTCCAGGAAGAACACCATGGAGCCGTGCGTGTGACCGGGAACCAGCAGGGTGTTGACCTTCATGCCACCCAGATCGAACACCTTTCATGAGTTCCTTTTTCATTGTTTGTTGGTATTATTGGCAGTTTGGGTCAAACGATAGCAGAAACCGGCAAAGTCCTCATTCTTCAGGGCGATGACATGCCATCCCTTTCATCATTTACTCGCTTTACTGATCTCAGTCCTTTCCCATGTTCCGCTATAGGAGCAGTATTGGGCATTCGAGGGATTGAGGCTAATATGGATATCACCCTTGTCGGATAGGGTCAGGCGGAAGGCATAGTTTACGATATCGTGCTTCGTCTCGAAGGTAATGACATGG
>JAZRVZ010000155.1:0-3214 GCA_045599425.1 Bacteroidaceae bacterium | reverse complement strand
GACCCCTGCATCATGAACCTGTGGGTACACGACGGATGCAAGGACGTAAGCGTAAACCACATGCTCTATCGCGCAACACTCAAGAAGAGCCTTGACGAGATTTTTGCCAAGGAACAGCCCATGATGAAGGACTGCATTGAGGGTAAGGTATTTGGCATCGGCTTGGAGAGTTTCACCGTGGGTAGCCACGTCTTCTACACCGCATACGCCGCCAAGAACAACAAGATTCTGACCATCGACACAGGTCACTATCATCCCACAGAAAGCCCTGCCGACAAGGTAAGTGCCGTACTGCAATTCGTACCCGAACTGATGCTGCACGTAAGCCGTCCTGTACGCTGGGACAGCGACCATGTTACCATCATGGACGATCCTACACAGGAGCTGTTCTCTGAAATCGTACGTGCCGGTGCCCTGGATCGCGTTCACTACGGTCTGGACTTCTTCGACGGCTCTATCAACCGCATCGGTGCCTACGTCATCGGTTCACGTAGCGCCCAGAAATGTATGCTCCGCGCCCTGCTCGAACCCTCACAGGCTATCTCCGAGCTGGAAATCGCAGGCAAGGGCTACAAGGTTCTCGGTCTGTTGGAGGAGCAGAAGGCTCTGCCATGGCAGGCTGTTTACGACGAGTTCTGCCAGCGCAACGACGTGCCTGTTGGTCAGGACTATATGAAGGAAATTGATGCTTACGAGGCTGAGGTAACAAGCAAGCGTTAATACGACATGAATATCATCATAGGACTTCTCATCATAGCTATTGGGGCATTCTGCCAATCCAGTAGCTATGTTCCCATCAACAAGATAAAGTCTTGGAGCTGGGAAAGCTATTGGATCGTACAGGGTTTGTTCGCCTGGCTGATTCTGCCCTTCCTGGGGGCCCTTCTGGCCGTGCCGGAAGGACATTGCCTGTGCGAACTGTTCTCGTCGGTCAACTCTTTCAGCGTATGGATGACCATCCTGTTCGGTGTACTTTGGGGCGTGGGCGGACTGACCTTTGGCCTGTCTATGCGCTACCTGGGTGTAGCACTGGGACAGAGCATCGCCCTGGGAACCTGTGCCGGACTAGGTACTATCCTGGGACCGGTCTTCCTGAACATTTTCTTCCCCGAAACGGATCCTCTGTCCAAGCTGACTGCAGCCGTCATCATCGGCGTTATCGTAACGCTGATAGGTATTGCCATCATCGGCATTGCCGGCAGCATGAAGAGTGCAGCTCTGAGCGAGGAGGAAAAGAAAGCCGCTGTCAAGGACTTCAACTTCCCCAAAGGACTGGCCATCGCCTTACTGGCTGGCTTTATGAGTGGTTGCTTCAACGTGGGCCTGGCCTTCGGAGCCAACTTGTCTTTCCCTGAGACGGATCCTATGTTCAAGGGCCTGCCCGCAACGTTCCTGGTTACCCTGGGAGGTTTCTGCACCAATGCCGTCTATTGTTTCTACCAGAATAGCAAGAACAATACCTGGAGCGACTACAAAAAAGGTAGCGTATGGGCCAACAATGCCCTATTCTGCCTGCTGGCCGGCGCACTTTGGTACAGTCAGTTCTTCGGTCTTTCACTGGGACAGGGATTCCTGAAGGACAACCCCGACCTGATTACCTTCTCGTTCTGCATACTGATGGCACTAAACGTTACCTTCAGCAATGTGTGGGGTATCATCCTGAAAGAATGGAAAGGTTGCAGCAACAAGACCATCACCGTATTGGTCATTGGCCTCATCGTATTAATAATCAGTAGTTTTGTACCTCAGATTATCGGTTAGAAACGACTAAATAAAGGAAATAAATGAAAAGTATTCTGGAAGGTCGCCCTGGATTGGCGGCTGTCATTGACCAAGTGGCAGAAGTAACTGGTTACCTCTGGCAGAAAGGTTGGGCTGAACGGAACGGCGGAAACATCACCGTAAACGTCACAGAGTTTGTGGATGACGAAATAAAGTCTCTCCCGGCCATTGCTCCGGTCAAGCAGATTGGCAAAGTGTTGCCTCACCTGAAAGGCACCTATTTCTACGCAAAAGGCACCGGAAAACGTATGCGTGACCTGGCTCGCTGGCCTATGCAGAACGGAGCCATCATCCGCATCTGCGATGATTGTGCCTCCTACGAGATCATTGCCGACGAGGCTGTAATGCCTACGAGCGAGCTGCCCTCACACCTGGCTTTGCAGAACTATCTGCTGGAAACGGGCAGCAAATACAAGGCTACCTTGCACACTCACCCCATCGAATTGGTGGCCATGTCGCACATCCGCCGCTTCCTGAAGGGCGATGAGATGACCAAGGTGCTATGGTCCATGATTCCCGAAACGCTGGCATTCGCCCCCCTGGGCATCGGCGTAGTACCGTATGCCATACCCGGTTCCATAGAACTGGCAGACGCCACCCTGGAGCAGATGAAGTCACACGACGTGGTGCTGTGGGAAAAGCACGGTACCGTAGCCGTAGGTCTGGACATCATGGATGCCTTCGACCAGACGGACGTTCTCTGCAAGGCTGCCAACATCTATATGTGCGCCCGCAACATGGGTTCAGAGCCAGACGGCATGACCGACGAAGCAATAAAAGAGATACAGGAGGTTTTCAAACTACCCAAGACCAGGCCCTGCTAATTTTTAATCTTTAATCTACATGCGTTTTGCTTTCAAGATGTTCCTCAAGCCAGGGTGCGAGGAGGAATATGAGCGTCGGCACGCTGCCCTTTGGCCAGAACTGAAGCAACAGATAAAAGAGGCTGGAGTGAGCAACTACAGCATCTATTGGGATAAGGATACCAATATCCTCTTTGGCTATCAGGAAATTGCCGAGGGTGCCAATAGCACACAGGACACCTCCAACGGTGTAGATGAGATTACCCAGCGCTGGTGGGACATGATGGCCGACATCATGGATACCAATCCTGACAATTCTCCCGTTACAATACCCATTCGAGAGGTCTTCCATTTGGACTGAAAGGTTTTTTTTCGTATCTTTGCACGCATTTTTGCATACAATAACGTACGAGTACACATAATTTATAACATAAGAACAATGAATATTTCATTTGAAAACGTTGACAAAGTAAACGCTCTGCTTACAATCACACTGGGAAAAGAAGACTACGAAGCCAAAGTGGCTGCTGCACTCAAGGACATGCGGAAAAAGGCCAACTTGCCAGGTTTCCGCCCGGGTCAGGTACCTGTGGCCCTGTTGAAGAAACGCTTTGGTATCGAAGTGATGG
>JAZRVZ010000154.1:0-3297 GCA_045599425.1 Bacteroidaceae bacterium | reverse complement strand
CAGGTTCAGAATATATGTCTCCCCACCCCTCTTGAACTCCATCTGAATGGCATGACTCTTGATCGTGATGCCTCGTTCCTTCTCCAGGTCCATGTCGTCAAGCATCTGTCCTTCGGTCACCTTGATGGTATTCGTATATTCCAGCAGACGGTCAGCCAGCGTAGACTTTCCGTGGTCGATATGAGCGATGATGCAGAAATTGCGTATGTTCTTTTGCATATTACGGTAATTTGCTACAAAAGTACGCAAAATAATTCGATTTTCCAAAAACAAAAAGCATATTGTGCGAGATTGACAACACCTTTTTGCAATGTTTGGCCATAAATATAAGGAATTAGTTTGTCGCAAACCTTATTTTTTATTAACTTTGGCTTCCGAAAATGAACCAAAAGACGATTTTCATAAGATGAAAAAGACATTATTTTGCATGCTGCTGGCCACAAGCTGTGTGGCCATGGCACAGAAACCCATCAAGGTGCAGGGAATCATTGAGAACAGCAAGGAGGACATGAACCTGGTCATCCACCTGGAGAAGAACATGGGACACGGCGACCTCTCTGACAACGGTGACACCATCAGGGTCAGGAAGGGCAAGTTCAGTTACGAGAAGAACCTCACTGGCATCACGCTGGCCTGGATTGGTGGAGGTGAGTTCAAGGGTGTGATGCCCTGCAACGTATTGCTGGTTCCCGGTGAGAAGCTCAGGCTGACGCTCAAGGGAGAGGAGTTCTTCTATGGCGGTAGCAAAATCTATCAGGAGTGCAACGCCACGGACCTGGCCACCACCCCATACTACAAGGATTTCAGCGAGTATTACGAGAAGGCCCTGAACACAATGGAGAAGATTCCCGAGAGTGAGCGTGAGGCCATGGCAAGGAAGATGGAAGACACGCTCAGGACCAAGATGGCAACCTACAACGAGAAGCTGGCCGAATACCTGGATACTCACACCTCGTCCGAGGGTGCCATGCTCTACCTGTCGCAGAATGTAGGTGCCGAGGATGTCTATAAAAAGATGAGCGAAGACATCAGGCAGGGACGCGTGGGTCAGTACCTGAAGGCACAGATGGACCATCAGGCGGTGCTTCGCGCCCAGCAGGAGAAGGCTGCCGCCGAGGAGGCTGCCAAACTGGAGGCCATGAAGAGCTCGCCAGCCAAGGACTTCACGCTGAAGGACCTGAAGGGCAACGACCTCAGTCTGTCTTCCCTGCGCGGCAAGTACGTGGTACTGGATTTCTGGGGCAGCTGGTGCGGGTGGTGCATCAAGGGCATACCCGAGATGAAGAAATATTATGAGAAGTACGCAGGCAAGTTTGAGATACTGGGCATCGACTGCAATGACTCCGACGCAGCCTGGCGCAAGGCCGTGGAGCAGTACGAACTTCCCTGGCTCCACGTCTACAATCCCAGGGAGAGCAGCGTCCTCTCGGACTATGCCATCCAGGGATTCCCCACCAAGATCATCATCGACCCCGAAGGTCGAATTGCCGAGATCGTCGTAGGCGAGAGCCAGGACTTCTATGATTTCCTGGACAAGATCTTCGGAAACTGAACAGTAATTCAGCAGAGTAAAGTTGCTAACCATAAATTATTATCTGAACGCGAAGACGCAGAGACGCAAAGTTTTAATCATGTAAGATTCATAGAAATAAAATAATCTTTGTGTCTTTGCGTCTTTGTGTTCAATTGTTGGATATTGTCTAAACCGATTAAACAACCATAGCGAATTGATTAAGCAAACATTGCACATTGATTAAGCAACCTTGGTCAGTTGATTAAGCAACCAAGGTCAATTAAATAAGCAACCAGGGTCAATTGATTAACCAACCTTGGTTGCTTAATCTGTCTTCTATACTGCTCACTTCAACGTAGCCGGTCAATGACAGCTCTTTTACTGTCACCCCGGTTCCAGCAACAAATAAAAAGCATGCAGTAATAATGGCAAGCATGCAGGACAAAACATATTTCTTCACGCAATTTAACGGGTAATATTTTGCGATTACAAAGTTTTGGCGTATCTTTGCTGAAAATACATTATATAATGAAGGCTATGCAAAGTGACAGCATCGTAATCATCCCGACCTACAACGAGAAGGAGAACATTGAGAACATCATACGCGCCGTGACCTCACTGCCCGAGCATCGGTTTGATATTCTGGTCATTGAGGACGGAAGCCCTGACGGTACAGCGGACATTGTGAAGCGTCTGATGAAGGAGGATGGTCTGAAGGACCGTCTGTTCATCATCGAGCGCACCGGCAAGTTAGGACTGGGCACTGCGTATATCACGGGATTCAAGTGGGCCATCGAACACAAGTACGACTACGTCTTCGAGATGGATGCCGACTTCAGTCATGCACCCAAGGATCTGCCCCGCCTGCTCTCGGCCTGCCAGGACGAGGGCTATGATGTGGCCATCGGCAGCCGATACGTCAGTGGCGTCAACGTGGTAAACTGGCCCATCGGTCGTGTACTGATGTCCTACTTTGCCTCGAAATACGTGCGCTTCATCACCGGATTCAAGGTGCATGATACCACGGCCGGATTCAAATGCTACCGCCGTGAGGTACTGGAAACCATCGAGTTGGACAAGGTCCGCTTCAAGGGTTATGCCTTCCAGATTGAGATGAAGTTCACGGCATACAAGTGCGGCTTCAGGATCAAGGAGGTGCCCGTCATCTTCGTCAACCGCGAGCTGGGCACCAGCAAAATGAGTGGCGGCATATTCAGCGAAGCTGTCTTCGGTGTGATGAGACTGCGCTGGGACGGTTGGTTCAGGAAGTATCCAAAGAGGAAATAACCATGCTGATCAGGAATGCTACAATTATCAACGAGGGCACGAGATTCAGGGGAAGCGTTCTCGTAGAAGGCGAAAGGATTGCTGCCATCTTCCACGAAGGCGAAAACCTGCCCGACAGCACCGGGGTGATGGATGCCGATGGCATGTACCTGTTGCCCGGCGTGATTGATGACCATGTCCACATGCGCGATCCTGGTCTGACGCACAAGGCGGACATGGAAAGTGAGACAATGGCAGCAGTAGCCGGAGGCGGGGCGAGCGTGATGGACATGCCCAACGTGGTGCCTCAGACCATCACAATGGACCTGTGGCGCGAACGTATGGCGTATGCCGCCCGGCATTGCCATGCCAACTATGCCTTCTACCTGGGAGCAACGAATAGCAACATTGCGGAAAACAGACAGATGGACATCCACGCCATACCGGCACTGAAACTTTTCATGGGTAGCAGTACGGGTGGTATGCTGGTGGATCAGGAAGAGGCGCTGAGAGAGATT
>JAZRVZ010000153.1:0-9658 GCA_045599425.1 Bacteroidaceae bacterium | reverse complement strand
TATCTCCTCCCACTCCTGTTCGGAGTATCGGTCGGGCTGTTCCAGCATCTGGAACAAAAGGTCAGTTTTCTCCATGGTCTTGTTGTTTCATGTGGGTTCGTAATTGGGTTAATGCCTGACGCAAATGCTTGTAGACGGTGGTCTCGCTCACACCCAGTCGCTGGGCAATCTCCCGGAACGTCAGTCCGTCGCGGAAGTGCATCTGCAGGATCTCACGGCACACGGGTGGGTAGAGCCTTCCCATGCCTTGTATCAGCAGTCGGCTCTCCGTCTCCAACTGTTCCGTGGTGCCTGTTTCCACCTCAGCCTCAAGCAGGTACAGTCGCTTGGCCCGTTCCTGCATCTTGGCACTGCGGATGCGATTCAGGCAAGCGTTGCGTACACAAGTCATCAGGAATCCCCTGACACCATCCTCCTTCAACTGGGTATCACCTCGCAGCAACCGGCCGAAGACATCGTGCACTATGTCCTTGGCTTCCTCTTCGTCGTGTACCAGCATCACGGCCATGCGTAGCATATCCCGATGGTACTGCATGAAGAGGTTTTCTATTTGTCCTTTGCTTTGCGTCATATACCCTATATACACACAAACTACGATTTGCTAAACCCTTTCTGGCAACAAATTTACAAAAAAGTATGTAATCAGTCCGTTGTTCAATGCAATAAAAATCTCCAGACAGCTTTCCTTTGCCGACGAACCAGAAGCCTATGACTTTGGGATAAAGAACTTTGGGGCAGGTCACATCTTGCCGCACAAGTGCGTGGCGGGGGGGGCTTGATGTGGTACAGACCGTAGACTGCGCCTTCTAAACCACGGACATGTTGCTTGGCATGGATATTATCGGGGAGGGCGGTCAGGTTGTGCCGATAGAATAATAGTTTTTTTTCTGTTGCCGTCATTTTCCCGTCCTTATATTTTATTATGTCGAAATTATTGGCTATCTTCGCACAGAAATAAAGAAACAAGAGCGTATGGTACAGATTTCCCCCTCCCTGCTGAGTGCGAACTTTGCCGACCTGAAGGGCGACATGGAGTGGTTCAACCGTTCAGATGCCGACCTGTTGCACCTGGATATCATGGACGGTGTGTTCGTTCCGAACATCAGCTTCGGCTTTCCAGTGCTGAAGTATGTGGCGCAGTTGTGCCGGAAGCCGCTGGACGTACACCTGATGATCGTGCAGCCGGAGAAGTTCATTGGCGAGGTCAAGGCTCTGGGAGCCTATTATATGAATGTACACGTGGAGGCCTGTCCGCACCTGCACCGTGTCATCGGACAGATCCGTGAAGCGGGCATGCATCCGGCTGTGACACTGAATCCAGGCACGCCTGTCAGCGTGCTGGAGGATGTCATCCAGGATGTGGATATGGTGCTGCTGATGAATGTGAATCCCGGTTTCGGAGGACAGAAGTTCATCCAGCATACGTATGAGAAGGTCAAGGCACTGAAGGAATTGATCGAGCGTTCGGGCAGTCATGCCCTGATTGAGGTGGATGGTGGCGTGTCGCTGAAGAATGCGGCTGAGCTGCATGAGGCGGGCGTGGATGTGCTGGTGGCCGGCAGTGCCATTTTCTGTGCAGAGGATCCCGTGATGACCATCCGTGAAATGAAGGAACTTTGTGGATAAGGCAGAGCAAGGCAATGGAGCGTATCATTAATGAACAAGAGGCTGGAAGGATCCAGGAATTGCTGGACGGGGCAGAGCATATCGTGGTGACCTGCCACACGAATCCGGACGGTGACGCCATGGGCAGCATGACGGCCATGATTCTCCTGCTGGAGCGGTTGGGCCATAAGGCCATGGGTATCGCACCCGACCGCTGGCCGGATAACCTGCAGTGGCTGCCTGGAGTGGATCGTGTGCTGAACTATGACAAGAAGAAGGAGGAGGCCGAGGCTTTGTTGCAGGAGGCTGACCTGATCTTCATGATGGATCACAACCATACGAGTCGTATGAAAAGTCTGGGTGAGGTGGTGGAGAAATGCAAGGCCCGCAGGGTGATGATCGACCACCATCTGGAACCGGACAGGGAGAACTGCGACGTGGTCGTGTCACAGCCTTCGCTGTGCGCGGCCAGTGAGGTGCTGTATTGCCTGATGGAACAGATGGGATGGACGGCTGGCCTGACGTATGATGAGGCGGTGTGCCTCTACACCGGTATGATGACGGACACGGGCGGTTTCACTTTTGCTTCGAACCGGCCGGACGTGTTCCTGATTGTCAGTCGGCTGCTGCAGGCGGGAATTGACAAGGACAAGATCTATCGCAATGTGTATTATACGGGTTCACCGGACCGCTACCGCATGATGGGCTACCTGCTGTATGTCAAGATGGAGGTGATGCGCGACCTGAACGCATCCATCATGAGTCTGACGGCCGAGGAGCGTCGCATGTTCAAGATCCGGCAGGGTGAGACGGACGGCTTTGTCAACATGCCCTTGCAGATCGAGCGAATGAGGCTGAGTGTCTTCCTGCGTGAGGACACGGAGCAAAAGGGCGTGGTGCGTGTGTCGCTGCGCAGTGTGGATGACTTTCCCTGCAACGAGATGTCGGCAGAGTTCTTCAACGGCGGCGGTCATAAAAATGCCTCCGGCGGCACAATCTACGGTACGATGGACGAGGCACTGGAACTGGTACGCAAGGCCATCCGGAAGTATGCGCCGCTGCTGAAGGGATAGGAGGAACCGTGCAATCGGGTCCTTGGAAAAAAGAACAAACAAAATAAACTAAAAATAATGAGAAAGTTAATCTATATGTTCGTCGTGCTTGTGCTGACGGGCTTTGTCCTGCAGGCTTGCAAGGATGAAGAGACCTATGCTGAGCAGAAGGATAAAGAGCGTGATGCCATTGCCTATTTCCTGGGAAGGTCGCCGCTTGTGCTGATGAATTCACAGGGCGATACCTTGCTGAATACCGGCAGGATCAAGGTGATAAGCGAGGAGCAGTTCGAGGCTCAGGACAGCATGACGAATGTGGCAGAGAATGAGTATGTGCTGTTCCGCAATACGGGTATCTACATGCAGATTGTGAGGAAGGGGCCCGGCAGGAAGATCCAGAGTGGGGAGACGAAGCGCATCATCAGCCGGTACTGGGAGTGGAATATCCTGGGTGACAGTCTGCAGACGACGGACATGGTGCCTTACTTTGCCACGAATCCCGAAATCATGGATGTCAGCAACAACAGTGGTACCATTGCGGCCACCTTCAATACGGAAATCAACGGAGGAGGTGCCATGTACATGACGTATAGCAGCAATGGTATGCTGGCCGTTCCTTCAGGCTGGCTCTTGCCCTTGACGTATGTGAACATCGGCCGTCAGGTTACTGAGGATGAGGGAATTGCAAAGGTGCGTGTTATCGTGCCCCATGGTTCTGGCCATCAGGATGCCACGAACAATGTGTACCCCTGCTTCTACGAGATTACGTATCAGGAGATGAGGAACTGATGATCAGTCACAGAATAGGTCAGCCATGACCTGATTGGAAACGAATATGCCTCCGCGAGTGAGGCGGATGGATTGCCCCGTCTGTTGCAGGTTGCCCCTGAGCAGATGGGGTTTTGCTTGCCGGAGGAGATGTTTCAGGCGGTCGGGTCCGAAATGCTGTTCTGTCTGCTGCAGGTCAATGCCTTCCAGGGTGCGGAGGCGGGTCATGACGAACTCATTGTAGAGGTCGTCGTCGGTTAGCCGTTCGCTTTCATGGTCGGGACCCTGGGTGATGTAGTGCCGGAGGTCGCCTGCGTTCCAGCGCCGTATGCGGTTGCCGTCATAGGAGTGGGCTCCTGCTCCGAAGCCCAGGTAGGGGGTGCCCTGCCAGTAGCTGCCGTTGTGGCGGGAACGATAGCCGGGGAGGGCGAAATTGGAAATCTCGTAGTGCTGGTATCCTGCCCGTTCCAACTGCTGGCAGAGGTGGTCATAACACCACAGTGAGGTGTCCTCGTCCATTTCCTGGCATAGCCCCTTGTCGTGCAGCTGGGTCAGCTGGGTGCCTTCCTCATACATCAGGCTGTATGCACTGAGGTGTGGAATCTCCAGGGACAGGGCCTGGGCGACATCCTCCTGCCATACTTTGCGGTCTTGCCCCGGGATGCCGTAGATGAGGTCGATGCTGAGGTTGCTGTAGCCGGCATCCTGGAGGAGGTGAACGGCGCGGACGGCCTGCCGGCTGCCATGCCGGCGGTGCAGGAAGGTCAGCAGGGCGTCATTGAAGGTCTGCGTGCCCATGCTGATGCGATTGACGGGGGTGTCCCGCAGCATGGAAATCCATTCTGGGGTAATGTCATCGGGATTAGCCTCCAGGGTGACCTCTGCACCTGGGGCAAGCGGGAAGTATTCCAGGGTGCCTGACAGCAATCGGCGGAGCTGTGCAGGGGGGAGCGTAGAGGGGGTTCCGCCGCCTATATATAAAGTATGGTACGCGCGTAGGTCCGGGGGCAGCTCGTCCCGTCTGTCCCGCATCTCGCGAAGGAGTGCGTCAACGTATTCCTTCCTTCGTTCCAGCTGGACGGTGGAGTAGAAGTCGCAATAGATACAGCGACTCTGACAGAAGGGTATGTGGATGTATATGCCTGCCATGGGCGCAAAATTAGTTCTTTTTGATGAGATAGTAAAAAAAAGCGCGGTTTGTTTTGCAAATTAAAAGAAAATTCTTAATTTTATACCCGAATACGTTTCAGACGTTAACCTTAAACACATAATTATCATGAAAACCTATCAGACACATGACATCAAGAACATTGCCATGCTTGGTAATGACGGTTCAGGTAAGACAACCCTGACAGAGTCCCTGCTGTATGAGGCAGGTATCATCAAGCGTCGTGGACGCATCACCCAGCAGAACACCGTGAGTGACTACTTCCCCGTGGAGCAGGAATATGGCTACTCTGTATTCAGCACGGTTTTCCATGTGGAGTGGAATGGCAAGAAGCTCAATATCATTGACTGTCCGGGTGCAGATGACTTTGCCGGCAGCTACATCACCGCCCTGAATGTGACGGATACCGCCGTACTGCTGCTGAATGGCCAGTATGGCGTGGAGGTGGGCACGCAGAACCACTTCCGTATCACCGAGAAGCTGGGCAAGCCCGTGATCTTCCTGGTAAACCAGCTGGACAGTGAGAACTGTGACTATGACAATATCCTGGAGCAACTGACCAGCATCTATGGTCCCAAGGTTGTGCCCATCCAGTACCCCATTGAGACGGGTCCCAACTTCAACAGCCTGATCGACGTACTGCTGATGAAGAAGTACAGCTGGAAGCCTGAGGGCGGTGCTCCCATCATCGAGGATATTCCCGCCGACCAGCTGGAGAAGGCCCAGGAGATGCACAAGGCGCTGGTTGAGGCTGCAGCCGAGCACGATGAGAGCCTGATGGAGAAGTTCTTCGAGAGCGAGAGCCTGACCGAGGATGAGATGCGTGAGGGTATCCGCAAGGGTCTGGCAAGCCGTGGCATGTTCCCCGTATTCTGCGTATGCGCAGGCAAGGACATGGGCGTTCGCCGACTGATGGAGTTCCTGGGTAACGTGGTTCCCTTCGTGGACGAGATGCCCAATGTGCATAACACACGCGGTGAGGTGGTTGCCCCCAATCCCGATGGTCCAACCAGCCTGTATTTCTTCAAGACTGCCGTTGAACCTCACATCGGTGAGGTGCAGTACTTCAAGGTAATGAGCGGTAAGGTGCATGAGGGTGATGACTTCACCAATGCCGACCGTGGCTCGAAGGAGCGCATCGCACAGCTCTTCGCCTGCGCCGGTGCCAACCGTGAGAAGGTCGAGGAAATGGTGGCCGGTGACATCGGCTGTACCGTGAAGCTGAAGGATGTGAAGACCGGCAATACCCTGAATGACAAGGTGGCTGAGAACCGCTTCAACTTCATCAAGTATCCCAATCCCAAGTACACCCGTGCCGTTCGTGCCGTAAATGAGAGCGATACCGAGAAGATGATGAACGCACTGAACAAGATGCGTGAGGAAGATCCCACATGGATGGTGGAGCAGAGCAAGGAGCTGAAGCAGATCCTGGTACATGGACAGGGTGAGTTCCACCTGCGTACGCTGAAGTGGAGAATGGAGAATAACGAGAAGATCCAGATTGTCTTCGACGAGCCCAAGATTCCCTATCGCGAGACGATCACCAAGGCTGCCCGTGCAGACTACCGTCACAAGAAGCAGTCGGGTGGCGCCGGTCAGTTCGGCGAGGTTCACCTGATCGTGGAGCCTTACTACGAGGGTATGCCTGATCCCGACGTATACCGTTTCGGCGGACAGGAGTTCCGCATCAATGCCAAGAGCACGGAAACCGTGGATCTGGATTGGGGTGGCAAGCTGGTGTTCATCAACTCGGTTGTCGGTGGTGCTATCGATGCCCGTTTCATGCCCGCCATCCTGAAGGGTGTGATGCAGCGCATGGAGCAGGGGCCCCTGACCGGTTGCTATGCCCGTGACGTACGTGTGATTGTATATGATGGAAAGATGCATCCCGTGGACAGCAATGAGCTTTCGTTCATGCTGGCTGGCCGTCAGGCCTTCGCTGCAGCCTTCAAGGAGGCCGGTCCGAAGATTCTGGAGCCAATCAACGACGTGGAGGTATTCGTGCCCAGTGACAAGATGGGTGACGTGATGGGTGACCTGCAGGGGCGTCGGGCCATGATCATGGGTATGACCAGCGAGGCCGGTTATGAGAAGCTCTCGGCAAAGATTCCCCAGAAGGAGATGAGCAATTACAGTACGGCATTGAGCAGCCTGACTGGTGGCCGCGCCAGCTTCATCCAGAAGTTTGCCAGCTATGAGCTCGTTCCCACTGATGTCCAGCAGCAGCTGATCAAGGCCTACGAGGCCAGCAAGGCTGCCGAGGAGTAGTGGAATGTATGGTGCAGGGTTTTTAACCGCTGCACAGGAATGCAGAGGCAGAGGAATGCAGAGGCATTCCCAGAATATAGAACAAACGGTTCTGTGCGTAGTTGTGCGCACGGAACCGTTTAGCTTTATTTATTATTGTTAACAAATAGGTTGTTTGACGGGTAAAATGCTAAAATTTAAGGTTGCTTTTTATAATTTTGGGATATGAAACAAAGGAAAATCTTGTTTATTGGCATCCTGATCGGTGTGTTGAGCGTAATCCTGCTGTACCTGCAGTGGGGCAACGCAAGGACCATGGTACGCATGCGTAAGGAACAGTTTGATGAGTCCGTGCTGCGCAGCCTGGATCAGGCATCACGCGACCTGGAGCGCGACGAGACCTTCCGCTACCTGCAACTGGTGACGAGCAATCATGAGCAGGAGCTGGATTCGCTGGCACAGTTGCAGGCGAGCCTGCCTGCCCGTCAGGTGGTCAGTACGGGAGCATCCGGGTTGTCCGATACGCTGGATATCGTGTATATGCCCGAGCAAGTCATGCGTGGGGGAAGACAGTACACCAATACCATGCTCATGCAGCAAGGCTCTCCCTACATGGAGGCTGCCGGACTGGATTTCCTGGAAAAGGTGAAGAATGCATACGTCTACCAGCGTGGTGTGCTGGACGAGGTTATCTATACCTTATTATATAATGCCAATGAGAGCAGTCTGCGGGAGAGGCTGAACAGCGACCTGTTGGATTCATACCTGACGAGTGCCTTGCGGCGTAACGGAGTGGATATCCCGTTCCATTACAGTGTTTCCACAGCAGACGGACAGGAGGTCCTGAGGTGTTCTGACTACTGTGCGTCAGGAGTGGAGAATGCCTACCGGCAGACACTGTTCCGGAACGACCCTTCCAGCAAGGTGGGTATCCTGCAAGTCCATTTCCCCACGGAGGATGACTATATCTGGGGTGTGGCCCGACGCATGACGCCCGTGATGGGCTTCACTTTCGTCCTCTTGCTGCTTTTCCTGTACACAATCTACCAACTGGCCCGCCAGAAGCAGGTGAGTGAGATGAAGAATGACTTTGTGAACAACATGACGCATGAGTTCAAGACCCCACTGGCCAGCATATCCCTCGCCGCCGAGATGCTGAATGACAAGTCGGTGACGAAGTCGGAGAAGATGTATGAAAGCCTGGCCAGTACGATCAGTACGGAAAGCAAGCGGTTGAGGTTCCAGGTGGAGAAGGTACTGCAGATGTCGCTCTTTGACCATGATAACATTGCCATCAAGCAGGATGAGTTGGATGTCAATGGTCTGGTGGAGGCGGTGGTGAATACATTCTCACTGCGCATCCGGCAGTCGGGTGGGGAGGTCAATACCAGCATCGAGGCCTACGATCCCTTTGTCTATGGTGATGAGATGCATCTGACCAACGTGATATTCAATCTGATGGATAATGCCGTGAAGTACCGTCGTCATGACGTGGACCTGAAGCTTCAGATCCAGACAAAGAACGTGGGAGACACGCTTCAGCTGACCGTGCAGGATAATGGCATGGGTATCCAGAAGAGCGATCTGGGGCATATCTTCGAGAGGTTCTACCGTGTTCATACGGGAAACCAGCATAACGTGAAGGGTTTCGGACTTGGTCTGGCATACGTGCATACGATCATCGAACTGCATCATGGCAAGATCAAGGTTGAGAGTGAATACGGACAGGGAACCCGATTCATCATCACCCTGCCTACGGTGAAGGATGATGAGTGATTCTGAACTGAGAATGGGAAAGTTTGCCGTCAATTCATGAAATCTATATGGAATCAACAAGAACGTATAACAACTTAAACAGAGAATATTATGGAAGAGAAACTGAGAATCCTGTTGTGTGAGGATGACGAGAGTCTGGGAATGTTGCTTCGCGAGTACCTGCAGGCCAAGAACTATGATGCAGACTTATGTCTGGATGGGGAGGCCGGTTACCGTGCATTCTGCAAGAACCAGTACAGCATGTGCGTGCTGGATGTCATGATGCCCAGGAAGGACGGTTTTCAGCTGGCGCAGGAAATCCGTGCACTGAATCCTGAGATGCCGATCATCTTCCTGACGGCAAAGAACCTGAAGGAAGATGTGTTCGAAGGCTTCCGCCTGGGTGCCGACGATTATATCACCAAGCCTTTCTCCATGGACGAGCTGGTGTTCCGCATGGAGGCCATCCTGCGTCGTGTGAGAGGAAAGAAGAATGCGGATATGGTGACCTTCAAGCTGGGTGAGTTCACATTTGACAGCCGTCGTCAGATCCTGATCCATGGTGATGAGCAGACCAAGCTGACCACGAAGGAGAGCGAACTGCTGAGTCTGTTGTGCAAGCATGCCAATGACGTGCTGCAGCGTGAGCTGGCACTGAAGACCATCTGGGTGGATGACAACTATTTCAATGCACGCTCCATGGATGTCTACATCACCAAGCTCCGTAAGCATCTGAAGGCAGATCCCTCAATCGAGATCAACAACGTGCATGGCAAGGGATACCGTCTGATCATTCCCAACGCAGAGTCCCTGGAATAGAATCGCAGACAGGCAGGGACGGGAATTCCTCCTGTCTCTGCCTGTGAATCCTTCCCCTTCGGGATGTCGTCCGGCTTAGGGCGTGATTGTGTAAAATACAAAAGAGGGTGTGTCAAAATGCTGGCACACCCTCTTTTCATAAACGAAGCCCCGACTTTCCCAAGCCAGGGCTTTGTCATATCAAAGTTTTTTTGTAACTTTGACGTAGTTTTAAAGCTATGGCAAAGATACACTTTATTTCTTA
>JAZRVZ010000152.1:0-3385 GCA_045599425.1 Bacteroidaceae bacterium | reverse complement strand
CGACAGGATGCTTTCCACATCCTCGCCCACGTATCCAGCCTCAGTGAACACCGTTGCATCGACGATGGTGAAGGGTACCTTCAGCAGTTTGGCAATGCTGCGGGCCAGCAAGGTCTTACCCGTACCCGTACTGCCCACCATGATGATGTTGCTCTTCTCAATCTCCACGCCATCCTTGTCCTTGGGCTGCGCGAGACGCTTGTAATGGTTGTACACGCTCACCGCCAGGTAGCGCTTTGCAGCATCCTGGCCAATAACGTACTGGTCCAGGTACTCCTTGATCTCACGGGGCTTGGGTACCTTCTTCAGGTCCACATCAAACGACGAGCCACCACCAGTTTGCCCAACCTCTTCAAAGTCGGTCAGGTTATCGCGTACGATCTGGTAGGCCTGCTGCGCACAGTCGCTGCAGATATAACCGTTCAGACCCGTAATAAGCAGAGGCACATCGTGCTCTCCCCTGCCACAGAATGAACATGCCTTCTTGGGACTTCTTCCTGCCATAGAAACAATGCTACGATGGTTACTTAAGCTTTACGATTCAGGACACGGTCAATCATGCCATACTCCTGGGCCTCGGCAGCCGTCATCCAGTAGTCACGGTCGCTGTCGGCCCACACCTTGTCAAAATCGGTGTGTGAATGGTTGGCGATGATGGTATAGAGTTCCTGCTTCAGCTTCTGGATCTCACGGGCCGTAATCTCAATGTCACTGGCCTGTCCCTGTGCACCACCCATTGGCTGATGGATCATCACGCGGCTGTGGGTCAGGGCAGAACGCTTGCCTTCCTGACCGGCAACCAGCAATACGGCAGCCATGGATGCTGCCATGCCGGTACAGATGGTGGCCACGTCGCTCTGGATGAACTGCATGGTATCATAGATACCCAGGCCGGCATAGACGCTACCGCCAGGACTGTTGATGTAGATACTGATATCCTTGCCGGGATCCACGCTGTCCAGGTACAACAGCTGTGCCTGCAGGGTATTGGCCGTATAGTCGTCAATCTGGGTGCCCAGGAAGATGATGCGGTCCATCATCAGACGGCTGAACACATCCATCTGCGTCACGTTCAGCTGACGCTCCTCCAGGATATAGGGATTCAGGTACTGGTTCTGCATGGATACCACATCATGCAGCACCTGGCTGTTCATGCCCAGGTGACGGGTGGCAAATTTCTGAAAATCGTTCTGCATATACCTTATTTATATAATATAGGGTTATGAGGTTATGGGATAATGAGCTTACAAAGCGGGATGCGGCGTATTGAGCAGTCAAGAGGTTAAAAGGCCTCGGCCTTTTAACCCCTTAGACATTTATCTCCTATACCTTGTCTTACTTGAACATGGCGTTGAACTCGTCAAGCGAAACGCTCTTCTCGTTCAGCTTTACCAGAGCCTTGGCAGCAGCGCAGATCTTGTTCTCCACGGTGCGGTTCACCAGCCCCTCAGCCTGCTGCTTGTTCTGCAGCATCTGGTTGGCATAGTTGGTCAGGGCCTCCTCGGGAACGTTCTGCATGCCGTACTGGGCGAACTGCATGCGGGTAACCATCTTGGCGGTCTCCAGCACGTCGGCCTGCTCAACCTTCAGTCCGAACTGGTCGCTCAGCTGCTCCTTGATCAGGTGCCAGGTCAGTTCGTTGATGCTGGCCTGATAGTTGTCCTCCACAAACTTCTCATCCTTGTCCTGGTTGTTCAGGCGCATGATGCGCTTCAGCATGGTCTCGGGATAGGTCAGGCCACCGATGCGATCCTCAAGATGCTTGCGGAGGTCAAGTACGAACTTGTAGTCGCTGTCGTTCACGAACTCCTTCTCCATATTGGCCTTGATGGCAGCGCGGAACTCCTCCTCGCCGTTTACGGCACCCTCGCCCAGAACCTGGTCGAAGAGCTCCTGGTTCACCTCAGCGGGAGTATAGCGGGTAATCTCCTCTACCTGGAAACTGAAGTCGCTGGTCATATCCTTCACGGCATCCTTCTCGATCTTCAGCAGCGAGCTCAGCTCAACCTCATTGCCATCGTATGCCTTTCCGGGATTGAACACCAGGACGTCATTGACGTGGCAGGCAGCGAACTTGGCCTTCTCGTCGTCGTTCTTGAAATAGTCGGGCAGCATGGTGGCACCCTCAACCTGGATACCACCTTCCAGGGTGTTACCCTCGGCATCTAGCTGGGCCAGCAGACCCTTCACCATGTCACGCTCCTGGAACTCGTCCACCTTGCCATACTGGCCGGCGCGGCTGGCAAACATCTCAACCTGCTTCTGAACCATCTCGTCGGTTACCTGGATGGTGTAGTAGTCTACGGTATCCTTGTCTGAGAGCTTGGCATCAAATTCGGGAGCCAGGGCTACGTCGAACTTGAAGCTGAACTCCTTCTGGTTCTCAAAGTCGATCTGCTCCTGGTTCTCGCTGGGAAGGGGCTCGCCCAATACGTTGAGCTGCTGCTCACGGATGTAGCCATAGAGCTGCTCGCCAAGGATCTTGTTCACCTGCTCAACCAGCACCTCTGCACCGAAACGCTTCTTCAGCATACCCATGGGTACCTGACCGGGACGGAAACCGGGCATGTTGGCCTTCTTGCGGAGGTCCTTCATCGCCTTCTCTACATTCTGGGCATAGTCTGCCTCAACCAGCTGGACGGTAATCAGACCGTTCACTGCATCAATCTTCTCAAATGTTACGTTCATTTCTATATCTTGTTTTTTGTTATTTACACAAAATGCGTGCAAAGGTACTTCTTTTTCACGACATATTCAAATTTTGGGGCCATTATTAATATAATATGGTGAAAAAGACCCGTAAGCCCAAATCTGTCCTATGGCAGACAGAATCCTGTCCTGCGGGCGACAAAGGCAAATCCACCGCAGGACTTGGGCAAATCCTACGCAGGACTTGGACAAATCCGCCGCAGGACAAAAGCGAACCGGCTGCAGGACATGCCACAGCCGGCTGTATGGCTTCGGAATGACGGGGTGCAAGCCAGGCGGGATTCACATCATGCCTCCTGAGCCATCGCCGCCTCGCGTTCCCTCTCCATCGCCTCGAAATCCTTGGGACGAAGCACAAAGCTGTTTGTCAGGTAGCGTTGCCTTACAATCGGATTCTCGGCCAGTTCCTGCGGACTGCCCTTGAAAAGGATCCTGCCCTCGAAGAGCATATAGGCACGATCCGTGATACACAGGGTTTCCTCCACGTTGTGGTCAGTGATGAGCACACCGATGTTCTTCTGCTTCAGCTTCCATACGATAAACTGGATATCCTCCACCGCAATGGGATCCACACCGGCAAAGGGTTCATCCAGCATAATGAACTTGGGTTCGATGGCCAGGCAACGCGCGATTTCCGTACGTCGGCGTTCACCTCCCGCAAGTCGGTCGCCATAGT
>JAZRVZ010000151.1:0-10548 GCA_045599425.1 Bacteroidaceae bacterium | reverse complement strand
AGCACTCTTCTCAAGCTCTTCCAGCAACACCTTTGATGTTTCAGATATATTCTTAACCTCATCCCACAGAATACAATCATTGATTTTCTGTATCAACTTAAACAATACTGTATTCAAATTCAGGAAAGAATCCTCAGCCATGCCTTCAAAACTTAGGCAGAAAACTGTATATCCTAATTTTTCCAGTGTGTTCTGAAGAGCAGTCAGTGTGGTAGTCTTGCCATACTGCCTACCACGGTTTATACAGAAATAGTCACCCCTGGCTATCATCCCACGGATGATTTCCAAGCGCTCGGTGATGTCCACCATATAGTGTTCGTTCGGGCGACAAGTACCCGCTGTATTGAATGTTTTCATACTTGCAGTGGAAAAAGTGCACAAAATTTGCTTTGCAAAGTTATGAAAATTTTCTCAAAAACTACCAAAAACACCCTTAAAATCAGCGTATTTTATAAAACTTTATAACCAATGTTATACAAAACTGACGTTTTAGCGTTCATTTCTGCCATTCGTTGCAACCTTTTGTTGCTATACTGTTCGTGCTTGTCCGAAGAAATTTGACATTCTCCAGAAGCAGCAGAACATCAACCGCTATCCTCATGCCTACTTCAGCGACAATGACGAGGTCATGATGGAACTGGAAGGCATCGACCTCATGTTCTCTGATGAAAATCTTAAGCCTATGCCTATCAAAGACTATCGTGAGTACATGAAGGAGCGAAAGAAGGAGGCGAAAGACAAAGCCAAGTCAGGCAAGCGGAAGTAACCGCTACTTTGCTCACACTAAAATGATTGACGCACGGGGATAAAAAAACTTCCGGCTACCCTGCGAAGGACAACCGGAAGAGTTTTTATAGAGATTCGTGTTTATTGCTATGTGCTATGCAATTGCTTATTTTGGCATGGCGTGGAAGAGGCGGACGCTGTTCTTCGTAGTCTTATCATAGGTACCTATAGTTTGATTTGAATAGACCATCGTAAAAGGTATTCCACCTGCTAAATCTAAAACAACATTTTTTGCGTTGTCATTCTCATCGGCAGTACTTGTCCAGTAACGGCCTCTTTCTCCTCGTGATTGAGGTCCATCAGCATATCCTGCACATGCTATATTCAAGAAGATATTCTCGGTCACATGGAACTTTGAGTTGTGCGTTTCATCTTGTAAATCGTACTTTAATGTGGAACATCATGGGCAGGATTAGCGTCTTGAGAAATAAGACTTATCCATCCGCTCGCGCTCTCGAGCGCAAAGGTACGACTTTTTTTCGAGTTTTTGCATGTCAACGCGAGTAAAAGTGCAAAAGAGACTTCATTTTTAACACTTTTTGCAACCTTAACAATCAGGGTGATTTCAAGCAGAAAAAGTGCTGAAGGCAAGTCTGAGCGACAATACCCCCCGCCATCATAATGACATGATCAACGCTACTACATTTGTACAGCTTGAATAATTGTGCCGTTTTATAGAATTTGGCTGAAATCATACCACTATTTACAGCCAAATCTTCGGAATTATATAACTTCTGGCTGAAACCGTTTGCCTATTTCACAAGAAAAGAGCAAAACACGTCTCATCCACCACAAAAGAGGCACAACAAATTGAATACCGGAGATTTACAAAAGACACATCCACCACTTTTCCACCACTTTTCCACCATTTTACCACCATAAATCCACCATTTTACCGCCACTTCTCCATCACCGCTCCTCAACGAGGCAATGTTTCCTTAGCATGGAGGGAATAGCATGCAAGCTTGCCGGCACCAGTCCTGACCAGAAGACCTTCGTCCAGCAATTGCCTTATATACTTGTTGGCAGTGCTGCGTCCAAGATGGAAGAGGGCGGCGAACTCTGCACAGGTAATCGAATGGTGAGCTGCAAGGTAATCAGAGAGATTCGCCCTCAGTTGATCCACATCGCAGACAAGATGGTGAGATCCAGTGGGCGACCAGCGGAAGTCGGGCTGTCCGAGCGATTCCACAAACTTCCCTTCCGGAGCGAACGCCACCCCTTTCAACCTGACGGCACTTTTACTCCGACGCCGTGCAGCCTCCACCTTCCCGTTGGCCTCAATGGTCAGGCGGAAAGTTCCGAACTCCGGTATCCGCACGGTCTTGCCCAAGGCCAACTGGCGCGACATCTCGCGCTGCAGTACATCGAAGGCAGCAAGCAGTTCACCACGATGGAACACGGAACTATGCTTTGTTGCCAAACGGCAAAGGGTCTCAAAATCAATGGTCCCGTTTTCCTTCAACCGCGGGAAATAGGAAGTCACCTCCTCCCCACTTCTGGGAGGCAAGGGTTGCCAATCTATTTTTATAGCCATAAGCAAGTGATCAAAATTATTTATGAGTCCACTACAAAAAGTCAACGTGCTTTCAATTTATAACGCAAAGACGCAGAGACGCAAAGATTTTCTCTTTTTTTTGCCTCTAAATCCATTAAAACCTCTGCGTCGACTTTTGAACGTCTTCAAAAGTGCGTCTGTGCGTTCAACAAAATTACAGATTGTAAGCAAATCAGGAAAGTGTACTGTTTTGAATCATTTATAGTTGAATAATCGCAGAGGAACCATCACCACCGGTTCTTCTATCAGCTGATAGAAGAACCAAAGCAGCGAGGAACAGGAGGCACGCCCCCAGAGGAAGTCTTCTTCTATCAGCTGATAGAAGAAACAAGCTTCCGCCTCTTAATCAGGTACATGGCGCATGAGGAGGTCTTCTTGTACAGGTAATGCTTCTCGCGCAGCAGGCGTCCGATGGCAACACCCGTGCTGTTGGTGCGAACCATATAGGGAAATTCGCCTTTCATCTGGCGGACAAACTCCTCGGTACCCATCAATGTGTACGTAGGGTTCTGCTTCCCTCTTTTGACAATCGTAATCATAAGTTATAAGGTTTTGAGGTTTTGAGGTTATAAGGTTTTAAGGTGAGTTCGATGAATTCGATTTAGGCACGGATTACGCGGATTTCACGGATTATATTGTTATATTTTCAGTCCATTTATCAGCCACATGGCGGAGAAAAAAGAATAATATCCGTGAAACCCTCGTAATCCGTACCTAAAACATATTAGATGTGATTTCGTCGAACTCACGTGGTTTTAAGGTTTTGAGGTTATAAGGTTTTAAGGTTTTGTTAGGGAAAGTGGTAGTTTTATGGTGGATCAGTGGTGGATCAGTGGTGGATTAGTGGTGGAAAAGTGGTGGAAAAGTGGTGGATAGGCAAGATTATGATTCGATTAACAGGTTTATTTTCACCATCATAGCAACAACCAATGGTGGATAGGCTACAAACATACGATTTCTTTATGAAAGAACCAAATATTCAGCAGGAAAAAAACCGCACAACGGCCAGAAAGAATAGCGCGAGACACCTACTGATACCCTGAAACAGAATTCATGAATGTCTCCGGAATAGAACCCAACAGACGACGGGAGCACCGAGGAGGGCAGTGACACTGTTCACGGGCAAGGCACCCTCGAACCCCGGAAGACGGGCGATGAGATGGCAGAGGAGGGCCAGGACTGCACCACAGAAAAGCGTGAAGGGAAGAAGCAGGCGATGGTCGCTGCTGCGAAGCAAGCCACGGCAGAGATGGGGAACGGCCAGACCCAGGAACGCAATGGGACCGCAATAGGCCGTGACGATGGCACATAGCATGCCCGAACTGCTGATGACCAAGAGACGTGCACGGCGCAGGTTGAGTCCAAGGTTACGCGCATAACCGTCGCCCAGCAGGAGGAGATTGAGGGTCTTGGCCAAGGGCAGTGACAGGATGAGCAGCATGGCACAGGACATGGCAAACGGCAAGAAGCGTTCGGGACTGACGCGCTGAAAGCTGCCCATGCCCCAAACAACATAGGAGCGGATATCCTCCTCCACACTGAAGAATTTCAGAACGCCGATAAGGGCGTTGGCCACATAGCCTATCATCACGCCGATGATGAGCAGGGTCACGCTGCTGCGCACCCGCTGACTGACGGAAATGATCAGCAACATGATGAGCATGGCTCCCACGATGGCGGCCACGGTCAGCGCCATCTCGCCCACCAGACCCATCTTGCTCAGCGCCACGCCGGCGATATTGCCTCCCAGGAGCACCACGAGGGCCACGCCGAGGGAGGCCCCATTGCTGATACCCAGAACAGTGGGACCGGCCAGGGGATTGCGGAAGACAGTCTGCATCTCCAGTCCACTCACCGCCAGGGCAGCACCTGCCAGCGCTGCCACAAGTGTCTGCGGCAACCGGCTCTTGAGGATGATGTTCTGCGTGATGATGGGCACATCGTCACGGCCAAGCAGGGTGTCGATGACATCGCGCAGCGGCAGGGAAACGCTGCCCAGCGCCACATTCAGGCAGACAAGGGCAAGGATGAGCAGGAAGGCCAGGAGGAAGAGCAAGCTTCGTTTCATTCACTCAACAGTTTATAATAGGTGGGCTGGTAATCGGGCAATAATTGAGGGTAGAAGATGTGGATGAAGTCCGAGAGCACGAGTTCGGGATGGACGGGAAAAGACTCGTAGAAAGGCGTGCGGGACATGTTGCAATAGATGACATGACGGTCACGGAAGGCCTTGAAATCCATGAATCGGCTGTCCTGCTCAGCCAACACGTCATAGCTGAACTCCCCGTCGAAACTGTTGCTGATGCGCCAGTAATCGACATCGGCTGCTTGGGCATAGATGGCCTCGAAGTCCATGTTCACGCCACCCGTGTCTTCGTTGTCCTTCAGCACATAGTCGGCACCGGCATCGCGAAAGATGGAGGCCAGAAAACTCTTGCCACCGGTGGCATACCAGGCACCACCCTTCATGTCGCCGGAGAAAATGGTGGGACGGAGCAAGACGGATGACTGGCTCACCGTTTCTTCCGAATTGAGATAAGCATGTAGTTTTGAACGGAGTCCATTGTACTGTTGTTCCACCAGATCAAAATAGGCCGTAGCCTCGGCCTCGCAACCAATGAGCACACCAATGAGTTTCACCCACTCGGCCTGTCCCAGAGGGTCGGGTTCCTGATAGCCCATGTGGGGCATGATGGGCAAACCGCTCTCTTTCAGCACGTCGAAGCCTCCGCGCTTGCTGGGGGAGACGAGGATCAGCTGAGGATCAGCCGCCAGCACCAGCTCGTTGTCGAACTCGCCCTCGATGCCGATCTGCACCGTCTGGCCGTTCTCCAACTGCCTGTTGAGCGCCTCGTTGAAGAGATGGCGCGTGCTGGTGATGCCCACCACCTTATCGGTCTGGTCAAGGGCAATGAAGTTACTGAGCTGGAGGGAGGTCATGCAGATGAAACGGCTGACGGGCACACGCACCACCTCATAGCCCTCGGGAATCTGCCCGCGAAGACTGTCACCCATCTCGCCCGAAACCAGCGCATAGCGGTACTCGGCACCATGCTTTCCCTCCGAATTCCGGATGGTGAGCAGGCGGACGTCCAGATTGCTGTCGTCCAACGTAAAGTTACGGGCATACTTCACCTCGATGGGCTGAGGGCCGTTGCCATCAGAATCCTTACTGTTGCGCCTTCCCGAGCCGAAGCAGGAGGTTAGAGCAAGGAGTCCAGCAAGATAAACTCCAAGTCTCCGGAATACACGGTTTTGCATACTTCTATACATTTCTTTATGATTATTTTTCTTAGTTTCTGATATTCTTCCTGAGGCAGGTCGGTGATGAGCTGACGGGCCATGTTAATATCCTGAATGAGACTGACGGTCTCTTCGGAACAGTCCACCTGCTGGGCAAGCGAGGTCACGAAATCGCGGTCCATGGTCACCTGATGGCTGTGGGTATTGACATAGCCGGCGGCCAGTTTGACGGCCTTGCCGATCATGACACCAACGGTGACCGTGCGGGCACCCAGTTGCTGGGCGATGCGCAGACCGTCGCCCACGAAGTTGCCGTAGTGGATGAAGGCCTGTTCGGGGAGCATGGGGTAGAGCTCGTGGATGGCCAGCTCGCTGCGCTTGCCGCTGTTCAGCACCACACGGGGGACATTCATGGCCAGGGCAACCTGCATCTCGCGCTGCATGGCGTCGATGTAGGCATCGTGGCTGAAGGGATGGACGATGCCTGTGGTGCCCAGGATGCTGATGCCGTCCATCACACCAACCTTGGCATTGAAGGTGTGGCGGGCTATCTCACGCCCCTGGGGCACGATGATGGTGACGTCGAGTCCGCCACCATAGAGGAGGCGGAGATTCTCACGGATCATCTGCCGGGGAACAGGGTTGATGGCAGGTTCGCCGATGTCCAGTCCCAGTCCGGGCAGGGTGACCCGTCCCACACCTTCGCCACCCAGGATGCGTACCTCCTTATGACTGGAGTTGAACCGCACCATAGCCTGCACCACACAGCCGTTGGTGGCGTCGGGATCGTCACCGCCGTCCTTGATGACGGAGGCCAGGGCATACCCTACCCCATGTTCCAGCCGGACAACGGGCATTTCGCGCCAGCCGTCGCGTGGCAGTTCGAAGCTGACCTTGCGGGGTGCGTCATGGCCGAGCAGGGTCCACAGGGCGGCTACGCTGGCAGCTGTGGCACAACTTCCAGTGCTGAGGCCAGTACGGAGAGATGGCGATTCACAGGTCATAATTCACGTCGTTTATTTCCGGAATATATGCTTGAACTCATCGGCATACAGGCGACTCAGACCCTCACGATTGTCGATGGCCTCGCCCACTACCAGCAGCGTGGTAAGGGTGAGGTGGTTGTCCTTGACGATCTGGGCCAGGTCCTTCAGCTGACCGCGATAGATCTTCTCCTCGGGCCAGGTCAGCTTGTAGCAGGCGGCGACGGGCGTCTCGGGGGGATAGGCCATGAGCAGCTCGCGCTGCACCTCCTCGACGATGCCAGCCGAGAGGTAGATGCACATCGTGCTCTGGCTCTGCGCCAGCTTGTGGAGCTGTTCCTTCTCGGGCATCGGCGTGCGCCCTTCGCCACGGGTCAGGATGATGGTCTGCACCTTCTCGGGGATGGTGAACTGGCTGTGGAGGGCTGCGGCAGCGGCCTGGAAGGCGCTGATGCCGGGCGTGATGTGATAGCGCATGCCGGCCTGGTCGAAGAGGGCCATCTGCTCCTGGATGGCGCCGTAGATGCAGGGGTCGCCGGTGTGGAGGCGCACGACGAGCTTGCCCTGGTCGTAGAACTCCTTCATGATAGCGAACTGTTCCTCAAGATTCATCGGTGCCGAAGAGCGCACCACGCAACCGGGCTTGGCATAGTGGGTGAGGCGCTCGGGCACGAGGCTGCCGGCATAGAGGATCAGGTCGGCCTGCTCCAGGAAGCGCTTGCCGCGCACGCTGATCAGTTCGGGGTCGCCCGGACCGGCTCCCACAATCTCCACGTGTCCCTTGGCCACGGCATCGCGGTCTATACTGAGGGCAAAGGTATAGTCATTGACGTCAGTCGCGCCACTCCTGCCTTTCTGCTTCTCAATGAGCAGGGGACCATAGGTCAGGGCTGTGGCCTCGCTGACACTGGGGATGCCCACGTATTTCATGGCACACGGACTGGGATTGGGCACCTCGGCCTGTTCCAGGTCTTCCTCACGATGGATGACGATGCGGGCCTGGGGCATCACCTCGCGCAGGGCCTCCAGGAGGGGTTCGTGGCGCTTGAGTTCGATGGTGTCGATGGTGGCCACGCTCTTCTCGCTGTAGCCGGCCTCGCGCAGGGCCTCGACAATGCGTTGGGGTACGAGTCCGGGCTGGCAACCGTGGGAGCAACCGATGCCCAGGTGCAGCACAGGTGGACGGTAGAGGAGTTCCTTGCGACCTTCCTCCAAGGGCCAGTAGCGGTGGGTGGTCTCGATGCGCACCGTGCCGGTCTCGTTGACGTAGTCGGCTATGGCCTCGTTCATGCTGACGCCGCGCAGGTCCTCCACCCAACCGTTCTCGCGGGCCTTGAGATCGAGGGCCTCGACTTTCTCCCCGTTGGAAAAAGTGCCTTGCAGGTCGCTCTGGGTGGTGATGACGGGTGTGGCTCCCACGATGCGGGCCACCCGACGGCAGAGTTCGTTGGCTCCGCCTACGTGTCCGCTGAGCACGGAGATGGCATGCTGACCCAGGGAATCCACACAAACCACGGCGGGGTCGGTGTGCTTGTCGTGGATGAGGTGCTGGATCTTCCTGACACAGATGCCCAGGGCCCCGATAAAGACGAGGGCATGGCCATTCAGTTCCTCGTTTTCCGGGACCTTGCTGCAGATCCTGCAATTGGTCAGTTCCCTTGCTATGACTTCTGCCAGTTGCCGGCCTTTGGGGGATATGTAGACAATATATGTCATTGGGCTGAGAGTATGGTTATGGGATTATGATGATCGAGTGCAAAGTGTATCTGGTTGATGTTGACGCCATCCACGCTGCCTATGGCTTCACGGAACAGTTGCTGGCTCTGTTCGCTGACAGAGTTGAACACGACAATGCCACCAGGCAGGAGGTACTGGCGGATACGTTGAACCATCTCCTTCAGTTGCCCGCCATGCCCACCGATAAACACGGCATCAGGACGGGGAAGGTCATTGAGGTCTGCACTGAGGAAGTCGCCGATATGACAGCTGATGCCCGGAGCGCCGAACTTCCGGCTGTTGAGTTCCATAAGTTCCCGACCCTCTGTACGCACCTCGAACGATTCTACCTGAAGATGAGGGAATTGCAGGCGTGCTTCGATACTGACACTGCCGGTACAGAAGCCTACATCCCATAGGCACTGTCGGTTGGGGAGGTCCAGGGCTGAGAGGGTCAAGAGGCGGATGGGGGCCTTGGTTATCATATTGACACGTCCGTCCAGCAGGTGGAAGTCGGATTCGGGAATGCCAAACCTACGGGGGCGAGGATGCGTCTGCTGCAGGATGATACAGTTTGGTTGCAAGACTTCTTTGGGAACGGAGGTCAGATTACAGGTGACCACCCGTTCCTTTGTGGGATTGCCCAGACACTGACCTATGGACATTGTGTAATTGTCGTAGCCATAGGCAAGCATGCGTTCTGCAATGAGGCGGGGTGTCTTGTATTTGTCCGTGAGGCAGCCGATGAGTCTCTCATTACGGATCAGGGCATCGTCCAGTCCCTTCCACGGACGACCGGTCACGCTGACGGCACACATGTCCTGGTAGGGAAGCACCAACCTATGAGCCAACAGTTGCAGGGAATTGAAGGTGGGATAAACCTCAATCTCTGCTTCTGGGAACTGGCGTTGCAGCGTACTGGCATAGCCATAGAAGAGTGGGTCACCCGAGGCGAAGACGATGATGCTTGTGGAATGGAAGACACAACGGTAGGCTTCGAAGACCAGAGAGAGAGGAGCAGTGACATCAATCCACTCATACTCCTGAGGCAGGAGGTGGGGCACCAACTCGTGATGGCGTAAGCCACCGGAGAACACCTTGCCTTGTCGGATAATATCCAGCACTTCGGGTGTGAAGTACTGTTCCTTATTATCTGTTATACCTATGACTATAAATTTCATAAATCGCGCCCTGGTTTCAATTGTTCAGAATCGTCGTAGGTCAGGATGCTGTTGACCAGCGTAGCGGCGAGATTGCTGCCGCCCTTGCGTCCCTCGATGATCATCTTGGGAATGTCACGCAAGGTCTTGACGGCATGCTTGCTCTCGCAGACATGGACAAAGCCGACGGGTGCGGCAATGATGCCGGCGGGCTGCATCTGTCCTTTTCGTGTAAGGTCGCAGATCTCAAAGAGGGCCGTGGGGGCGTTGCCTACGACATACAAGGCATCGGGATAGAGCCTGGCGGCATGGCGCATACAGGCCTGGCTGCGGGTGATGTTCTCCCGCTTGGCCACCTCGGCCATCTCGGGCTCTGCCACGAAGCAATGTACCTCGATGCCCAGTCGCTGGAGGGCACCCTTGCGGATGCCGCTGGCTGCCATGTTGGAATCGGTGACGATGTGGCGCAGACTTCCGTCCTTTACCTTATTATATAATTGTTCGGTGGCCCGTTCGTCCATCCAGAGGCAGTCCTCCATGCCGAAGTCCACGGTGGTGTGGATGGCATGCAACAGGGGCCACAGTCGCCAGGTGGGCACGTCGGGATGCTTCATCTCGGAGAGGATGGTGCGGAAGGACTCGTTCATGATGGAAGCCCCCACCCCTTGCCCTCCAGAGGGGCTTTCTCTGAAATACCCCCTCGGCGTGATGAACTTCCCGTCCTGCACGTAGCTCTGGCTGTTGCCGACGATGATGCAGGTAAACATGTCCACCTGCTCGGGATCGAAGTCCTGCAAGGTGGTGAGGGTCACCTGCTGCTCGGGACGGCCAGCCTGACGGACATAGCCTACCACGTTCGTGGCAGGTCGCTCTTCCAGGAAGATCTCGCGCAGACGGTGCAGCTGCCAGTAGCGGCCATGGCTCCTGGGATTGTAGATGCAAGTCACGAAGTCGGCCATGGCGGCCGCACGGATGCGCTTCTCAATCAGGGCCCAGGGCGTCATGAGGTCGCTCAGGGAAATGAGGCAGAGGTCGTGCCCGATGGGGGCACCGAGCAGCGAGGCCGTCTTCTGGAAGGCGGAGATGCCGGGCAGCACCTCAA
>JAZRVZ010000150.1:0-8388 GCA_045599425.1 Bacteroidaceae bacterium | reverse complement strand
AGCACATCGTGGAGGCTACAGCCAAGCCTGCCAGGGAGACGACCCAGGTATGGGCCCTGTATAAGGAGGTACAGGAGTACTACGAGAAGGGTATGAAGGTGCCCGACGACGTAATCCTGCTGCTCTGCGATGACAACTGGGGCAACGTGCGCATCCTGCCCGAGCTGAAGGCTGACAAGAAGGGCGAGAAGTGGTTCTACCGTCATCCCGGTGGCTACGGCATGTACTATCATGTGGATTACGTGGGTGC
Organism: Bacteroidaceae bacterium; assembly: GCA_045599425.1. Classification (GTDB taxonomy): domain Bacteria; phylum Bacteroidota; class Bacteroidia; order Bacteroidales; family Bacteroidaceae; genus Physcousia. The sequence continues at coordinate 8,138 of JAZRVZ010000150.1, read as the reverse complement.
GCCACGCAACTCGAAGTGGATCAATATCAGTCAGGTACAGCGCATGTGGGATCAGATGAAACTGACCTACGACTATGGAGTGGACCAGCTGTGGATCCTCAACGTGGGCGACCTGAAGCCCATGGAGCTGCCCATCGACTTCTGGTTCAAGATGGCCTGGAATCCCAACTTCGTCAGCGAAAGCGCCAGCGGAGAGGGTGAGGCGAGAGTGGCTTCGCTGCAGCCTTACCTGGAGGACTACTGCCGTGAGCAGTTTGGCGGTGCCTTTGGTGAGAACAAGGACGAGGAGATCAAGGAGGCTGCCCGTCTGCTGAACCTCGGTTGCAAGTTTGTGCATCGTCGCACGGCAGAGCAGCTGACCAGCCGCACCTACAACCTGGAGAACGGAGAGTGGGGCGAGCGTCTGGCCGAATACAAGATCCTGGAGCTGGAGGTTGAGGAGCAGTACCAGCGTATGGCTCCCGAGTACAGGGATGCCTACGATGAGATCGTGCGTTTCCCCATCCGTGCCATGAGCAACCTCTACGAGATGTACTACGCACAGGCCAGGCAGGAACAGCTGGCACAGCAGGGCAGTCCCGAGGCAGACCTGTGGGCAGCGCGCGTGAAGAAGTGCTTTGACAAGGATGCTGCCCTCTGCTATGACTACAACCATCGCATTGCCGGCGGCAAGTGGAACCACATGATGGACCAGACCCATATCGGCTACCGCAGCTGGCAGGAGCCCCGCACCAACACCATGCCTGCCGCCGTTCAGCGCAATCGTGAGGGTCTGCCCGAGAAGACCTTCTTCCCCTACAGGAACGTCGTAACCATCGATCCCACTGCCTACAACGAGAAGATAGACGGCAAGGAGGCCAGGTGGACCATCGTACCCGACATGGGTATCTATGGATCTACCATCGCCTTGATGCCCTACAACAAGAGCACCGAGGGTGCCAGCATCCGCTACGCCTTCCAGAGCAAGGTGGAGAAGGAGACGGAGGTGACCGTGAGTCTGCACTTGGCCACCAACTTCCCTTACAACAGTGGTACGGGTGCCGGTCTGAACATCCGCATCGACGACCAGCTGCCCACCTATCTCAATACCAATGGCACGAGTGTGGTTCGCTATGACAATGCCACGGGCGACATGAAGTTCGACTGGGAGACCAACCGCGTGAATATCCGCAAGGTGACCCTGAAGATCAAGCCCAACGAGAACGGCCTGCACCTGATTACCATCAACGACCTCGATCCCGGTATTGCCCTGCAGCGCATCACCATCGAGGGCGAGCTGCCCACACCCCAGGCTCCCCGTCCCGCCGGTTTCGGCGGTGGCTTCGGTGGCCAGCGTCCTCAGGGCCAGGGTGGACAGCGTCCTCAGGGCCAGGGCGGCCAGCGATAGTGGATGAGAGCCAGGGGCTTTTAAGGACTTTAAGGTCTTTAGGCTAAAGTCTTTAGGGTCTTTAAGGTCTTTAAGGTCTCTAAAGTCTCCAAGGGGCCCTGGAAAAACCAAATAAAAAATTCATGTTAGCCATGATAAAGAAACTATTCATCGCAGCTTCCTTTCTGGCTCTGACCGGTCAGGCGTTCTCCCAGACCCTGACGCTGGCCAAGTCCTTCAAGAAGGATACGGAGGTCAATCCCTTGCTGCCCTTCAACCTCTGTGCCGACCCTACGGCGGTGGAGTATGAGGGACGCCTGTATGTCTATGGCACCAATGACCAACAGGAGTACAATACGACGAAGAATGCCTCGAAGAATACCTATGGCAAGATCACGCAGCTGGTGTGCATGAGTACGGCAGACCTGGTGAACTGGACCTTCCATGGTGTCATCGACGTGAAGTCGCTTTCTCCCTGGATTGCCACGTCATGGGCACCCAGCATCACGAGTCGTGTGGAGAGGGATGGCAAGACGCACTTCTACCTGTACTATACCAATACGGCTTCGGGAATCGGTGTGCTGACGGCAACCTCGCCAACCGGACCGTGGAAGGATCCCCTGGGCAGGGCCTTGATTGACGGACGTACGCCTGGCCGTGGCGAGCAGAGCAACATCATCGATCCGGGCGTCTGCGTGGATGATGAGGGCAACGGATGGCTGACCTTCGGCGGTGGCGATCCCAACAGGAACGGTACGAAGCTGATGCCTGGCAATGCCCGCATCGTGAAGCTGGGCAGCAACATGATCTCGCTGAGCGGGGAGATCAAGGAGATTCCCGCGCCCTTCCACTTCGAGGCCAACGAACTGAACTATATCAACGGCAAGTTTGTCTTTTCCTACAGTGGAGGCTGGTCGTGCAACGGCACGGACTGGAGCAAGTATGCAGGCAGGGGCAGCTATGCCTGTCCAGGCAACTGTTCCATCCTGAGCATGGTCACGGACGATCCCATCAACGGCACCTGGACCTATACGGGTGAGATCCTGAAGAATCCCGGAAACTATGGCTATCCATGGGGCAACAATCACAGTCACCTGCAGAAGTTCGGCAAGCAGTGGTACACGGTCTATCACACCCAGGGCCTGGAGAAGGCCATGGGCCTGAATGGCGGCTATCGCGGGATTGCAATCAGCAAGACGACCGTGAATGAGTCGACGGCCAAGGTCACGGCACCTGCCATGAACAGCACGGGGCCCGGTATCCTGACGGATGCCCGTCCCATCGGCACGAACCTCATGGAGGCAGAGACCATGGCCAACGGTGCGGGTGTCGGAATCGCAAAGGCGAGCACCAGCATCGTGGTACTGTCGGATATTCAGGCTGGCGACTGGACCATGGTGCGTGGCATCACGTTCCCCGAGGAGGTGAAGTCGCTGACGGCCCGCATCAAGGGTACGGGCGTGCTGGAGATCCGTCCCGGAAAGATCACTGCGGCGCCGATTGCGCGGATGGAGTTCAAGTCCTCTTCCCTGAAGAATGTGACGGTGGACCTGGAGGAGGCCATTCCCGCCGGCAAGACCTATACCTATATGTATCTGGTGTTCACGGAGGCCAGTGGCAATGTGCAGTTTGACCGCTATCAGTTCAACCCGCTCTCGGCTGAGGAGTTGACTCCCATCGGGGAAGTCGTGGCCGATGACCAGGGGGCGGTTGGCGAGGTGTTCTATCATATCAATGGCATCCGTCAGGCAGAGCGTCCGGAGAAGGGTATGTATATCCGTCAGCGGACGATGAAGGACGGTACCAGAAAGACAGAGAAGAGAATGAGGTAGCTGACGCCACGTCGCAGATTGCCATAAGCCGTTTTTTATACTTTACCAAATGTACAGAAGACTTCACCATATCCTGATCCTGCTGCTGGCCTGTGTGCTCCGTGTGAGTGCGCAGGGCATTGTGACGTTCACCTCCGATCAGGGACTGAGCAACAGCTGCATTCACAGCATGATGGAGGATTCATACCATAACGTGTGGATCAGTACGCGCAATGGCCTGAACATGTACGACGGTGCGAAGCTGCGCAACTTCTTCCATCACGAGGGGGACAGCACGTCGCTGATCAATGACGTGGTGACCAATGTGGTGGAACTTGTGCCGGGCAAGCTGCTGGTGGGAACCAATTCCGGTCTGTGCCTGTATGACTATTCCACGTCGTCCTTCAGGGAGATTGCCCTGTACAATGAGCACAATGTGCCTTCCCATCCGCGCATCGTGGATATCTGCCTGAGGAAGGATGGGTCGGCCCTGATCATGGCAACCGCCCGCACCAGCTATGTGGTGACTGACACACCGGAGGGAGTGAAGGCAAGCCCCTGCCTGGATTACCTTATCAATGACTATGGTGCCTCCCACTTTGTGGAAGGGCGCGACGGCCGGCAGTGGGTGCTGAGCCGCAACTATGAGGTGGCTTACTTCATGAACGGCAGGGCGCATGTGATGAAGACGGACGGAAGGGCCCTGCACATCGTGGAGGGTACGAAGGATAACATCTATGTGGATGTGGAGGGCAGGGGCCTGTGCCGGTATGATGACCAGCTTGATGAGTTTGTCCTGCTGCCGCTGCCGGAGCTTTCGAATGTGATCATCAAGAAGCTGCGCGCCTGCCGGGATGGCTATATCTATGTCTGCACGGATGGCAACGGACTCTACCTCTTCAATGAGGGTACGGGCGAGCTGGAGCTGTCCAAGGTGCGGATCTCTGAGTATAACCTGGCAACCTCGAACATTGAGGATGCCATGCTGGATGCTGCCGGCAATCTGTGGATAGGCATCTACTGGAAGGGGGTTGTCGTACAGCCGCATGTGGCCTCGGCCTTTGAGTATGTGGGCCGGCGCTCTGCCCTGAGGAATGCCATCGGTACCAACTGTGTCACGGCCATCTATCCCGCCGGGGATGACTGGTTGTGGGTGGGAACGGATCATGGCGGCCTCTATCGTCTGAATCCCGAATGCACGGACAGCAGGCATTTCCAGCCTGGTGAGACTGAGCATGTACCGGGTACGATCACGGCCATCTATCAGGATGGTTCGGGCACGCTCTGGCTGGGAAGCTCCCTGGGTGGGGTTGTATGTATGAATCCCAGGACGGGCGGCTTCTCTCCCTTTGAGCTGAAGGATGCCAGCGGCCGTGAACTGAAGAAGGTTTATTCCATCTGCGGGGATTCCCATGACAACCTGTGGTTTGCCACGATGGGTGAAGGCATCTATGGATATAACCGTGAGAAGCAGCGACTGGATCATTACACGACCCCTGGCCAGGGCGGACTCTCTCCCGAGTATGAGATCCTGGGTAATGTCTGGGCCAACACCGTTGCAGTGGATGGCAACCTGCTTTACCTGGGTCATGCAAGCGGACTGGATTGTTTCCGAATCGGGGAGGATGGAAGGCTGAAATTGCAGGGTCATTATCTGGACACTAACGTAAGTGATGTGGCCGTGGATAACCATGGCATCGTGTGGGCGGCCACGGGCAAGGGCCTGTATCGCATGAAGCTCTTTGACGACAAGGCGGAGATTACCCGCCTGACACAGCAGGATGGACTGAGCAACGACCTGGTACGCAGCGTGGAGCTGAACTATCTGCCCAATCATGAGTATGAGGTATGGGTGGGCACGGACAACGGACTGAACTGCTATGTGCCTTCGGCCCATTCCTTCCGCCGGTTCTTTATCGGCGACGGACTTCAGGGCAACGAGTTCACCGAGCGTGCCTCGACCCGGATGGGAAACCGTCTGGTGTTCGGCGGTGTCAACGGACTGAACTATTTCGTGCCCAGCGAGGTGATCCGTACTACGGATGAGAGTACGGTGAAGCTGCGCATCGTGGGACTTTACCTGCAAGGCGAACTGGTGAATGCGGGTCAGCAGTCAGACGGCTATACCATTTACCAGTCGTGGATCAACGAGGCGGAGGAGTTGCATTTCTGTCATTCTGACAATAATATTGCCATCGAGCTCAGTACGCAGGCCATGTTCCAGAATTCCGTGTATGAATACAGTCTGGACGGGGAGGACTGGGTCAGCCTGGGCAATGGACAGAACCGTCTCATGCTGAACATCCTGAGTGTCGGCACGCATGAGCTTCACATACGGGTGACTTCCAACGGCAAGGTCAGCGATGAGCGCCAGCTCCGCATTGTCGTACATGCACCCTGGTACGCATCTTTCTGGATGATACTGCTCTACATGGTGGCAGTCGGCGTGGGTGGCTACCTTGTTTATAATAGCGTGCGTACGCACATACGCGCGAAGAGACTGATGGCCGAGAAGAGGCAGGAGGAGGAGATTGCCGAGGCGCGTATCCAGTTCTTCATGAATATAAGCCATGAGATCCGTACGCCCATGACGCTGATCCTGGCTCCGCTGGAGAGGCTGCGTGCCATGGATGATGACGAGGAACACAAGCATAACTACAACCTCATCTACCAGAATGCCCAGCGCATCCTGCAGCTCATCAACCAGATGATGGACGTCAGGAAGATCGAGAAGGGACAGTTCCAGCTGGAATACCAGCGTGTGGAGATGGTGGGATTCATCAGGGATCTCTATGAGCTGTTCGAGACCACCTCGCAGCGCCGTCGCATCAGCCTGAACTATCATCATGACATGGACAGGCTGGATGTCCAGGTGGATGCCTCCTCCATTGACAAGGTCCTGATGAACCTGCTCAGCAATTCCATGAAGTTCACGGCTGAGGGTGGCTATGTGAACATCGACCTGACGGACAATCCGAAGAAGGGAACCTTCATGATCACCGTAACGGATACGGGTATTGGTATCGGTGGAAACAAGGATCGCATCTTCAAGCGCTTCTACAGCGGACATAACCAGAACGGCTACATCGGTACGGGAATCGGCCTGAACCTCACTTACCTGCTGGTGCAGTTGCATAAGGGCGAGATTCGTGTGATGGACAATCCCAAGGATCACGGCACCCGCTTCGAGGTGGAGCTGCCCTACCGGAACCCCGATGCCAAGGATGATGCCTTGGTGGCTTCGGCCCTGCAGGAGCTTCCTGTCGATAAGCTGGCGGGCAGTCATCATCGTAACCTGCTGCTGGTGGAGGACGATGCGGAGATCCGGCAGTATCTGCATGCCGAACTTTCATCCGGGTTCAACGTCCTGGAATGCAGCAACGGCAAGGAGGCGTGGGAGCATGTGCAGCGCATGCCCGAGTCCGTGGATATTGTGATAACGGACATCATGATGCCGCTGATGGGCGGTGACGAACTTTGCCAGAGGATCAAGGCCAACTTCAACACCAGCCACATTCCCGTAATCATGCTCTCGGCCAAGAACTCTGATTCCGACCGTATTGCGGGCATGAGCATCGGAGCGGATGCCTATATGACGAAACCGTTCAACGTGGATCTGTTGCGCACCACTGCCATGACCATCCTGCAGAATCACCAGTCCCTGCAGCACCGAGCCGAGACGGCCCAGAAGACGGAGGAGGTGATTGGGAAGGTGAAGCTGGTCTCTCCGGACGAGCAACTGATGGACCGTGTCATGAAGTGCATCAACGAGAACATGGGCAATCCGGATCTCAGCGTTGAGTTCGTGGCTGATGCCGTAGGCGTGAGTCGTGTGCATTTCCATCGCAAGCTGAAGGAACTGGCCGGCCAGACGCCGCGCGACTTCATCCGTAACATCCGCATGAAGCAGGCCGCAAGGCTGTTGCGCGAGAAGCATCTGGACATCACGGATGTGAGTATTGCTACGGGATTCCGGTCGCTTTCCACGTTCTCCAGCACCTTCAAACAAATCTATGGAATGACCCCGACGGAATATATGAATGCGAAGAAGACGGAGCCGAAATGATGCAAAATAGTTGCAAAAATGGCATTTAGGGTTACCAATGTTATGTTTTGATGTGATATTGTTGCAGAAATGTTACAAATCCACAAAAGGTTTTTGTATCTTTGCGTATCAAATATGCTCCAGCGCCTGCAGGTTTCCTGCTGACCGCCTGCGGCAAGCCAGTTAACTGATAATCTTTAATAAAATATACTTATGGAAACAAACGAAAAAAATGGTTTTTACAAATTGAGCTGGATGCAGCGCATCGGCTTCGGTTCCGGCGACCTGGCGCAGAATCTTATCTTCCAGACGGTGGCATGCTACCTTATGCTTTATCTTACCACGGTATTGAAGATCAATCCTGCTTTCGTCAGCGGTCTGATTCTCGGCGTACGTCTGCTTGACTGTTTCTGGAGTCCCATCGTAGGACGCTACATTGACAACCACAATCCCAGGCAGGGCAAGTACCGTGCCTACCTGCTCTATGGTGGTATTCCCCTGACCATCGCAGCATGCTGCCTCATGCTTCCTCAGGCTGCCACTTGGTCGCCCACAATGAAGATCGTATATGCCACCGTCAGCTACACGCTGCTCAGCATGATCTACTCTGTGGTGAACATTCCCTACGGCTCTATCATGGCCTCTATGACTCGTGACAACGACGAGGTGCTGAAGCTCACCTCCACCCGTATGGTATGTGCCAACATCGGTCAGATCGTCGTACAGGCTGGCTTCCCCATCGGCCTGGCCATGGTTTTGAGTCAGACCATCGACTGGAACCAGGCCATGTTCATGGCCATCGGTACCATTCCCGCCTTTGTCATCCTGCCCTCTCTGCCCGTCCTGAAGAAGATGTTCGGCAAGAAGGGACTCTACTACCTGCTTCTCTCCGTGGGTCTTGTCGGTTTCGCCATCC
>JAZRVZ010000149.1:0-16938 GCA_045599425.1 Bacteroidaceae bacterium | reverse complement strand
TCCTACGGCCAGTCCACCGATGGCATTGCCCTCACATTCCTTGCTGGCCACGAATTCAGCCGACTGCGCACGAAGGTCCTTGTACGTACAGCCCTGAACGATGGGGAACAGGCTCTGGTGGTAGCCGTACTTGGGCTCGGTTTCGTTGAAACGACGGATGCACCGATCCAGCCAGCGGTGTGTTAGGCCCAGGGATTTCCTGGCGTAGTCATAGTCCGAGGTGCCAGGAGGACATTCGTCCAGCGCCATCATGATGTCCGCGCCGATGCTGCGCTCTATGTCCATCACTCCTTCAGGTGTGAAGAAATGCCTGGAGCCGTCGATGTGACTGCGGAATTCGCATCCCTCCTCCTTCAGTTTCCGGATGCCCGTCAGTGAGAAAACCTGGAATCCGCCGCTGTCCGTCAGGATGGGACGGTCCCATCCGTTGAACTTGTGCAGTCCGCCTGCCTTCTCCAGTATCTCCGTTCCGGGACGCAGATACAGGTGGTACGTGTTGCCCAGGATGATCTGCGCCTTCACTTCCTCCTTCAGGTCGCGCTGCAGTACACCCTTCACCGTGCCGCAGGTGCCTACAGGCATGAAGATGGGGGTTTCAATCTGACCGTGGTCCGTGGTCAGGAGGCCTGCACGGGCGTTGGTCTTGTCGTCAGTATGTTGAAGCTCGAATGTCATAACGTGTCATTTATCCGTTTGTCAGTCCTTCTTCTCCTCCTCAAAGGTGAATTCGATGGGGTTTTCCACCTTTTCCTTCAGCAAGGCATAGTCCAGGACCTCCCATACGTTCGTCACATAGTGGAAGGTAACCCCCTTGAGGTAGATTTCAGGAATCTCGTCGATGTCCTTCTTGTTCTCCTGGCAGATCACGATGTCCGTGATGCCGGCCCGCTTGGCAGCCAGAATCTTCTCCTTGATTCCGCCCACTGGCAACACCTTGCCGCGCAGTGTGATCTCGCCCGTCATGGCCACATGGCTGCGCACTCTGCGCTGGGTCAGGGCCGAAGCCAGCGAGGTTGTCATCGTCACGCCGGCCGAAGGCCCGTCCTTGGGAACGGCACCCTCGGGCACATGTATGTGGATGTTCCAGTTGTCAAACACCCTGGGATCGATGCCCAGATGGTCGCTGTGAGCCTTCAGGTATTCCAGGGCCAGCACGGCGCTCTCCTTCATCACATCACCCAGGTTTCCGGTCAGGGTGAGCTTGCCACCCTTGCCCTTGCTGAGACTTGTCTCAATGAAGAGAATCTCGCCGCCTACGCTCGTCCAGGCCAGGCCTGTCACCACGCCGGCCGTGTCGTTGCCCTGGTATTTGTCACGGTTATAGGGCGGTTTGCCCAGCAGTTCCCTGATCATCTCGGGACTTACCGTGGTGCAGGGGAACTCATGCGTACGTGCGTAGTTCAAGGCCAGCTTGCGGAAAATCTTTCCCACCTGCTTCTCCAGGCCGCGCACGCCGCTTTCGCGTGTATAGTTCTCGATGAGGAATTCCGTGGCAGCCTTGCTCAGCTTCAGTGCCTTATGGTCCTGGAGACCGTTATTCTCCTTCTCCTTCGGAATGAGGTGCTTGCATGCAATCTCAATCTTCTCCTCGGTGATGTAACCGCTAACCTCAATCAGTTCCATGCGGTCCAGCAGGGGCTGGGGGATGGCCCCAATGTTGTTGGCCGTGGCAATGAACATCACCTTCGACAGGTCATAGTCCACGTCCAGATAGTTGTCATGGAAGGCATTGTTCTGTTCGGGATCCAGCACCTCCAGCAGAGCGCTTGAAGGGTCGCCGTGTGCCGTAGTCTGCGTCACTTTGTCAATCTCGTCCAGGATGAACACGGGGTTTGAACTGCCGGCCTTGATGATGTTCTTGATGATTCGTCCGGGCATTGCACCGATGTAGGTGCGACGGTGTCCTCGAATCTCAGCCTCGTCATGCAGGCCGCCCAGTGACATACGCACATATTTCCGGTTCAGACTCCTGGCAATGCTCTTTCCCAGCGAGGTCTTGCCCACGCCCGGAGGACCGTACAGGCAGATGATGGGGCTCTTCAGGTCGCCGCGCAGCTGAAGCACGGCCAGATGCTCCAGGATACGTTCCTTCACCTTCTCCATTCCATAGTGGTCATGGTTCAGGATACGTTCGGCCGAACTCAGGTTCAGGTGATCCTTCGTATAGCTCTGCCAGGGCAGTTGCAACAGCGTCTGCAGGTAGGTCAGCTGCACGTTATAGTCGGGACTCTGGGGATGCAGACGCTCCAGTTTGTTCAGTTCGCGCATGAAGACCTGCTCAATCTCGTCGGGCCATCTTTTCCCTTCTGCCACTGCACGCAGGTTCTCCGAGTCATGAGTGGCATCAGCGGCATTGCCCAGCTCGTTCTGGATATTCCGCAACTGTTGCTGAAGGAAGTATTCGCGCTGCTGGTCGTTCAGGTCCTGCTGCGTCTTCTGCTGCAGGTTGATGCGCAGCTCCTCCAGCTGTATCTCGATACTCAGGTTGCGCAACAGCTCCATCGTACGGTCCAGCATCGACCCGTGCTCCAGCATCTCGATTTTCTTGAGCGTGGCGATGGGGAAGGTGCAGCAGATGAAGTTGACCAGGAAACAGTCGTTCGTGAGGTTGTTGATGGCAAACTTGGCCTCTCCTGGCAGCGAATCGCTCAGATCGACCAGCTTGTGCGAGCGCTTGCGCACCTCTTCCATCATCAGCTCAAACTGTATGGATTCATTCTTCTGGGGATAGTATTCCTGCATGCTCTGCACGTCGCCCATGAGATAGGGCTTGCTGGCAACGATGGCATTCAGTCTGATGCGACCCAGTCCCTGCAGGATGACGCTGCTCTTGCTGTCAGGCAGATCCAGGACCCGTACAACACGTGCTGCCACACCGATGGTGTAGAGGTCATCCATGCCGGGATTGTCCGTTTCGGAGGATTTCTGGCAGAACACCGCAATGATGGAACCATTGCGCTCGGCTTTCTGAATGACCTTCATGGAAGTGCGGCGGGTCACGTTGATGGGTGTCATGACGCAGGGAAACAGGACCATGTTTCTCAGGGGAAGGATGGGCATGGGACCGTCAATCTCAATGTCCGTCAGCTTGTCAATATCCCCGTCGAAGTCAGCGACGAAGGAGAAGGTGGTGTTATTTGACTTGTTGCTCATATCGTGTATGTGTGTTGTGTGCGCTTTATTATATTAGGTTCGCGCAATTTGAAACGGGCGCAAAGATACAAAAAATATTGGAAAAATGCCCCAAGCCTGCACGGTATTTAAAGTAATTTAGTAATTTTGCATTGAAAAAGTACAATAACGCGTAACATTCAGTGCGCTAATCCATAACCTGACCATTCGCCCAGACATGCCCTCTCCCTGTTTTGACTTCAAGCGTTTCCGTATCTGGCACGACCGATGTGCCATGAAGGTGAACACCGATGCCGTACTGCTGGCCACGTGGGCTGAAGTGGACGGGGTTCAAAAGGTACTGGATGTGGGATGCGGGTGCGGCATCATCGGTCTGATCGTCGCCCAGCGTGCTCCTCTGGCCCGGGTCACAGGCATGGACATAGACCCCGAGGCTGCTGCCCAGGCCATGGCTAACGCCCTGCAGTCACCCTTTGCGGACAGGGTAATGTTCAGTTGCTGCGATGTAAGGGATTATGATGAAACGGATACCTTTGACTGCATATTCTGCAACCCACCGTTCTATACGGAGGACACCCTGCCGCCAGATGCACAGCGCTCCCTGGCACGCAACGCCAGCCGGCTTCCCTTCGCAGAACTTGTCTCCAAGGTGGAAAGGCTGCTTTCCCCGGGTGGACGATTCCATGTCGTACTGCCCAAAACGGCAGAGCCGGGCTTTACCCAGCTCTGTTTGATCCAGGGACTCTATCCCGAGCGTCAGTGTCAGGTCAGGACCACCTCCCGCAAAGCCCCCAAACGCACCTTGTGTACTTATTTAAAAGGCACAGTTCAAAAGTTTGAGGCAGAGGAATTTGTGCTGATGGAAAACGGTATGCGAAGCGAAGCTTACCAGCGGCTTACAGCTGATTTTTACTTGGATGACCCACAATCATCCTGATGCCACCCTCCACGATCTCCATCGTGATATCCTTCGGCCCCGTTGCCGGGTCGCCGTCCCATTGTATCGGACCCTCCTTCTTCCTCCGGATGGTCACCTTCTTGCATCGCTTCACACGTACATTTGAATTCTTGTGAATCATTCTCTCGTGCAGTTCAAACCCTATCAGTGGAGAGGTAAGCTTGTTGAAGGGCTCCCAGATGTTCACGTCCAGGTAACCGTCTCTCAGTGAAGCGTCAGGTGTTATGAAAAAATCATTGCCGTACTGGGCAGCATTACCCGCTGTGACCAGCCAGAAACAACCGTCCCTGATCACTTCACCGTCATCAAATTCCAGGTCCATCTCCTCACCCTTGTACTTCAGTCCCACCCCGATGGTGGTCTTCAGGTAGGTCGGCAGACCCCGCTTGCCAGCCCTGGCAAACGTATCGCTGACCTCGGCGTCAAACCCCACGCCGGCCGTACAGAAAAACGGATGACCGCATATCAGTCCGTAGTCACATTGCTTTACATCCATCTCCCTGATTGCCTGCAGTGCCTTGGACGGTTTCATGGACAGACCCAGGTGCCGTGCCAGACCATTGCCGCTGCCACAGGGAACAATTCCCAGGGCCGTGTCCGTATGCACGATGCCACGTGCCACCTCGTTCACCGTACCGTCTCCGCCGATGGCCACTGCTGCCACGGCACCATCCGCTGCCGCCTGGCGGGCCAGTTCCACGGCATGCCCGGCACGTTCCGTATGCAGGATCTCGTATGTCCCTTCCTCAAAATATGCCGGAATCAGGTCCAGAATCTTCTTCTTGTCATGCGTACCTGAAATCGGGTTTACAATGAATACAATCTTCTTCATGGACGCAAAGTTACGTAAAAATCCCCAAAAACTGCACTTTTTAGGGGCTTTAGTGCAAAAAAGGATAAATAATGCCCTAATATGGCTCACCCAATCATTATTTTTTATTAACTTTGCAGACTGAATAGCATACCCGTTCGGGATAACAAGATTCAAGGAACAAATCAATACCTATTTATATAATATGGGATTATTACAGGAAAAACTCGCTAAGCATCCTTTCTATAGCCTGGCGAAGGAAGCTAAGGAAAAGGGATTCTATCCCTATTTCCGCGAGATTGAAGGAAAACAGGGAACTGAGGTTGAGATGGGCGGCAAGCACGTACTGATGTTTGGTTCTAATGCCTATACCGGCCTGACCGGTGATGAGCGCATCATCGAGGCAGGCTGCAAGGCCATGAAGCAGTACGGCAGCGGTTGTGCCGGAAGCCGTTTCCTTAACGGAACGCTTGACATCCACGTTCAGCTTGAGAAGGAGCTGGCCGAATACGTCGGCAAGGACGATGCCCTCTGCTTCTCAACCGGCTTTACCGTAAACAGCGGTGTCATTCCCCAGCTGGTCGGCAAGGATGACTACATCATCTGTGACGACCGTGACCATGCCAGCATCATTGACGGACGTCGTCTGTCCTTTGCCACCCAGTTGCGCTACAAGCACAATGATATGGCGGACCTGGAGCGCGTACTCCAGCGTTGTGATCCCGACAAGGTGAAGCTCATCGTCGTCGACGGTGTTTTCTCCATGGAGGGTGACCTTTGCAAACTGCCCGAGATCGTGGAGCTGAAGCACAAGTACAATGCCAGCATCATGGTTGACGAAGCCCACGGCCTGGGTGTGTTCGGCCGTCAGGGTCGCGGTGTCTGCGACCATTTCGGACTGACCGACGAGGTTGATCTGATCATGGGTACCTTCAGCAAGTCACTGGCCAGCATCGGCGGATTCATTGCAGCCGACCAGGTCATTATTGATTCACTGCGTCACACCGCACGTACCTACATCTTCAGCGCCAGCTGTACACCTGCAGCCACAGCTTCTGCACGGGAGGCACTGCGCATCATCAAGAGCGAACCCGAGCGCCTGGAGGCACTGTGGGACGTAACCCGCTACGCCCTGAAGCGTTTCCGTGAGGAAGGCTTTGAGATCGGTGATACCGAGAGCCCCATCATTCCTCTCTATGTGCGTGACATGCAGAAGACCTTCATCGTTGTTGCACGCGCCTTCGAGGAGGGAGTGTTCATCAATCCCGTTATTCCCCCTGCCTGTGCACCCACGGACACCCTGGTGCGCTACGCCCTGATGGCCAACCATACTCACGAACAGGTAGACCTCTCGGTAGAGAAGCTGAAAAAGGTCTTCCAGGAGCTGGACATCATCAAGTAAGCAATGGTGTTGCCTTCAGGCACCCAAAGCCATAAGCCCCATACAGACAAATGAGGCATCGGACAAACAAAAAAATGCGGAGCAAAAACTGTTCTGCATTTTTTTTGTGCCTATCGCTTTGCCGTTTCAATAAAAGTTTGTAACTTTGCATTGTCAATGAGAAAGCCAGTAGGCTTGACTTGCGATAATAGCTCAGTTGGTAGAGCATTGGCTTCCCAAGCCGAGGGTCGCGGGTTCGAGTCCCGTTTATCGCTCCTCTCCTGACACGCATGGCTCCTTAGCTCAACTGAATAGAGCATTTGACTACGGATCAAAAGGTTGCAGGTTTGAATCCTGCAGGAGTCACGAACAAGGAAGGCAACCCCAATAAGGTTGCCTTTCTTTATGCCGTGCGCCGAAGTATAATCCGAAATATTCTTGATGATGTTCTCACCAACCGGGAAAATCCCGCTGACCCAAAATCCGCTGACCCGAAATAGGCTCAGTTGAAATAGCGTGAAACCTTCCCGTTTTCAAATTCAATCTTTCACACGAAATCCACTCTAAGAACCACTAATTCATTACTTATCTTTGTCTATACACAGGAAAACGCAAAAACATCCTTCAATGTTTCACCTTATGTGTTATCCGTCTGACTTTCTGATAGATGCGGTGAAGGATATGATATTTCACTGAACGATACCCATGTTTCACCAGACATCATGACTGTCATGATCGGGATCACAATGTCCTTGCTGACAGGGAGGCAATGGTTACATGGTGGTTACACGATGTAACATGGAGGAATCGGCATGTTACATTTGATATTCAACATGTTACATATAATAAATACAGGCTTTGCTTGCTAGGAGCAGGAAATGCAGATTGCAGGATGAGGGAGTGCAGGCTACAGGATGCTGGTGAGGAGGTTAATTGACCCTGGTTGCTTGATTAAGCAACCTTGGTCAATTGATTAAGCAACCAAGGTCAATTGATTAAGCAACCAAGGTTGCTTAATCTGATCTTCATGGTGCTGTAACTTGTTTAACCTGCTGCTGTAATCTGTTTAACCTGCTGCTGTAACTTGTTTAGCCTGCTGCTGCAACTTGTTTAGCCTGCTGCTACAATCTTGGGACTGTGGTTTTGAATCATGGACAATGGATGGCGGATTACGTCAATCTTCAACCCACGCTGGTCAATGATGGGTCAAAAGCTGGGTGAAGGATGTTGAAGGATGGGTGAAAGATAGGATGTTTCACCGTAATTATTTGTGGATTAGCTGTTTATGCCTCATGGTGAAGGATTGAAGGATGTTTTTTGCTTTAAGATTTATAGTAATACACCATAAACATTTATAGCAAAACAGAAAAGAACGGAAATATAACAAACTGGTACTTGCGGATATGGTGTGAAAAAGAAATATCAACCGATAAAAACCCAACCCTCCTGTATGTTATAATCAAGCCTTTCGGTTTTTTGCTCGATTTTTCTTTGTTGATATTTTAATTCCGTTCACACGATTTCCGCAGGTACCCATAAACCATAAACCCTCAACTTTCCCCCTCATTCCTTTGCCATTCCGATTTTTCTTGCTATTTTTGCATCCAAATGTTGTACATATCCCACGATCCAAGCTATGAGTAACGAAATGAATGTATGCCGGCTGAAGGCAGAGGTGACGAAGGCAGAAGATGTCATGCAAGCCTTTGAGGCTGAAGGCATCGCCAGTCATGCGATTGCCTGCGTGAACTGGTCCGACAGCTATCCCTACCGGCCCGAGGTAAACGTACGGATAGCCCTGAACGCAGACGCCAGCGCCATCCTGCTGCACTATCATGTAGAGGAACAGGAGGCCAAGGCCGTGAATGACGATGACAATGGCAATGTGTGGGAAGACAGTTGCGTGGAGTTCTTCTGCATCCCTGCCCAGGACGGCATCTACTACAACCTGGAGTGCAACTGCGTGGGCACCATCCTGATGGGAGCCGGCACATGCAAGCAGGATCGCCAGAGGGCACAGGCCGATGTGCTACGCACCATCCAGCGCTGGAGCTCGCTGGGCAACCAGCCCCTCCCGAGCCTTCGTCCAGCCCGTTGGGACGTGTGCCTCATCGTTCCCGTCACAGCCTTCTTCAAGCATCGTCTGACGTCGCTCGACACCCCTTCCATCCGTGCCAATTTCTACAAGTGTGGCGACCATCTGGACGTGCCGCATTTCCTGAGCTGGAGTCCCATCCGGCTGGACAAGCCGAACTTCCATTGCCCAGACTACTTCGGGACACTTAATCTTGCTGATTGATGCCGGATGAGGGTTTGCAAATTGCAAATTGACATTTTTCTTGCACTTTTTCTTCTGATTATTTGGAAAAGGACTGTTTTTCTTTGTATCTTTGCACTGGTAAAGAGATAGAAAGATTACATGCAGATAATACCCACCCTTGAGGGGTCGCCAAAACGCCGACTCCTTTTTCTTTTTTATTTTCTATGCACGAGCGTGCTATGTGCCCGCGAGGTAGCACGCCTCCGCACCTACAAATGGCATCATCTGGAGTTGGAGGACATGCAGGGGGACATACGTATCCCCGTCGTATTCATCGGTTTTGAGGAGGACAACGGCGATAATGAGAAGGTGGTTTCCAGTGGTAACCAGACGACCTGGATGGGCAGGCTGAACACCTCCAATCCCGTAAACCACATGAAGGCAGACGGTAGCGTGAACGACTACTTCCTGGCTCAGAGCTATGGCCGTACCAACGTGACCTTCGAGCGGGTAGGGGAATACGTTGCCCCCGGAAAGGCAGCCGACTATGCCGAGCCGTCCAGGAGTCGTGTGATGGCGAGGGACGCCGTGCAGAGTCTGGAGGGTGTGGACTGGAGTCGCTACGACTGCAACGGTGACAAGGAAGTGGACTGCGTGCTGCTGATCTATGCCGGCCATGCCGACGGCGACTATGACAGCCGCAGCAAGGTCACCAAGAGTATCTACCCCCACCAGAACTGGGTGAGCAACTACAGCAACGGCATGGCCCATCTGGGTACGGATGGCTACATGATGGAGCGCTACGTCTTCTGTCAGAGTATGCGTGACCGCAGTACCTCGCTGGTCGCCATCAACACCGTCTGCCACGAACTCTCCCACGGCATCTTCGACCTCTGCGACTACTACCGTAACCTCTACAGCTATATGGGTCAGTTTGACGCGATGTGCTTTGGTTATCGTCAGACGAGCTATGGCAGCCAGAATGACCATTGCTGCGACTATACCTCCTTCAACCGTATGTACCTGGGATGGCTGACACCCCGTGAGCTGACGGGTACGGAACACGTGACGTTGCGGCCGCTGAGCGAGGCCCCCGAGGCGTGCATTGTCTCTGACCCTAAGGATCCCCGTCACTTCTTCCTGCTGGAAAACCGTGCCAAGGTGGCCCACTCCTGGGATGCCAACCTGCCGGTCGGCGGACTGCTGGTGACTGAGGTACACTACCTTCCGCAGACTTTTGAGTCGCACAGCGTGAACAGCGGCGGTGTGCCCAACATCCAGGTCATCGAGGCTGCTACGGGCAAGGGAGTAAAGATCCACAACGACGTGTACTATCAGACTTCGCAAACCGGCATACCCTATGGCCCCGACGGTCGAACGGAGATTCAAAAGAACGTGAGTGAAGTGTTTGCCACGCAACGCATCACGAACATCCGGGTGAACGAAGACTTGAGCGTGGAGTTCGACTACGAGGACCTGGGTACCGATGCCCTTGACATCGTGCCGGAAGATATGGCAGGATTGCCGGTATACGACCTGACGGGTCGACGTGCCATGGAGTTTACGAAGGGAATTTACATCCGTGGAGGAAAGAAGTTCGTGGGAAGATAGCCCTGCGGCATGTGATGCCGTCCCACATTAAGGAAATCTATTACAACAATCATATCACAATGAAGGCTTTACAGACATGTATGCTGGCAGCGTTGGCTGCCCTTGGCATGCAACAGGTACAGGCTGTCACGCCCATTGAGGGTGGAAGTACAGCTTCCTTGGCTGCAGATCCCGTGACACGGGTGACAGGCATGGTGACCGACGAGGCGGGCGAACCGCTCATCGGTGCGCGTGTGGCAGAGCGAGGCAAGGAAAAGAATGCCGTGGTGACGGATGCCAACGGCCGGTTCAGCATCCAGCTGACCAGTCGCCAGCCCCAGCTGACGGTGAGTTATATCGGTTTCAAGACGGCCACGGTACCCGTTCGTGGCGGACAGGTGACCATCAAATTGCAGGAGGATGCACAGATCATGGAAGACGTGGTGGTGGTTGCCTTTGGCAAGCAGACCCGCGAGTCCTTCACCGGTAGTGCAGGCGTGGTGGGCAGCGAGAAGCTGACCGAGCGCCAGACGGAGAACGCCCTGGCAGCCATCAACGGACAGGTGGCCGGTGTGCAGATGATCGAGGGTAACGGTCCGGGCAGCGAACCCACCATCCGCATCCGCGGTATCGGTTCGATCAATGCCAGCAACTCTCCCCTGATCATCCTGGACGGCGTGCCTTACAACGGATACTATGGCGACATCAACCCTGCCGACATCGAGAGCGTGACGGTACAGAAGGATGCCGCCTCAAATGCACTCTATGGTGCACGCGGCGCCAACGGTGTCATCTTCATCACCACCAAGAGTGCCAAGCGCGGCAGGGCCACAATCTCACTGGACGCCCGCTGGGGTGCCAACATGGATGCCAAGGTGGACTATGACAAGGTGACGGATCCCGGTCAGTACTACGAGATGCACTATGGCGCCCTCTACAACTACTACCGCAACTCCCAGGGCCTGGACGCCTACACGGCCTGGAAGACGGCCAACCAGACGATGGGCGGCACGACGGACGAGGGTGGTATTGGCTACGTATGCATGGATGTGCCCGCGGGTCAGACGCTCATTGGTCAGAACGGTCAGCTGAACCCCAATGCCACACTGGGTCGCGTAGTGACGGGCAGGGACGGCGGGGAGTACCTGCTGATTCCTGACGACTGGAAGAAGGAGGGCCTGAGGAACGGCTTGCGCCAGGAGTACAACGTGAACATCAACGGTGGTACGGAGCAGTTCGACGTGATGGCCTCGCTGGGTTACCTCAAGAACGAGGGCGTAGCCATGAACAACTACTACGACCGCTATTCCGCACGTCTGAAGATGAATTATCAGGCACGCGAGTGGTTGCGTATGGGTGTGAACAGCAGCTATACGCACAATGAGACGGACGGCATAAACTCGACCTTCGAGGTGGCGCACGATATCGCACCAATCTATCCCATCTACATCCGCGATGCTGCGGGAAACATCCTGTATGACAACCATGGCAAGCGCTATGACTACGGAGACGGTCTGATTACCGGCATCGCCCGTGCGCTGTATGACTCCCAGAACTGCATCCAGGAGGACCTGGAGACGAAGTACGTGAACTCCAGCAATGCCTTCGGCCTGAACGGCTACCTGGACATCGACTTCCTCAAGGACTTCAGGCTGACCGTGAATGCTGACGTGAGCGACACGGAGAACCGCTGGATCAGCACCACCTATCCCTACTATGGCTTCTATGCTCAGACGGGCGGTGGCAGTTCGGTGTACCACTACCGCACCTTCGGCTTCAATACCCAGCAGCTGCTGAACTGGAACCGCAGCTTTGACCGCCATAACGTGTCGGCACTGGCCGGTCACGAATACTACCGCAGTACCCAGACGACGCTATACGGCAGCAAGACGGTCTTCTATGACTATGACACGAACATCGAGCTGGATGGCAACCTGACGAACTACGGATCGGGCAGTTCCAAGAGCATCTACAACGTGGAGGGCTGGTTCCTGCGTGCCATGTACGACTATGACAGCCGCTACTTCCTGAGCGCAAGCTACCGTCGTGACGGCAGTTCAACCTTCGCCCCCGACTACCGCTGGGGTAACTTCTGGAGCCTGGGCGGTGCGTGGATCCTGACGAAGGAGTCCTTCATGGAGGGCACCAAGGGTTGGCTGGACATGCTGAAGGTCAAGGCCAGCTATGGCAGCCAGGGTAACGACGGCATCGGTTCCTACCGCTATACGGACGTGTACAACTACAGCTCGGCCGGCGGTCGTCCTGCCTATACCTTCTCAAGCCTCGGTACCGAGGATATCACCTGGGAGACGAACGGCAACTTCAACACGGGTGTTGAGTTTGAGCTGTTCAAGCGCCGCCTGACGGGTAGCGTGGAGTACTACCGCCGCAAGACGACGGACATGCTGCTGTGGGTTTACCTGCCGCTGAGCTATGGTTCGTCGGGTTACTACGACAACGTGGGTGACATGCTGAACCAGGGTGTGGAACTGACCCTGAAAGGTGACGTGATCCGAACGAAGTACGTGCAGTGGAGCGTGAACCTGAACCTCTCGCACAACCAGAACGAGGTGACGTACCTGAACGAGGATAACAAGGGTAGCGAGATGGAGGGCCATCGTGGCTACAACAGTGGTACGAAGTTCGTGGGCGAGGGTCTGCCCCTGTACACCTGGCGCGTGAAGAGGTATGCGGGTGTGAATGAGGCGGACGGTCGTTCGATGTGGTACTATACGGACAAGTCGACGGGTGAGTTGAAGACAACCACGACCTGGGATCAGGGCGACTATTACCTGTGCGGCGATGCCAATGCACGGGTGTATGGCGGCTTCGGCACCGACCTTAAGGCCTTTGGCTTCGACCTGACCTGTAACTTCATCTACCGCCTGGGCGGACTCGTGAACGATGGTGGCTACAGCAGTCTGATGTGCAATCCCTACAGCGGCTGGACGGGTTATGCCTACCACAAGGATCTGCTGAATGCCTGGACGCCCGGGAATACGGGAAGCGACATTCCCCGCTGGCAGTATGGCGACATGAACACGTCGGCCATGAGCGACCGTTGGCTGACTTCCGGCAACTATCTGACGCTGAAGAACATCTCGCTGGGCTACAACCTGCCCAAGCGTTCCCTGGAGAAGCTGCACCTGACGAAGCTGCGCGTCTATTGCTCGGCCGATAACGTGGCCTACTGGACGGCCCGCAAGGGTATGGATCCCCGCAACTCGCTCTCCGGCAGCGCCAGTGGTACGGGTTACTCGCCCATGCGTGTCATAAGCGGAGGCGTGAGCGTAGCGTTCTAATAAAATCATATATAAGACAATAAGTTATGCAATATAATAGATTCATAGGAAAGGCGAAGCGGTCGGTGCTTCTCACCCTTAATCTTTCAGTTTTCGCTTCAGCCATGCTGATGACTTCCTGCCTGGACGAGACCTTCCCCACCAGCAGCATCACGGCAGGACAGATGCAGCAGAGCGAGTCCTCGCTGGAGGCACAGAACGTGGCTATGGCGGCCAGCGTGATGAACTATGGCAGCACATACAGCCACGCGGCCTATCCGGCCCTGATGATCTGGCGTGAGGTGTACTGCGACCAACTGCCCGTCTACACCACCACCTACGACTACTTTGGCAACACGACGTCGTACCTGGGCGACGGTCAGTTGTTCTATGACTGGTGGTACCAGTACTACAACACCATCCACAATGCCAATACCCTGGTGCGCCTGGTCGATCCCTCCAAGGCATCACCCTCTACGCTCGTCTATCTTGGCAATGCCCTGGGTTATCGTGCTTGGTGCTACCTGGAGGCCAGTCAGTTGTGGGAGTTCAAGCGTACGGGTGTGACGGTGCTCGACCAGCAGGCCGACGAGAACGGGCTGTGGGGCCTGACCGTACCCATCGTATCGGACAAGACCTCGATGGAACAGTCGCGCCAGAATCCCCGTGCACCTTTCTATACGATGTACCGCTTCATCCAAAAGGACCTGAAGGAGGCCGCCGTGTACCTGAAGGGATATCAGCGCAGTCTTGTGAACGAGATGAACCAGGCTGCCATCTGTGCCTTGTCGGCCCGTTTCTGGCTGATGCTGGGCAGTCGTTTTGAGATGGCTCCTGCCGACCTGGCCCTGCAGTTGGCGCACGAGAATGACCAGGACGGCTATGACCCTCTGAACATTACGACGGCTGCGGAGTGTTATG
The DNA here is from genome assembly GCA_045599425.1 of Bacteroidaceae bacterium. Classification (GTDB taxonomy): domain Bacteria; phylum Bacteroidota; class Bacteroidia; order Bacteroidales; family Bacteroidaceae; genus Physcousia. The sequence goes on along the minus strand of JAZRVZ010000149.1, from coordinate 2,604 downwards.
CCAAGGCGGCCGAATACGCCCAGAGGGCCATCGACCTAGGCGGCAAGCCCACCAGCCATGAGCAGTGGATGGACGCCAGGAATGGTTTCAATTCGGCCATCGAATCGTGGTTGTTCGGCATTGAGATGGTGGCAGACGACAATACCAACGAGTCGTGGAAGAACTTTGTGTCGTTCATGTCTCCCGAGACGAACTTTGGCGTGGCCAACAGCACCTATCAGGCACAGCGTCTTTGCGATGCCGACCTGTTCAAGCATATCAGCAAGAGCGACTGGCGCCGCTTGTCGTGGATCGCTCCTGAGGATGCCGGTAAGCTGGATGCGTACACGAAGTATGCCACCGTGCTGACGGAGTCGGAGTTTGCGGACATGCCCGAGTTGACGAACCTGAAGTTCCATCCTGCCGCCGGTGAGCGTGCGGCCTTCAAGGAAGCTGCTGCCATCGACCTGCCCATCATGCGTGTGGAGGAGATGTACTATATCCTGGCCGAGGCCAAGGCACACACCGATGGCGTGGCTGCCGGTGCAAAGGTGTTGACGGACTTCACCAACCAGTACCGCTACACGGATGGCAGCTATGCATGCAGCGCCACCTCGGTGGACGAACTGGTGCAGGAGATCATCGTGCAGAAGCGCATCGAGTTCTGGGGCGAGGGTATCGTGTTCTGGGACTATAAGCGTCTGTGCCAGCCCGTGAAGCGCAAGTACTCGGGCAGTAACCATCCCTCTACCTACCAGCATAATTCGCCTGCCGGCTGCGTGGCCCGTTGGATGAATGCCTACATTCCCAGCAACGAATACCTGTACAACAAGGCCATCCAGCGCAATCCTGATCCTTCTCGTACGGATGAGATGGAGTATTAAGGATGATCATGTGCTGACTCGACATTCCGATTATCCGATACTTCGATAACTCTATACTTCAATTTAATCTTAATAATTAACCCTCTAAACAAAAACAATTATGAAGAAGACTTTCAAGTACTTCCGCCAGGGCCTCATGCTGATGGCTGCCGCCCTGGTATTCGTGGCTTGTAGCGACGATCCTGCGGATCCCGAGAAGCCCATTATTGATCCAGTAGAGGTGCTGGACATCCAGGGTGCCCATTTCGATGAGACCAACGAGACTACCTCCATCCTGCTGGCGGATAACGCAGAGCGCAGTGTGAGCTACACCCTGACCCGTAACACCGACAAGGGTGCGCTGACCGTACCCGTGAAGGTAATCTCTGCCAGCGAAGGCCTGTCCGTTCCCGAGAGCGTACAGTTCGCTGATGGTAGTGCAACGGCTACCTACACCGTTACCGCCCCTGCCAACGTAGAGCAGGGTAGTACCTACACCTTCGAGGTTGAGTTGGAGGGTGCCGATCAGTTCGCCGAGAGCGGTGCAACCCGTTTCTCTGCCACCATCGCCTTCCCCAAGAAGCATCAGGCTCGGATGTGGTTCACCGGCTATATACGCGAGTATGGTTATTTCCTGACCGATGTCTATGAGCTGGGCAACGGCAGCTTCCTGTTCTCTGACTTCCTGAACAGCGGTACGGACTTCTGGGTTCGCTACGACAAGGATGCTACCAGCACCCATGAGGTTAGCGTTACTACCGAACCTTCCTATATCGAACAGGACGAGGATGCTCCCGGCTGCTACTACATGTCTTGCTGGAAGGAGGATCCAGAGAATCCCGAGGGTAATGGTGAATGGACCCAGTTCTATCCTCATGGCAAGGATGCACGCGTGAACATTGAGTACATGACCGTGTATGTGTCCAACGATGGTTACCAGGCTTGTGTCTACAATCCCGAGAACCAGAGTGGCTGGTTCTACCTGTCTACCGTTGGTTTCTCTGACCAGGCTTCCGAGAAGTACTGGGTATTGCTGAACTGGGTGATCACGGATGATGCCGCTAACGATGGCTTCGACTACAGCGAACCCGAGGAGGTAATCATTGACACCAACGCCATGGCTAAGTTCGTGGGTACCTATACCTTCACCGGTACCGATCCCTACTGCGAGGATGCCTCCATGACCCCCAAGGCCAACTACGAGGTGGAAATCTACATGGAGAATGATGAGCTGCGCATGGTCGGCTTCCTGGGCACTCCCACCGACTATAACTACGAGGACAGCTACTTTGCTGGCAAGTGGGACAAGGAGGCCGGTACCATCACCTTTGGTGACGGAGCTGCCGGTTGTTACACCTATGATGGTGATATCTGGTACTACGTCTACGACTTCAAGCTGGTTGTAGGTGAGGACGAGAATGGCAACATCACCTTGACCAAGGATGGTACCTGGCACTTCTACGGCTATGGTGCAGACTGGCTGGATGCCAGCTACAGCAGCATGAAGTTCGTCAAGCAGTAATTCCTCCGTCTGGCGTTGCCAGAGTTGAACCAACTATATACTTTTTCGTTCCATCCGACGTTTGTCGGATGGCACTTTGTTTTTGCGAGTGAGTACAAAGTTCGAAAAACAGCCGATACCTCGTTTAGACGCTAATTAAGTGCTTTTTATGGGCAGTGCGGAAAAACTTTCCGAGCCAGACGGAAACATTTCGTAGGCAAGCAAGTGGCTGTACGAAGGAAACATGAAGTAAGACCTTTG
>JAZRVZ010000148.1:0-6643 GCA_045599425.1 Bacteroidaceae bacterium | reverse complement strand
GCCTCAGAAGTGCAATTTGGCGAAAAAAAACAAGCAATCATACAATTTCCTGTATAGTTGCCTGACTGTTAGAATGACATGAAAGAAAAGAGGGTGTGCCAGCATTTTGACACACCCTCATTGCTTTGCTAAAATACAATGTGTTATAGCAATGATGCCAATGCGCGACTTACAAAGGTGGACAAACTCTGACCATTTTGACTCGCGCGAGCCTTGAGTTGTGCATAGAGAGGTGCAGGAATCGTTATGCGATGAGACTTCTCCAAAGGAATGTAACCGTTTGCTATACAATCTTCTACTGCCGCATGGAAATCGTCTGTAAGTTCACTGATGTTTTCACCTTCAAACAGAACCAGCGCCTTGTGCTTTACGCTCGGAATGGAACCAGCATAGTAGGAACATGTCCCATCATCGTGCAGTTCGTATTCTCCCGTATATCCTTTATATCTCAGTATATCCATAATATTCTAAATTTGCTTGTGGTTGATTAAGTATTCGAGCAATTGCCTTACAACATACGGTTTCAGTTCTTTTTGGGGATGAGGTTTGTGCAGCATCAAAGTCTGGCTAATACCTTCCTTGCGAAACTGAACACGAGATCCCGATGTGCTTCCTTTGTTGTCCTCAACAAACCCCAGAGCAGTCAAAAGCGTAGCCGCCTCATTATAGGTAAAATCCCTGGGAAGCCGCCTAATCCGCTCTATCAGTTTCTCTTTCTTACCCATTTCATCAATAACTCCTTAATTTAAACACTTGGGTGCAAATGTACGAATAATCCACGAAACGTCCAAACTTTTCACTGATTTATTCTAAAGTCCGTAAATGACGGTGAAACATCTTCGTCCATAAGTGAAGGATGGGATGTTTCACCGTATGAATCAAATTATCAGTTCGTTGGCCGCGAAGGTGAAGGATTGAAGGATGGTTTGCCGGAATAGATTGAGGAGGGAGTATTATCCGAACCAATGACGAATTACCGGCGCATCACCTTGCGTACGCTGCCATCGCTCATGCGCAGGATGTTGAGACCTCGTTGCATTGAGGCACGACGGAGACCATTCACGTCATACACGCCCATGGGCACATCCTGTGCGGGCACCACCTCAGCAATGCCATCCTCCTCCAGGCTGCACGCCTCGAAGGTCTTGCACTTGGCGGCATTCACTATCTCTCCGGTGGCCTGACTGATGAGCAGGGCCACAACCTGGACATTTGACTTGCGGGCAACCGAGCGAGGCAGGGTGATGGAGTAGTCGCCTGTATAGACCTGTCCCACCTTGATATCATCAGGCACGGAACCACTGAGCCCCTTGAATCCGCCATAGATGCCACGGGCCACGTCATTGAACTCCAGGCTTACATAGTTACCCATCTTTTCAAATCCGCCCATGGGAGTGCTTCCGCCGGCGTAATAGTTGGCCTGGATATAAGGGCCGACACCATTCTCCAGCACGACGTAGGCAATGCGGTAGGAAACATCCGTGGCGCCCCCGAATTCCGTCTGCGTGCGTATGGTGACCTTTGACGTGTCGGCATCCGCAACAAACATCCGGGCATCAATCCTGACAGGGACCTTGTTGCGAAGCTTCAGATGCACATATTCCATGTCGCTGAAGTTGGGATCGATACAATACCTGGCGTTGCGGTTGACGATGCATGAGGGGAAACTGCCACCCAGCAGGTTGAAGATTGGGTTGTAATCCACAGCCCCAGCCATCTCATCGTCGTAGTGGATGCCTATGCCGATGAAATCCTCGGGATACTTCTGGGCCATCCGTTTCATGCCCTCGTATCCGCGCACGCACCATCCGCACCAGGTACCCGTACCCTCCTCGAATACGACACGACGGGCAAAGGTCTTGTCATAGACATTCATGGGTACGCTGAAGCTGCTGTTGGAAGGTATGGCATCAGCCTTACCGTTGACGGTCAGCACTTCCACGCCCAACTGATGGGAACCAGACTGGCTGGGAGCCGTTACGCTGACGGGGATGCTGACCACCCTGCCCTTGGGAACCTGTACGTCCAACTGGCGGGTGTCCGTACGCTTGCCGTCAATCGTCAGGGCCACGCCCAGCGTGCTGACAGCCTCTGGCGACAGGTTGCCCAGGATGGCATCCAGCTGCACCTCCTCGCCCTTGCCGCACTCAATGCCCTCACTGCCTGCCAGACTGATGTCCATGGGAAGATCCTGTCCCTCAATATGGAAGCGGATGCAGAAGGCACCCCAGCCCTGGTCGCCGTAATCCTCCCATGCCCCACCCAGGGAGACATGGTTGCCGTGGCGCGACCATACACCCGAGAGGGCTGAACAATACGTTCCGACACACTTGTATCCCACGTAAAGCCCCTTGTCGCCAATCACAAACGGTTTATCCAGCACGATCATATTCCAGCCGGCCATGCCGCTTTTTCCCGACTGCTCCACCAGGTTCCTGTCACTGTCCTCGCAGATGATGGGGGCCAGACCGATAACCGGAGAGGACAGCCCCACCTCAATGCGCGTAATCGTACATCCTCTGTAGGGAACAAGGTTGGAGGCAGGAACATAGATGGCACAGCTGATGGCCTTGTTCTGGCCGGTTCCCACGCCATCACCCACACTGTCGTCGCAGTAGCCATACACCACCGAGTCGGCATGGGCCACGCTGCCTGCCAGGATGCAGGCCAGTACAATCAGAAGTCTCTTCATCTTATGTCTTTTGCTATTTTACAATGGAAGTTACGGGGTTGCGCAAGCCGCTGTAGCTGCTGAGGTAGGCCTTGGCAGTGCCAAACTTGAGGTAGAGGTCGAGGCGGACGGGAATGTGGTTGTCGTCATCGCTCACGAAGAAGCGGACGATCTCCTTCTCCTTACCCTTTTCCTTCTCCACGAAGGAGAGAACAAGACAGCGGAACTTGGTATTGGTGCCTTCCTGCTTGATGGTCTCGCGGCCACGGTAGATCAGGTAGACATTGTCTATCTCGTCACCGTCCGCCATCCAGAACTGCATGCGGTTGGACTTCTCGAACTGACTGACCTTGAAGGAGCGGGCACGCTGAATCATGGTCATCATGTCATAGACACAGTCCTGGATATGACGCTGCCCCTCCTTGACCTTGCCATCGGCATTACGGTAGGACTGCCTGAGGTGCGTCACACCAGCGGAGTGGCTGTACCACACTTCATCCACGCGATACTTCTTGCCCTCGAAGGCACCCTTGCGGTAGTAGAGGGGGATGTTGTCGGGCGTCTGTATTCCAATCAGGGTATCACGCATGCAGAAGAACTTGTCCAGTCTGGAGCTGGTCTTGGTGATGAGGTGGGTGCGGTAAGCCTTCTGTCCGCCATACTCTATGGCAGAGGTCGAGAAGGTGGCCGTGCCGGCCTTCACCCACACGAACTTCCAGTTGAAATACAATTCGAAACCGAGTTTCTCCCCGCCCTTGTACGCAGTGTTGGCCAGCGGGCACTGGGCACGCAGGCTGAGGGTGGACAGGAGGAAAAGCAGGGTGGACAGGATTAGATTCTTCATAAGGATGGGAATTGGAAATTGGTGGATTTCGTTCTCGGTATCACTCTGTTTCCGCAAGTACCGGAAACTCAAAGTCTGGACTGACGTCCGTGCAGAAACGGACCAGACGGATCCCGTGGACCTGTGCCCACTCAGTTCCGTGAAGCACCATCCATGGGATCCGCATGAAATCCGCATCCTCCTCTTTATTTCTTGGCCTTGGCCTCGGTCATGTTGCCTTCAATGATCAGGCGCACCACCTCGTTGCGTCCGTTGCTGCGCACCGTGACGGTCTTGGAGAACTTGCCGGGGAACTTGCCGGCACCGTTGTAGGTGACATCCACCTGGCCTTTCTCGCCGGGCTTGATGGGCGTCTTGGTGAAGGTGGGCACGGTGCATCCGCAGCTGGCAAAGGCCTGCTGGATGATCAGGGGGGCTGTACCCACGTTGGTGAAGTTGAAGGTGCACTTGCGGACGGGCTCACTCTCGGAGAACGTACCGAGATCTATCTTGAGGGTGTCGAAACGTATCTCAGCATAGCTGTCCTTGTTGGGCTGTACGGCCACGGGACTCTCTGACGAGGAGGCGGCAAAGGCTGAGACAAACAGGGAAGAGCAAGCCAGGGCTCCCAGGAAAAGTATCTTCTTCATGACTGAATGGGTTGTTTTTCGTTTTCTGATGGCATGGCCACGGTATGACAGCCACACGTGTAACTGTGTGCAAAAGTACTGCAATATTTTGGAAATAACGCACAAAAGACTGCTAAAAAATGTTGTTTCGCCTGAAAACAAGTCACAATTATGCGGTTTGAGATAGCAGAATGCTTTTTTTTAACTATCTTTGTACATTATTTATATAACCTGGGGTGTAGGGCCGGGCCCGCACACCCAACTCGGACACACATAGGAACAATGATCATCTACAACACAACATACACCGTGGCCAACGCAGATGCCAGGAACTTCATCATCTGGGTACACGAGGCCTATATCCCCAAGGCACAGGAGGGCGGCATCCTCAGGAATGCCCGACTGATGCAGATCCTGACGCACAAGGATCCCGAAACGGAATGCTTCTCCCTGCAGTTTGAGGTGGAGTCGACAGCACTGCTGCAGAAATGGTATGCCCAGAACGGCAAGGCCCTGGTGGACGACCTGCTGCAGACCTTCGGTGAGAACGTCGTGGGGTTCAGCACACTGATGAACGACGTGACACTGGATATGAGAAGTTAAAAGTTAAAAAATAAAGTCTGGCGGGCTGAACACGCCTGGCGACAAACAGCGAACAGGACGAGTCGCGACCCGCAGGGAAGAGACTAAGGCATAGGAGGACAAACGCATAGGAGGACGAAGGCTTTGACAACACAAGATACTGAAAAGATTATCCTTGGCATCGACCCTGGCACGAACATCATGGGATATGGCGTGCTGAAGGTACAGGGAAGGAAGGCAGAGATGCTGGCCATGGGCGTCATCGACCTGCACAAGTTCCCGGACCACTACCTGAAACTGGGTCACATCTTTGATCGGGTGAGCGGCATCATCGCATCCTACCTGCCGGACGAGATGGCCATCGAGGCCCCCTTCTTCGGCAAGAACGTACAGAGCATGCTGAAGCTGGGCAGGGCACAGGGCGTGGCCATGGCGGCAGCCATACAGCGCCAGGTACCCATCACGGAGTACGCGCCGATGAAGATCAAGATGGCCATCACGGGCATGGGTACGGCCAGCAAGGAACAGGTGGCAGACATGCTGCGCCGCATGCTGAAGCTGGACCCGGAGGAGATGGGCAAGTACATGGATGCCAGCGATGCCCTGGGTGCCGCCTACTGCCACTTCCTGCAGATGGGACGGCCGGAGAGTGACTCGAAGGTGAAGAGCTGGAAGGAATTCGCCAGGAAGAAAGGTATTATTTAAGGCCGTAATGTTTTTATAAAAATATATTTGAACGCAAAGGCGCAAAGGCGCAAAGATTTAATTATTAGAGCTTCAAAGAAATTTAAGGAAAAACTCTGCGTCTTTGCGTCTTTGCGTTCAATCAATAAATGTTACCTAAAGATTGTAAAGTAAGAAAGATAATATGGCAATCATTGAGATAAAGAACGGCGTGACGCGCCACCCGGACTACAGGATGGCCGAGCCGGTGAACCTCTGCATCGGGGAAGGCGAGCAGATCGCCATCGTAGGCGACAACGCCGCAGGCAAGAGTCGCCTGGTGGACATCATCACCCAGCGCTACCCGCTCCTGCTGAACGAGGTACGCTTCGACTTCTCGCCCTCCACGCACAAACTGGTGAGCGAGAACATCAAATACATTACATTCCGCGACTCCTACGGCGAGCAGGACGGAACCTACTACTACCAGCAGCGCTGGAACCAGCATGACATCGACGAAAGTACGCCCACGGCAGGCCAGCTCCTGGAGCAGGCCTTTGCGGCACAACACGGTGACGTGGAGTTCCGCGACCATCTGTACGGTATGTTCAACCTGGCCCCGTTGCTGGACAAGTACATCATCACACTCTCCAGCGGCGAGCTGCGCAAGTTCCAGCTGACGAAGACCCTGCTGGCAGGTCCGCGTGTACTGATCATGGACAATCCGTTCATCGGACTGGATGCCGCCACGCGCGACCAGCTGTCCGGACTCCTGGAACGACTCATCCACGAGACGAACCTGCTGGTCATCCTCGTGCTGAGCAAGACGGACACCCTACCCTCCTTCATCACCCATGTGCTGCCCGTTGAAGGCATCATCCTGAAGGACAAGATGACGGCCCAGGCCTACCAGGAGCAACAGGCCGCCAAACCCGTGGCCACGCTGGAGGAGGAGAAGCGCCAGTGGATCCTTGACCTGCCCTGGAAGGACATGAGCCAGGAGAGTTTCTACCCCAGGAAGGGCGGTGAGATCCTGCAGTTCAACAAGGTAAGCATCCGCTACGGCGAACGTACCATCCTGAACGAACTGGACTGGCAGGTGAACGAGGGTGAGCGCTGGGCCCTGAGCGGCGAGAACGGCTCGGGCAAGAGCACGCTGCTCAGTCTGGTCTGCGCCGACAATCCCCAGAGCTATGCCTGCGACATCCGGCTCTTCGGCCATAAGCGCGGCACAGGAGAGAGCATCTGGCAGATCAAGAAGCACATAGGCTATGT
>JAZRVZ010000147.1:0-16423 GCA_045599425.1 Bacteroidaceae bacterium | reverse complement strand
TAACAAGATAAAAGTCTTGAAGAGAAAAGCATATGGTTATAGAGATGACGAATACTTCAAACTCCTATTGCTTGGAATGAAGGATGAGACTGTCAAGTCAGACTAAACCCTATCCGACCAACGAGAAAAGCGGAAGAACCTCCTTTTTTAGTTAGACATGTAAAGTATCGGGAGCGAAATTACGAAGAAAATCGCAATAATTCAAGATTTTGCCCGTAAAAATCTGTACATGCGCAGAAACGGACCTTTTCGACATGAAGGGTTTAGTGAAGGCTTGATGAAGGGTAGGTGAAAGGTAGGTGAAGGGTAAAAATGCGCAGAACCCCAGCAAATGCTGAGGTTCTGGCGCATACAGGTGAAGGGTAGGGATATATTATCCCAAATAGTCCATTAGACGACATTGGCGTGATTTTGCTTCTCTCTGGCATCCTTTGCAGCTCATTTCAATCACATAGAACCCCCTATGCTCATTCAATGTGCTACAAATGCTGACACAAAGATAATTCAAAATCACATCCATGGTCTGATGAACTATTTGGGATTATTCAGTCAGTGATGTTTTAGTTAAGGGGTGGAGCCGAATGGTTTGGCATGTCAGACACGCAGGAGCAATTCCTCTATCTCGTCCATGATGGCGAAGAGTGACTCGGTAGTCTCGGCCTGGAGCATGCGGATGCGGGTATCGCGGAAATTGGGTATGCCCTTGAAAAGGGGAGAGGCTGCCAGGTGCCGGCGTACGTGCAGGATGCCACGGTACTCGTCGATGCGGGCTACGCTCTGGCGTACCTGCTCACGCAGGACGTCCATCTTCCAGTGCGTGTTCATGTCCAGACGAGGGAGTTCGGGATGGAGATGCTCGGCAATCTCGCGGAAGATCCAGGGTCGGCCGAAGGTGGCACGACCCACCATGACGGCATCCACGCCATAGCGCTCGAAGCACTCGCGGGCACGCTCGGGCGTGGTGATGTCACCATTGCCAATGATGGGAATGTGCATGCGGTGATTGTTCTTCACTTCACCTATGAGGGTCCAGTCGGCCTCGCCGGTGTACATCTGTGCCCGGGTTCTTCCATGTATGGTAAGTGCCTGAATGCCACAATCCTGCAACTGTTCTGCCAGGTCCACGATGATACGGTGCTCATGGTCCCATCCCAGGCGGGTCTTGACGGTGACGGGTACATCCACGGCATCCACTACGGCACGGGTGATCTCCAGCAACTTGGGGATATTCTGCAACATGCCGGCTCCGGCACCCTTGCCGGCCACGCGCTTGACGGGACAGCCGAAATTGAGGTCCAGCACGTCAGGGTGGGCCTGTTCCACGACGATGCGGGCAGCATCACGCACGGGTTCCACCTCCTTGCCATAAATCTGGATGGCTACGGGACGCTCCTCCTCACAGACCTGCAGTTTCTGCAGACTCTTGTTGACCATGCGGATCAGGGCATCGGCAGCCACAAACTCGCTATATACCATGGTGGCTCCCATCTGCTTGCAGAGCAGACGGAAACCGATGTCCGTGACGTCCTCCATGGGAGCAAGCATGACAGGACGATGGCCAAGGTCTATGTTACCTATTTTCAAAGCCTAAGAGTTGAAAATTATCTGGCGTTGAAGGCCAGGGCATAGAGCTTCATCTGCTTGAGCATGGCCAGCAAACCATTGGAACGGGTTGGTGAAAGGTGTTCACGCAGACCGATCCGCTCGATGAAGTAGAGGTCGGCATCCAGGATTTCCTGGGGCGTATGGCCGGAAAGTACGCGGATAAGCAGGGCCACGATTCCCTTCACGATAAGGGCGTCGCTCTCGGCCTGGAACTGCACCTTGCCGTCCACCAGGTCGGCCTGGAGCCACACACGACTCTGACAGCCGTCTATGAGGTTCTGCTCGGTCTTGTACTCAGCAGGCAGAGGCTGTTCATCACTACCCAAATCTATCAGGAGCTGGTATTTGTCCATCCAGTCCTCGAAGTCAGCGAACTCTTCAATGACTTCGTCTTGTATCTCGTTGATTGACATTTACTAAATTTGAAAATTGATAATTACTGGGCATCCACGTAGCAGATAACCTGCAGGAGGGTCTGTCCCACGGCCTTGAGGATGGCAGGATCAATGTTCTCCGGCGTATCGTTCACCGTGTGCCAGGTGGGACCGAAACTGCTGCCCATGGTACCCTGATAGTTGGGGATGATGTCGATGCAGGGAATGCCGGCGTACTGGTTGACGGGAACATGATCGTCCGTCACAGCTCCACCTTCGCGGTTCTGGAAGATATTGGAGTAACCCAGCCTTGAGGCGATGCCCCAGGTCAGATCCACTACTGACTGTGCATAGTAGTCAGAATAACTCTCGCGTGCAAAGGTGGCACCACGTCCACCCACCATGTCAAGCAGTATGCCAAACTGGGCCCAGTAGCCGGACACATGAGGATGCTGGGCCCAATACCTGGAACCCAGGCACCAGCCGCCGTCGGCCGGCTCGTCACGATCCTCCCACTGAGGCATGCCCCAGTCCTCGGCATCAAAGCATACGAAGTCAATGCCCATCTTCAGGGGCTGTTGCTGCAGGGCACGAGCCATCTCCAGCATCACGGCTACACCGCTGGCAGCATCGTTGGCAGCCAGGATGGGCGTATGGTGATTGGCCTTGTCGGCATCATTGTCAGCCCATGGACGGCAGTCCCAGTGTGCACAGAACATGATGCGCTGGTCGGCCTGGGGATTGATGCTGGCAATGATATTGCGACCAGGCAGTTTTGTCCCGTCATAGGCCGTCAGTTCTGCCTTCTGCTCAATGACCTGAGTACCCATGGCCTTGAACTGGCTGACGATATAGTCTCCGCACAAGGCATGAGCCTCGGTACCTGTAACGCGCGGACCGAATTCACATTGCCTGTTGATGTACTGCATGGCACTGTCGGCTGAAAATTCAGGACAGTCAGCCATACCTTCCATCGCGGCAGTACGTGGCTCGTCCGCAGACGAACCGGCCTGACTGCCGGCCTTGCCATTGCATGAGACCAGCGAGGCCATGAATGCCATTCCAAATAGAAATTGCCTTATCATATTCATTTTTCAGTTTTTTCCTGGTTTTCTCTCATTACTCTCAGGAAGTTGCCTCCCCAAAGTTTCTGTATGTCCCCGGACGTATATCCTCTGTGAAGGAGTCCGCGGGTCAGGTTGATAAGCTCGCTTGCGCTGGCCAGGCCTGGTACTCCACCATCCCCGTCAAAGTCGGTTCCGATACCTACATGGTCAATGCCCATCACCTGCACGGCATGGTCAATATGGTTCAGGGCATCCTTTATGGTGGCCTGTCCCTCACTGCGCAGGAAACCCTCGTAGAAGGTAACCTGCATCACACCGCCATGCTGGGCCAGGGCCTGCATCTGACTGTCAGTGAGGTTGCGGGGATGGTCACAGAGGGCCTTGCAGCTGCTGTGGCTGCATACTACCGGCAGACTGCTTTCCTTCAATACGTCCCAGAAGGTGCTCTCAGCAGCATGACTGAGGTCAATAAGCAGTCCCAGACGGTTCATCTCGTGTACCACCTCACGTCCGAAGGCACTCAGTCCGCCATGCTCTGCCTTGCCTCTGGCAGAGTCGCAGATATCGTTGTCACCATTGTGGCAGAGTGTGATATACACCACACCGCGATCCCGGAAATGGGTGAGCAGGCTCAGGTCCCTGCCGATGGCATATCCGTTCTCAATGCCTTTCATGATGGCCTTACGGCCCTCCTGCTTCAGGGCAAGGAGCTCCTGGGGCGTACGGGCAAAGCCTACATGACGTTCATTGGCCGCTATCATCTCCTCCAGCCTGGAGAGTGTGTCATCCGCATATTGGGTGGCTGCCTTGAGCGAGGCGTCATCCCTCTCCTTCTGAGGCAGGTAGGCCACCATGATGGAAGCATCAAGGCCTCCTTCATTCATTTTGTGTAGGTCAACGAGCACATGGTCGTCACGATGGTCAAACCGTACACCCTCCGCGAAGAACATGGGAGTATCGCAGTGGCTGTCAAGCGTGATGATGCGTTGATGGATATCCCTGGCCTGACGGTATTCCCCGGCCTCTCCTACAAGCCACTCAAAGAGAGGCATCATGATACGGTTTCCTGCCAGGACGAAGCATTCGGGATGCCACTGTACGCCCAGCAGGGACTTATGTTCCGTACTCTCAACCGCCTCGATGACTCCATCCGCACTGCGGGCCGAAACACAAAGGCGGGGTCCGGCATCACGCACGGCCTGATGATGAAAAGAGTTGACGGCAAGTTCTGCCTTACCGGCATCATTCACAAGCAGGCTTTCACGCATGATACGTTCCAGGAGTGAACCCTTCTCCACACTCACCCTGTGCGAGGCATGGCAGCGGTCCAGGTCCTGGGAATGCTTGATGAGCGGGGCATCCCGGTACTGGCTGTACAGATCCTGCCAGACAGAGCCGTCCAGGGCAGTGGCCATCATCTGAATACCCCTGCAGATACCCAGCATGGGAATCTGACGGTCAAAGGCCAGACGCACGAGCAGCAGTTCACTGAGATCACGACGGGGATTGATGCCATGAAGACCTGGCACGGGATCCTCATCCACGAACAGCGGATTCATGTCTCCACCACCTGAAAGGAGCAGGGCATCAATCTGATCCAGGGTGGAAAGCAGGGCGTCACGATCCTCATAGGGAGGAATAATGACGGGAGTGCCACCCGCCTCCAGGACCGACTGGTAATAACCTTCAGCCAGTTCGCATCCCTTGTCGCCAAAATTGCCCGTGATACCTATCACGGGACGACGCCGGTATCCTGGAAAGCCATCATGAAGCCTTTCACAGGCTGCCCTCCAGTTGAAATCAGGAAATGGCATATATGGTATATTCTATAAATTGGATTTTAAGTTACACCGCAGGTAGCATTCTATTCCGGACCTGATCCATAGAACCTACCATATATAATATAAGGTGGAAATATGTTATACTTCTTCCAGACTCGGCTGTGACTCTGCATGCTGCTCACCAATGGGTACCTCCTTCTTGATGCTCTGCTTCAGGGATATGAGGGTTTCAGTACTGATTACACCGGGTATTTCCTGGATGCTGCCGTTAAGGAGTTCCATGAGATGGGCATTGTCGCGCGCATAGAGCTTGGCCAGCATGGAATAGGGACCTGTGGTATAATGGCACTCCACAATCTCGGGCATCTTGCTCAGTGCCTCGCATACAGAGTTGTACATACTGCCCTTCTCCAGGGAGATACCGATGTAGGTACAGGTGTTGTAGCCGAGACTGACAGGATTGACATGATAGCCTGAACCAACAATCACACCCATGTCAATGAGGCGCTGTACACGCTGATGGATGGCAGCACGGCTTACACCGCACTCTGCAGCAACATCCTTGAAGGGAATACGGGCATTATTGGAGATGATCTCCAATATTTTCATGTCAAGTTTGTCAATCTTTTCCATTTCTACTGTGTTATAGATTACAATATGTAAGCAAAGATAGGCAAAATATCAATACCTTGTACTATTTTAACAAAAAAAAAGACACCGAATGTCCTATTCGGTGTCTTTACTTGTCTTTTTAAGTCAACAGAACCTTCTATGCGACTTATTATTTCTCTATATCCAGCAGTTCAACCTCGAAGATCAGCATGCTGAAAGGCTTGATGCTGCCGGTCTCACAATCACCGTATGCCAGGTCGTAGGGAATGTAGAGCATCCACTTGCTGCCCACAGGCATCATGGTGAGTGCCTCGGTCCATCCGGAAATCACCTGACCGCAACCGAAGGAAGTGGGTTCGCCGCGCTTGTAGCTGCTGTCAAACTCAGTTCCGTCCAGCAAGGTGCCTCGATAGTGAACCTTGACCTTGTCGCTTACAACAGGAACATCACCCGTACCCTTGGTCAGGATCTTGTACTGAAGGCCGCTCGCGGTCACCTTCACGTCCTTCTCCTTGGCATTCTTGGCCAGGAACTCCTCGCCGGCCTTGCGGTTGTCACCATACTTGGCCTCCATCTGAGCCTTGTGATAGTACTCGATGTTCTTACGTACGATGACCTGGGTGCTGTCCATATCAATACCGGGAACCTCAGTCTCCAGGATACCGGCACGGAATCCTTCCATGAACCTGGCATGGTTCAGTCTGTCGTTTTCCTCATCAATCTGGGCAGATGCCTGGGGAATGACCTGCTCGTTGACTTGCTCACGGATCTCCATGCCAGCCAGACGGGCCTTCATGCGCTTATCCTCCTCGGTAAGGTTGCCCTGCTCGAATCCCTTCATGAAATCCTCCATGTACTTCACATCGATGCCCATGCGCTGAACCAGGTAGGACTTCAGTCCGTTGGTATTGGCACGACCGAAATGGAAGCTGAATTCATCAATGCTGACAGTATCCACTACCTCAACAGGTGTCTCACCTTTATTGGATTTCTTTGAGGTCTTCTTGGCTGTCTTCTCAGTCTTTTCCTTTGCCTTCTTGCTGTTGCTGGTCTGAGCCGAAATGGTAAGGCTGCAAAGCATCAGGGCGGGAAGAACGAGTAATTTCAATGTACGCATAATCTCAGCTATCCGTCAGAATTACTTGTTATCCTCGATGATATCCAGCAGCTCGATGGTGAAGATAAGGGTTGAGAAACCCTTGATGGGGCCGTAGCCGTCCTCACCGTAACCCTGGGCATAGGGAATGTAGACAATCCACTTACTGCCTACGGGCATGCTGGTCAGGGCCTTGGTCCAACCGGGGATGACCTGGGTGGGCATCAGCTCGATGGGCTCGCCGCGCTCAATGCTGCTGTCAAATACGTTACCGTCGATAGTCTTACCCTCATAGTGAACCTTTACCTGCTGAGTCTCAGTAGGAACGGCACCGGTGCCCTCGGTCACTACCTCATAGTAGATACCGTCAGCCAGTTCCTTTACGCCTTCCTTCTTGGCCATCTTGGCCAGGAAATCCTCGTTTTCCTTCTTGTAGCCGGCATTCTGCTGTGCACGGGTCTCCTCATAGATCTTGCTGATCTTCTCGCGAACCATCATCTGCAGCATGTATTCCTCACCCTTCACGCGTGACTCACCGTCGGTAATACCGGCAACCATACCTGCCAGGAAGTCCTTGGTGTTGATGGTGTGGGTAGAGTCATCACGACCGTACAGTTCAGACTTGATACCCTTCTCCAGGTACTGTCTCATCTCAAAGCCCATGGAAACACCGGCCAGGTGGGCCTTATCCTTGGCAGAGATATTGTCACCTGCACCTTCCATCACGCCTTTCAGGAACTCGCCGATGTAGGCAGAGTCGATACCCATACCCTCCTTGGAGAAGATATTGCTCTTCATCTGCTTACCGTTCAGGTTACCGATGACGTAGCAGATGGTATCCACATCGTTGGCCAGCTCGGCCTTACTGTTACCGCCTAAAGTGCTCATCTTTGAACCGGCACCGCCTTCGCAGGCACCGAATACCACTGCTGACAAGGCAGCAGCTGCAACTAAAAACTTCTTCATATTACTTTATTTTCTGATTTTTTATTTTCTATTCAAAGTACCTTGATCAGCTCAACGTCGAAGATCAGGGTGCTGTAGGGAGGAATGCTGCTTCCGGCACCACGCTCGCCATAACCCAGCAGGTAGGGAATATAGAAACGGTACTTGGCACCTTCCTTCATCAGCTGCACTCCCTCGGTCCAACCGGGAATGACCTGATTCAGTCCGAAGTCGGCAGGTTCGCCGCGCTGGTAGCTGCTGTCGAATACGGAACCGTCTATCAGCTTGCCCTCATAGTGGCAGCGCACCTTGTCCGTAGCCTTGGGCTGCTTGCCGCTGCCCTCGGTGATTACCTCATATTGCAGTCCGCTCTTGGTGGTTACCACACCCTCACGCTTGCCGTTCTCCTCCAGGAAAACCTTGCCGTCAGCAATGGCCTGCTGTGACTGCTCCTGTTCCTTCTTGGCAAAATACTCGTTGAGCATTACCTGGGCATCGCGTGCATTCATTGCCGTAGGCTTGTCCTCCAGCACGTCGCAGATACTGCGGGTGAAGTCCTCTACGCTGAAATTCTCGATGTCCATGCTCTTCAGCTGGTGGCCAATGCCCATACCCAGCGCATAACTGATCTTATCCATATAATTTTATAATGTATGATTCCAGTCTGCAAAGTTACAAGAAAACTTTGATTTAATGTCTATAGTTATGTTTTTTTTAGTATTTTTGCGAAATAAATAGGTCAAATCACATAGAAAACAATTAAAACACAATCGGATTATGAAGAAAGTTGTAGTTTTGACAGGAGCAGGCATGAGTGCCGAGAGCGGAATCAGTACCTTCCGTGACAACAATGGATTGTGGGAACAGTACAGGGTGGAGGACGTGGCCAGCATTGAGGGATGGTACAGGGATCCGGAGTTGATGACACGTTTCTACAACGAACGCCGCATGCAGCTGTCCGGTGTAAAGCCTTGTAGGGGACATGAACTGGTGGCCGAACTGGAGAAACACTTCCAGGTAACCGTAGTAACCCAGAATGTGGACAACCTGCATGAGCGTGCCGGAAGTACGAATGTCATCCATCTGCACGGCGAACTGATGAAGGTCACCAGCAGTATTTCGCCCAATGATCCCCGCTACATCCGTACCCTGGATGACGACCACCTTGAAGTGAAGATGGGCGACCTGGCCGGGGATGGCAGTCAGATACGTCCCTTCATCGTGTGGTTCGGCGAGGCTGTTCCGCGCATCGAGGATGCCATCATGGAGACTTCAAAGGCTGACATCTATATTGTCATAGGTACCAGTCTGAATGTCTATCCAGCAGCCGGTCTGCTGAACTACGTACCCGATTCCTCACCCATCTATCTCATTGATCCAAAGGATGTAAGCTTCTCCGGTTTCCATAGGATCAACCATATCAAAAAGGGTGCAAGTCAGGGTATGGAGGAACTAATGGATATTCTGCTGAAGGAAGAATAGCTGAGAGAAACATACTCACAGCTATCCATAATCCTTACTATATAATTGTCTGCTTTTTATTTACCGAAGCTTTCCTTTGATACTATCTGGAAGAGGAACGGATTGGACGGATTGCCTGCATTGATTCGTCTGCCGTTGCTCTGCCAGTATCTGTTTCCACCCTTTCCCGTCTGACGGATGGAGAAGCGGTCGCCTTCCTGCTCTATGCTGAAGGAATGATACTCAGGATCAAAGGGATTGACCTGCATGTCACGCCAGAAGGAACCTGCCTCATTGATATAGCGACCGTCCTGCACATTGGTAATGTTATAGGACTCCGTCTTCTCATTGTAGGCAAAATGCCACAGCTGGCGCTGTGGATTGATGACATCGCGCTCCGCCTTGAACACGGGGAAGTCCCCTGTCTGCGTAGGTGAGGCAAGCGAGTCAGTCAGCAGTTTGCCATCATAGATGATAAAGTAGTCGCCATCAGGCAATGCGCCATGTGGAAATACATCCCAATGCTCCACATACTGCATCTTATAGAGCGATATGAGCGTGTCAGTCAACTGTTTCAGCAAGGGAGTTACCACATCACCCGAGAAGGCAGGCTGTGCCTTTACGATGCTACCCTCAAAATCACGGCTGCGCAACTTCTTCTGCTTCGTCTCATTGTCGTGATAGTTGTTGTAATAATAGATGAACTTGTCGCTTTCCCTGTTCAACAGGGCCTGGGCCTCCTCCGTCACATCAATGCCACGTACACCGGCATGGTACATGGCCTGCAGCCAGGGAGCAATCTCACGGATCATATCAGGTTGATTGACAGAGTCGTTAAGCAATGTATATGCCGCCCAGGTTAACTCTCTGAACTGTCCATTCAGCTTGTCAAAGTCGATGGTCTGGCAAAGTTGCCTCGTTGCCTCGTAACCCTGTTCCTTCCTGCTCTTGCCATTGTCAGCTGTGACGGATGAAGCACGGGTACCCAGCAAATCCAGATAGGGACGGAATGCAGGACTCTCACCTTCCCTGCGCAGACCATGTCCCGTTACGCCCAGGTCCACATTATTCTCGCAGAACACCTTGAAAGCCTCGGCCGACGTGGGCATCAGTACCTTGATGGCACGCTCCCAACTGCTTTGTGCATCATAGGCACCCATATTCCAGGTATAGTCAGCAATGCTGTAAAGACTTACCTTTGAAGCCTCGGCATATTCCATGGGATTGGAGCAGAAACCACTCACCTTGTCGGCAATATCCAGTCCGTTGCCATAGGTCTTGCCCATCAGTATCCTGCTCTGGCAATAGTCGTTTACGGGATAGTTCAGCCAGATGAAAGCCTTTCGGTTGATCTGTCCGTTTATCCATTCCATGTCATTGCTTTCAATCATGTCCACCACCGAGTTGCCCGTCCACATAATGCGGATTTCAGGATACATCAGGAAACCCAGGGTATTCAGATAGTCACCATGACTCCATCCCTTGTTATACTGCGTGGGACAGAGAATCAGCGGCTTCACATCCTTGTGCTTCCACACAAACTTCTGCGTGATATAGTTCATCAGACCAGCCTGCTTGTCAGCACGGGTTCCCTCACCGCCAATGTCGTCAAAGAATACGGCAAACGTACGTACTCCAAGGCTGTATACCGACTCCAGTTTCTTTAAAATGGCCAGGCTGTCCTGCCTGTTCCACTGAATATCAAGTCCGGGATGGACGGCCCATACAAACTGTACATGGTTCTTCCTGGCTTCCTTCACCAGTTCGGCCAACTGTATGGCTTCCTTCTCCGGATACGGATCACGCCAGTGACGACGATGGTAGGGATCGTCCTTCGGACCATATACATAGGTATTCATCTTGTTTCTTCCATAGAACTGGAACTGACGGATGCGGTCCTGATGACTCCAGGGATTGCCATAGAATCCCTCAATTGAACCACGACAGTCCACTGAGGGCCAGTCCCTTATCTCTGTTTCCAGTATTGCACCACCCTTTTCCATAATCTGTGCCAGGGTCTGCTCCGCATAGAAAAGTCCTGCGGCATCGCGTCCAGCCAATACAATCTCGTGCTTGCTGATCTTCAGGTAATATCCTTCCTTCTGTTTGGGAACCCTGTCCGAGTACTTCCTCACGGACCACTTTCCCACTATTCCCTTCCTTACCTTCACAGTCTTGGGTTTGGGCATGGTGAAAGCTATGTTTCCCTGCTTCATTTCCTGAGGCAAGGGAGAAATACCCGCATAGCCGTTCACCTCACGCAGGGAACCTTGTGCCAGTATTCCGGTTGAAAACGATAATAGAAACGCGAAAAAGGCTGAGATAAGTCTTGTGTGTCTCATTATAATATAATGTATTATGTGTTTCCTTATTTAAATGTGTTCACCAATATTATATAATGTATTTTATTCCTTGCTACTGCGGGATCTTTTAAAAATCCTTTTCAGCTAAGCATTGGCCAATACCACCCACATCCTGTCACCCGACCTGAATACGTGGTCGGCAGAGGCAATGGAAAGCGATCCATCCTCTTCCTCAAAGCCAATGACCATGCAGTTCAGGTCAT
This sequence comes from Bacteroidaceae bacterium, assembly GCA_045599425.1. Taxonomy (GTDB): domain Bacteria; phylum Bacteroidota; class Bacteroidia; order Bacteroidales; family Bacteroidaceae; genus Physcousia. The sequence goes on along the minus strand of JAZRVZ010000147.1, from coordinate 4,916 downwards.
TCCTTATTCCGCTGTCCTTCAGTCGGATGCCCAGGTAGGGCGAGTCAGAGTCAATCAGGATGTCCTTCAGCTGAAGCGGCGAAGTATTTCCATCCATTTCCGTTACCTCGCTCTGCATACGCCGCGATATCATTTCCACGCTGGCATCATCACCCACCACCTCTATCACGTCGCGTGGAAAAAGCATGGTGTTTCCGCTTGGAATATTGATGCGCATCTCACCACGCAGAATGGCAGCTACCAGCACATTATCCTCCTTGCCGAACTGCAGGTCCATGAGTGTCCTGCCGCCCCATTCGGAGTTGACGGGCAAAGTAAGTCTCACCAGATGCAGATCCCGGCTCTGCAGGCGACGGGCATAGGTGGGCGTACCATCGTTCATGGCCGACAGGATATCTCTCCGGGAAAGATTCTGCCTGAAAGTCCTTTCAATGCGTATGCTGGTATATTTTACCATACGACTCCTGCACATCAACACTACAATCACCACCGATGCCAGCACATGCCAGGGCCACCAGAAGGGTGAGAGATAGTTCAGGACATAGTAGACAGCCATGACGGCAAATGCAAACCTAATGAGGATGGTGAACGACAACATCAGCAGATGTCCGTTGCCATGCCTCGTCAGGTACTTGAATTCCCTGGAATGATTCTTGCGCATCACCACGGCACGCAGGAAGGGTGATATGAACAGCAGGGTAAGCACTCCGCATACCGCATTACCCACCCAGTGCCCGAAGATGGAACGGCAAGTAAGCAGTACGGTAGGCAGACTGATGGCAATGATGGCCACCGTGACCACCATATACACCACAAACTGACGGATCAGTATACCCACCAACTTGTGCCATACAGAACGGACCGTAGGAACTTCCTCCTTCACCGTGTTCGACGTATCACCCTGATTGTTACGTTCATTGATGGCCGTAACCAACTTTTCCGGCATCAGCCTCTCTATGAACCTGTGAGCCGGCAGTGATGCCTTTATCATATAAGGTGTAAGGAAGGTTGTCACTATGCTCACCGCAACAACAACGGGATAGAGGAAGCTGCTGGTTACACCCTTTGACTCACCCAGGGCAGCGATGATGAAGGCAAACTCGCCTATCTGCGCCATGCTGAATCCACTCTGCATACCGCCTCGCAAGGTCTGTCCGGACAGTACGAAACTCAGTGTTCCGAAGATGCTCTGTCCTAGGATGATGGCCACCGTAATGGCCAGAATGGGCAACCAGTACTGCAGCAGTATGGAAGGATCAACCAGCATACCCACGGACACGAAGAAGATGGCACCAAAGAGGTCCTTCACCGAACCTATAGCATGCTCAATACGCTCTGCCTCAACCGTTTCTGCCAATATGCTGCCCATCATGAAGGCACCGAATGCCGGACTGTAACCCACATTGGAAGCCACCACCACCAGTGCGAAGCACAGGCCCACGCTGACGATGAGCAGGGTCTCGGAGTTGATGAACCTGCTGTTTTTCTTCAGGAAAAGCGGAATGAGATAGATGCCCACCACAAACCACAGCAGCAGAAAGAATCCCAGTTGGAAGAGGCTGAGAGCCAGCTGTCCCCCCTCAAACCGCTGGCTTGCAGCCAGTGCCGAAAGGATAACCATCAGCAGAATGCCAAGGATATCCTCCAGAATAAGGACACTCATCACACCACCGGCAAACTTCTTTGTCCGGAGTCCCAGATCGTCAAAAGCCTTGTAAATGATGGTGGTACTGCTCATGGCCAGCATACCGCCCAGGAAGAGGCGGTCCATATCCGACCATCCAAACAGCGATCCCACGGCACCGCCCACACATATCATGCAGGTCATGATGCTGAGGGCCGCAATGACGGGTGCCATACCCATCTTCACTATCTTCTTGAAAGAGAACTCCAGGCCCAGGGCAAACATCATGAACACCACGCCAATCTGGCTCCAGATGTTCACTGATGTCATGTCATCCACCGTGGGTGTGTAGGGCATGTGCGGCCCAGCCAGGAATCCGGCCACAATGTATCCAAGCACCAGAGGTTGCCTCAGGCGCTTGAACAAGATGGTCACCACTCCTGCAACAATCAGGATGAGCGACAGGTCGGATATAATCTGCGGGAGCTCTTCCAAGCTAATTTTTATTTTTTATTAGTCATGATCAACTCATCTCCAGCATCCTGTTGATAGGCTTGATGGCCTCCCTGGCCACCTCTGGATCCACCTCGATGGCAGGCCACTCATACTTCAGACAGTTGTATAGCTTCTCCATCGTGATGAGCTTCATATAGTTGCACTCATTGCAGGCACAGGTGCTGTCATTGGGAGGAGCGGGAATGAAGGTCTTCCCGGGACAGGCCTTCTGCATCTCATGCAGGATTCCACTCTCGGTAGCCACGATGAATTCGGTGGCTTCGTCCTCCTGACTGAACTTCAGCAGGGCAGCGGTACTGCCCACCTTGTCGGCCACCTTCACCACGGGACCCTTGCACTCGGGATGTACCAGCACCTTGGCTCCGGGATGCTCGGCCTTGAGCGCCATAATCTTCTCCAATGAGAACTTCTCGTGTACATGACACGCACCGTGCCACAATACCATGTTACGACCCGTTATGCTGTTGATGTAGTTACCCAGGTTCTGGTCGGGACCGAAGATGATCTTCTCGTCCTGGGGCAGGGCATCCACAATCTTGCGTGCATTGCCGCTGGTCACCACAATGTCCGTCAGTGCCTTGGTGGCAGCCGTGGTGTTGACGTAGCTGATAACCGTATGTCCGGGATGTGCCTCAACAAACTCCTTGAACTCCTTCGCATCACAGCTTTCAGCCAGCGAGCAGGAAGCCTTCAGGTCCGGCACCAGCACCTTCTTGTCCGGACAAAGGATCTTGTTGGTCTCACCCATGAAGTGTACGCCGCACATCACAATGATGTCCGCATCCGTCTGGGCGGCCTTCTGGGCCAGCGCCAGCGAATCGCCAATGAAATCGGCAATGTCCTGCACTTCGCCGTCCGTATAGTAGTGTGCCATGATCACGGCATTCTTCTCCTTGCACATTCTGCGGATCTCGGCCTTGATATCGGTGCCTTCGGGGATGGGTTCGGTTACGTAACCCTTTTCCTCCCAATTTTTATCAACCATCATACTTATTATAATTTATTTTTTCTTTTTATTTTTAATGCGACAAATTTATGATGATAATGATAGCCTGTCAATAGCGTCCATAAGTTTTCTTGTATTTCCTTGCATATTAAGTTATGGTTTTGAGGCAAAACTTTATGCACTGGCTATGCACACCGGGCCATCACCTCACTCCCTTTTGTTTTGTTGGACTTTGCATCCTTCAGCGGGAAAGTTATTCACATGTTGTTCACAACTGCAAAGTTAACAACTTTATGCCAATATTACGGTATATAATTCACTAAAAATTCGTCTAAAGCTATCTTTTAACTTTATCCTAACTTATTTTTTTATTTCCCTATTTTGATTACACACCCTCTTTTTCACATGGCCAAATATTATCCTTTGTATTTTTCAACGCATTATGAACCGCCTTTCAACCTAATTTTGTACCTTTGCATATAGGTTATGAACAGGAACCTGAATGATAAGGTACATGATTTGAATTGTAAACAGCAAATTTATAAAAAACAGATAGTATGATGCGCAAGCTGAAGGTAACGGAAATGAACCGTATTACGGCGGAGGAGTTCAGGGAGGCAGAGAAACTTCCCCTGGTTGTAGTGCTGGATAATGTAAGGAGCCTTTATAATGTGGGCAGCGTGTTCCGCACCAGTGATGCCTTCCGGCTGGAGGGTATCTGTCTGTGTGGCATTACGGCCCGTCCGCCTCACATTGAGATTCACAAGACGGCTCTTGGGGCAGAGGACAGCGTGGCCTGGGAGTATTATGAAGATACCCTGCAATGTGTTGATAACTTGCGCAGGGAGGGTTATATCATACTTAGCATCGAGCAATGCGAGGGTAGTACGCTGCTGCCTAACTTACAGGTAGACAAGGATAAACGCTATGCCGTGATTATGGGTAACGAGGTAAAGGGTGTTCAGCAACAGGTTGTCGATAACTCGGACGGCTGCATAGAAATTCCACAGTATGGCACCAAGCACAGCATGAATGTGAGTGTAACGGCAGGCATTATCATCTGGGAATTCAACCGTCAGCTGAGAGGATAGAGAAATAAGTGAAGTATGTTTGTTGATATCCACGCACATCACGCATCACTGGCTGGCGGGGAAGTTCTGCAGCAAAATGTGCATAACCTGGGCATACATCCCTGGGACATAACCACTGAAAATGCTGAGCAACTGATAGTTGACTTTGAAAGAAGGATTGTTGACAATCGGTTTATAAGTATAGGCGAATGTGGTTTGGACAAACTTTGTTCCGTACCCTTGGATCTTCAGGAACGAATGTTCCGGTTTCAGGTCATGCATAGCGAACGACTCTCCCTGCCGCTCATCATTCATTGTGTAAAGGCACAGGAGGAGATTCTTCGTATCAGGAAGGAAATGAAGCCCCGTCAGCCATGGATATTTCATGGATTCCGTGGCAAGTCCCAGCAGGCATGTCAGTTGATTAAGCAAGGATTGTATATTTCCTTCGGATTGAAGCACAATGCAGAGGCACTGAGGACTTGTCCGCCCAACCGACTCTTCCTTGAAACTGACGACCAGGAAATTTCGGTGTCCATTATATATAATAAGGTGGCGGAAGAACTGGAAATGCCTCTTTCAAAACTGGAAAATGTCATTCAGGACAACTTTATGCGGGTCTTTCCTTGCAATGTATTGGATGATTCCTTAACTTTGTGTCAAAATAAGGACTATGCGTCAAGACATTGATAGATAATATAAAATGATGTGTAAAAATAATTTATAATATAAAACAACAAGCAATCATGAAACATACTGC
>JAZRVZ010000146.1:0-14343 GCA_045599425.1 Bacteroidaceae bacterium | reverse complement strand
CCCAGGACCTCCTCCTCCGTTGCCTGTGCCAGTGCCTCAGGGGTGGGGTAGGCGGCAAAGAGGGCAGGCGTCACCATATTCACCCGCTTGTCTGTGCATTGCGCGCTCAGCATCACGGCCACCAGCAACTCAAACGGGTTGCCAAAGTGCAGCTCAGTCTCGGCCACCGGCATCGTTTCCTGGAAGTATGCAATCAGTCGCTCGTATCTTTCCTTCTTTCGCATTTGCCTTGCAGTCTTGTTCTTGCAAAGTTAGTGATTTCGTCCGATAATTCCAAATTCTTTGCCTTGCATTTGGTGGGATGGATAAAATAATGTATTTTTGCGAAGATTTCCCCTCTGCCGCTTGTTGCGTTAAGCGCAGGAGGTGATGGGAAGACCAAGGAAATAGCATACCCGGTCGATCCATCCGCGCCGTCTGCCCATAGGCCTGGTGTTTCTCGTATTTTCCTTGCCTTTCGGGCAACATGAAGAACTGAAAAACGGCAATCATCCGGCAAAGCATTCCCGCCTTGCCGGATGATTTCTTGTTCTAGTTAGTAGGTGTGTTGAATTTAGTCGATGTCTGGCATGGGTAGGATTTCTGTGTGGAGCAAGTCAAGAAACATGTGTCGTGTATGGATTCTTTCGGCATCCAACGGAATGTGTTGCTCTGTACGTTCGGTTTCTTCGTCGGCATAAAGATATTTGAACTTGTTACGCTCATAGAAGGCAAGTACGTTGGGTTTGTTATAGGCATCGACCACAAGGAACCTGCAACCGGTCTTGTTGTCATCGTCCATCAGCCATACCTTTATGAAATTGATTACTTGTTGGCCAATCAAGAAATCTTTGCCTTGATAATCCTTGCTGACACCAAGGCGGCCAATAAGTACAGCAGGGTATGTATGAAGGTGTTTCCTTCCTGGTATTTTCCTCTCTATTTTATTTACAGCCTTCTTGGGTATAAAGGTTGTCTTTATACTATCGTTTGATAATGTGAAGAAAGCGACAAGTTTTGCCTCTTCGCCTTCGTTGTCTATTACGCAGTAAGTCTGTCCAAGTCTCTCCTGTGCAAAAGGTATAGCCTGATTGTGAAAGAAGTCTTCCAGATCTTTGTCACCTTCAGTGTCACCACATGTAAATGGAAGCGATGCAATGTCTGGTGTCAGTCTTACAATGACACAGTTCTCGTTTATGTCGTAAGGGTATACCGTCATGTTCAATGTACAGGTATTTTAATTACCACATCCTTTGAACGTTGTTGCATGTGGCGTATTGCTTGACGGAGATTGTCAGGAATTACCGTTAAAGATGTCTGGCGACTACTTTCCACCATGTCCTCAAAACGTTCTGCCGTTTCACCTGTCAGTACAGGTATAGGTCTGATTGCTATTGCCATAATGTCTGTTTTTTGAATTGAAACAACATCTCCTCTGGTAACTGCGCTGCTGTGCATATTTTGGTTTGGGATTGGTTGTTTGCTGCAAAATTAGTATTTTTAGCTGATAACGCCAAATAATCGGGGTAAAATATGCGGATGGCTGCCTCTGTCTGTTGATATGATTGTAGGTTACGGGTTTGTCGCGCGCGTTACATGCAGAAATGGAAAAGTATGTTTCAATCCTTCACCTTGTTGGCTAAGTTGCTGGTGAACAGGTTGATGCGGTGAAACATCCTGTGTTTCATCCTATCTCACATCCTTCACCTCGGTTCTGCATTTTCGCCGGACGATGCTATGGTGTAGGAAATAGGGTTGCAAGGATAATCAACCCAGGTTAATTGAATAATTGACCAAAGTTGCTTAATCAATTGACCTTGGTTGCTTAATCAATTGACCAAGGTTGCTTGATTAACTAACCTTGGTTGGTTATCTCATTCGGCATACTGCCTGCATCTTATGCCCGGTTAATTGCGTGTTACATCCGTCCTTGTCTATGTTACATCCGTCCTTGTCTATGTTACATTCGTCCTTGTCTATGTTACATTCGTCCTTCTCCATGTTACATCTCTTCTTTTCTGATGTGTATGGGTGGTCTTTGGTGAAACATCTGGTGGCTTCGTTGAAATATAGGATCCTTCACCATAACTTGTTGTGGAAGAATGTGATAAGCAGTGTGGTGAAACATTGAAGGATAGTTTTGCGATTAATGTGTGTAAAGGGATTTGTAAGGTGAGAGGGCGGCTCTCCTTATTGAGAACCGCCCTCTCGGGAATTTATGTGGGTGAGCATAAATTGGCTTACTGCTGCTGGCGCTGGCGACGCTGACCGCCACCAAAGCCCTGGCCACCGCCGAAGCCCTGGCCACCACCCTGGCCGAAGCGAGAGCGACGCTCCTCCTGTGCCTTGGTGTAGGCTGCCATCTGCTCCTCGGTGAGGATGCCCTTGAGCACCTTCAGCTGAGCCTCCTGGCGCTTCTGCATCTCTTCACGGTTGAAACCGCCGCGCATACCCTGACCGGGCTGAGCCTGCTGGCCACCAGCCTCCATGGCCTTGCGGATGCTGTCCATGCGAGCTGCCTGAACCTTGCTCTCGCCCAGGAAATAGTCATAGAGCTTCTTGTACTGGTCGTCATTGACGTTGCAGGTTTCCTTGATCTGGTCGGCCTGACGCTTGGCCATGTCTTCGGGATTCATCTGCCTTCTCTGCTGACCGCCACCCTGGAACTGGGCTGAAGCCGTAATGGTCACAAGCATTGCCACAAGGGCGAAAAGGATCTTCTTCATCGTTGATAGAATTTATAGGTTGAACAATAATTGGCTGACTTTTACATTATATGGATGGTTGCGGCGGGAAAAGGTTTAAACGTAAGTGCCTAAAAAATAGTGATAATTCTTGTTTTGTTGCCTTTTTCTTGCTATTTTTGCACAGGAATAACCGTAAAAAACCAACTACTCATGCACAAGAAAATCATATCCGCGTTCCTTCTGGCACTCATCTCGCTGACTGCCAGCGCACAGCGATTCAGCGACCATTTCCTGGACAGGACCCTGCGACTGGATTATAACTTTGCAGGCGACAACCGTCATCAGCAGATCTCACTGGACGAACTGAGTCAGAGTCCCGGTTGGTATGGCCGTCGGGGCAACCTGGACAGCCTGCTCATCCTGGGCAACGGTCAGCTTACCGTGACCGATCCGCAGACGCAGGACGTCCTGTACCGCTATTCCTTCAGTACACTTTTTCAGGAATGGCAAACCAGCGAGGAGGCAACGCGGGGATGGAAGAGTTTTGAGAATGTATTCCTCATGCCCTTCCCCAAGCGGCCCGTGGATGTGACCGTCACCCTGTCCGACACACACAACAAGGAGACGGCCCGACTGACGCACCGGGTGGATCCCAAGGATATCCTGATACGGCATATCGGTGAGCAGGGTGTCTTGCCCTGGAAGTACATTCACAAGGGCGGGGAGAGTCGTGACGCCATTGATGTGGCCATTCTGGCCGAGGGCTACACCGAGGAGGACATGGACCTCTTCTGGAAGGACTGCTGGATGAGTGTGGATGCGTTCCTGACCCACGAGCCTTTCAGGTCGCTGGCAGCGAAGTTCAATTTCATCGCCGTGTTCTCTCCCTCACAGGAGAGTGGCGTCAGCATTCCGCATCGCGGTATCTGGAAGAATACCGTGCTGGGCAGCAACTATGATACGTTCTACAGCGAGCGCTACCTTACCACGCTGAAACTCAAGCGTGTGCACGATGCCCTGGCCGGCATTCCCTACGAGCATGTCATCATCCTGGCCAATACCGACAACTATGGCGGTGGCGGCATCTACAACAGCTACATGATGTCCTCGGCCCACCATGCCAAGACACGTCCCGTCATTGTGCATGAGTTTGGTCACAGCTTTGGCGGACTGGGCGACGAGTACTTCTATGATGACCAGTACGAGACCATGTATCCGGCCGACACGGAGCCCTGGGAGCCCAACCTTACCACCCTTGTCAACTTTGGCAGCAAGTGGCAGGATATGCTCGGCGGCGATGTGGCAGGTGCCAGGGATGAGGTGGTGAACGGTGTCAGGATATCCGTGCCCGACGGCAAGGATCTCTATACCAAGGTTGGCGTCTACGAGGGCGGCGGCTATCAGAGCAAGGGCGTCTACCGTCCCACGCAGGAGTGTCGCATGAAGATCAACGAGGCTCCCGTCTTCTGTCCTGTTTGCGACCGTGCCATCCGTCGCATCGTGGATTATTACACCAAGGCAAGGTAATAAAACAAGGTATTGAAACAAACATGGGCCTGCCCTCCGTGTCGGGGGCAGGCCCATGGCTTTTTCGTTGTTGTTTCAGATTCTTCGTTTCACGCAAAAATCGCAAAATTCCTTTTTCTTGTTTCTTCCGGCTTACTGGCGAGCCTTGAGGGCCTCGCGTGCTGCGGTCTCAGCCTTCTTGGCCTGCTCCTTAGCCTTTTCCTTGGCCTTCTCGGCCTTCTCCATGGCCTTCTCGGCTGCAGCTAAGGCCTTGTCGGCCTTCTCGCGCTCCTTGATGGAGGTGTCGATGGTCTTCTTGATTCGCTTGGCGATGCTCAGTTCCTTCTTGCAGTTGTCCAGCTGATTGTGCAGCTCCACGCTGCCCTTGTCGGCCTTGAGCTTGGTGTTGACAAGCTTGATCTCGGCATTCAGTTCGTTGATCTTCTGCTGGAAGTAGGCACTGGCCTGCTTGTCGGTCATGTCTTCCAGGCTGGGCGACTGGGCCCATACGCAGCTGCTGCCCATCAGGAGCATGGCGCAGAGCAGGAATTTGATTGTCTTCATAGAGTTTGATGTTTAATGGTTGTTGTTTCTTCTTGTTGTGCCGGTTGGCCGCTCGTGGGCCCCGCGGTGATGTTGTTGTCCGGCAAAATTACGGATAAAAGTTGATGTGGGCAAGATAAATTGCATTTTTTGTACGGATAACCGAATTATTGCGGCTAATGTGTTGCGTGGTTTGCGGAAAATAGCTATATTTGCATCTATATTTATTAAATAGGTAGACTGTGTCTGCCAATCTGACAGTAACCATAAAAATATAAACAGAGAACTATGCTTAGTGTTGACGAACTGAACGACAGGCTCATCGACCTGTCCTTTGCAGAAGATATCGGTGACGGTGACCACACCACCCTGTGTTGCATACCCGAGACGGAGATGGGCGAGAGCAAGCTGCTCATCAAGCAGGAAGGCATCTTTGCCGGTGTGGAGATTGCCAAGGAAGTATTCCACCGCTTCGATCCCGAAATGGAGGTTGAGGTGTACATCCAGGACGGTGCCCACGTGAAGCCCGGTGACATCGTGATGAGCGTGAAGGGCAAGGTGCAGAGTCTGCTGCAGACGGAGCGACTGATGCTGAACATCCTGCAGCGCATGTCGGGTATCGCCACCATGACCCACAGGTACCAGCAGGCCCTGATTGATGCCGGTACCCAGACCCGTGTGCTGGACACCCGCAAGACCACGCCCGGCATGCGAATGCTGGAGAAGGAGGCGGTGAAGATCGGTGGCGGAAAGAACCATCGCATCGGCCTTTTCGACATGATCCTGCTGAAGGACAACCACATCGACTTCTGTGGTGGCGTGCACAATGCCATCAGCCGTGCCAAGCAGTACTGCAAGGATCATGGCAAGGACCTCAAGATAGAGTGCGAGGTGCGCAACTGGAAGGAACTGAATGAGGCTCTGGCCGAGGGCTGCGACCGCATCATGTTCGATAACTTCACTCCCGCTGACACCGAGAAGGCCGTGAAGCTGGTGGCCGACTATGCCAGCGAGCATGGCATCACCCGTCCCGAGACCGAGTCATCCGGTGGCATCACCTTCGACACCATGATCCCCTATGCCAAGGCCGGTGTTGATTTCATCAGCTTCGGTGCACTGACACATAGCGTCAAGGGCCTCGACATGAGTTTCAAGGCTGCGGGAAGTGATAAGTTGGTGATAAAGTAAATGGAAAGAGTATGACGAATTTGTTGAGAAAGTAAATTGTCCAGCAAATGGGCAGTAAATTTAATTCAGTAAATTATTAAGGAAAAATAAAAAAAAGGTGCCAGGATATTGTTCTGATACCAATTGGAAGTAAGGTGACCGATTTGAATTGGCGTATTATTTCGGGAAACTAAAAACCGAATTCAGCAATGAAAGAGCTTGTTGATGAAATCACGGGTGAGTCTATTCTCTTTGACACGATAAGCAAGGATGAATACATGGCAATGTACAGGGTTATCGGTGCAGCCATGAGGGTTCATGAACTTCTGGGCAAAGGGTTAGAGGAAGCTGTTTATCAGGAAGCCATGGAGATAGAGATGAATCGGAGGAATATGGTACATGAACCTCAAAAGCAGATACCGTGCTACTACGATGGTATTCTCATGAAGAAACGTTATCAGGCAGATATCTTTTATGAAGATGTTATCATAGAGTTAAAAGCTGTAGAGGAGGTCATCTCTGATCATCGCGCACAACTCTTTAATTATATGCGACTGTCACAAGTGAAGCGTGGCCTGCTGATAAACTTTGGAGGTGAACACCTTTACGCCGAGCGCTACGTCTTCCAACGTCATTACAATGATTTCGCATTGCTGACGGAGCAGAATCTGAAATATTACGTTCAATAGAAACCTAACCGTTGCAGAGTAAATAGAACCCTAATTCGTTGCGGAATATAATTGACTGAAAAATTACCAAATAAGAATTTACCAAATAAATAATTTACTGAATAAAATTTACTGATAATTTACTGGGTAATTTACTTTCCCTATCCAAAGTACACCCTTCATTACCAAGTTTATATATTTTATGAAAAGACTTTGCCTATCATTTTTAATTATTAATTTTTCATTTTTAATTTCCAACGCCTGTACGAATTTGATAGTTGGCAAGAAGGCTTCGGTAGATGGTTCGACCATCGTGTCCTACTCCAGCGATGACTATGGGGCATACGGCTACATGTTCTACTACCCCCATGCCAGACACAAGGCGGGGGATACGAGATTCCTGTACCACTACGAGACCAACAACTACCTGGGAGAGATACCAGAGGTGGAGGAGACCTACCAGGTCGTTGGTCTGGTCAACGAGCACCAGCTGACCATCTTCGAGACGACCTTCGGCGGTCGTGAGGAACTGTGGGAAGGCGAGGGAATCTTTGACTATGGCAGTCTGATGACCGTCACCCTGCAGCGTGCCAGAACCGCCAAGGAGGCAATCAAGGTGATGGCCGACCTGGTGAATGAGTACGGCTACCAGAGTGAGGGCGAGAGCTTCACCGTGGCTGATCCCAACGAGGTGTGGGTGCTGGAGATGATCGGTAAGGGGCAGGGTGTCAAGGGTGCCGTGTGGGCGGCCGTGCGCATTCCCGACGATTGCATCTCGGGCCATGCCAACCAGAGTCGTATCCGTGAGTTCCCCCAGACGAAGAAGTTGGACAAGAAACTCGGTTTCTACAATGTCGGCGACAGCATCTACTATAGCAAGGACTGTATCACCTTTGCCCGCGAGAAGGGGTATTTCACCCAGAAGGATGACAAGGCATTCAGCTTTGCCGAGGCCTACAATCCGCTGGACTTCGGCGGTGCCCGCTTCTGCGAGGCCCGTGTGTGGAGCTACTTCAACCGCTGGGCAGCGCTCGACATGAGCCAGTACCTCGACTATGCCAAGGGTGAGAACCTCAAGAATCCCATGCCTCTCTACGTCCGTCCCAGGAAGAAGCTGAGCGTGCAGGACGTCAAGAACATGATGCGCGACCACTACGAGGGCACGCCGCTGGAGATCCAGAGCGACCTGGGTATGGGGCCCTACGAGATGCCCTACCGTCCCACGCCCCTGAACTTCGAGGTGGACGGCGTGAAGTATTTCAACGAGCGTCCCATCAGTACCCAGCAGAGCAGTTGTGTGTATGTCAGTCAGATGCGCAGCTGGTTGCCTGACTATGTGGGTTGTTGCCTGTGGTTTGGCAACGATGATGCCAATATGGTGGCTCTCACCCCTGTGTACTGCTGCACGAAGGATGCGCCCATCCCCTATAACGAGAAGACGGCAGATACGTTCAACTTCTCCTTCAAGTCGGCCTTCTGGCTATGCAACTGGGTGAGCAACATGGTTTATTACCGCTACTCGCAGCTCTTCCCCGAACTGCAGGGCGTGCGCGACCGCCTGGAGAAGGACTATAACGCCCTGCAGAAGGATGTGGAGGAGAAGGTGAAGGGCATGAGCGAGAGCGAGGCCCGTCAGTATCTCTCCGACTACTCCCACCGCATGGCTGGTGGCATGACCGACGAGTGGATGCAGCTGGCCCAGCGCCTCATTGTGAAGTACAACGACATGGCCGTGAAGGACGTGGACGAGGAGGGCAAATACAAGAAGACTGCCGGTGGCGTCCAGGTGCCCGTGAAGCGCCCTGGCTATCCTGAAGCCTACCGCCGCCAGATCGTGAAGCAGGCAGGTGAGAGGTACAGAGTACCGGACCCCCCAACCCCCTAAAGGGGGAGACATTCCTCGTGAATGTTTAAGTGATTCTTCTAATGAATAGGTGTGAGAATAATACTCTTTCATCAAAAAGGCACGAGAATAAAACGATTTGAATCTACGGCATAATATAGTAAATGGTGTAAGTATTCGTATCGGTTAATATATCGAAACATATTACATCTTCAATACAAAAAGATATGAAAAAGGTTTTATCATTCATCTTTGTAATCTTTTTATTAACTGGTTGCAAAGAGAATAAATTTCAGGAAGCAGCACAGAATGAGATAGAGCGCTGTGAGAAAATTTTCGAAAAGTCAAGTAAAGTTCATGATGACATTATTGACTGCTATGAAAAATATGTATTTGAGAAAAATGCCTATATACAAGCCGACTCATTAGAATATCGTGCAAAACTTAGCAAGGAATTTGTTGGAAAGGTAAAGTCAATAGTGAACAAGAGCAACCTTAATTCGGCTATTGACAACATGGTTATTGTATACGACACAGAAAACATCATCCTTTCTTATGATGGTGAGAACCAAAAGCAGAAGGAAGCCATTATTCAAATCTTTGAAGATATAAGAAGTTACGGATTAGAGGTTTTGGCAGTAAGAACAGGAGACTTTTATATAGATGCTTTATTACGAAAAGACGGAAAGGCTACCGAACTCCGAGATAAGATAGCCGGAGAAATAGAGGCGTATCATACCAATTATCCTAAATCCCAACAACCATAAGCAAGATTATTTATGGAATATAAATGGGCAGCTGTAGATAGATATTCACTATTGAAGGATTTTGCACGTGAGAATCGTTTGCACATGACTGATGCTGAGAATTATCTTTGGGTCCATTTGATGAAAAAGAATACGGGTGAGAAATTTAAGAGACAATATATCATAGGTGACTACATAGCGGACTTTGCGTGTATCAGTAAGCATTTGATAATAGAAGTTGATGGTGGCTATCATAGCGAGCCATTACAGATAGAAGATGATGTTGTCAGGACAGCCTGGTTGGAGAAGATGGGTTGGAAAGTAATTCGTTTTACAAACGAGGAAGTCCTTGCAGATATAAATACAGTATTAAATATTATTCGAGAACATATAAACAATTATTAACTTAAAAATATCCCAACTCGTTAAAGAGAGAACATATCACGTATTTGCAGGAATGTCTCCCCCTTTAGGGGGTTGGGGGGTCTGAATTATGGAACAAGATTTGATTTTGGCTTGCGAGGCCAAGGCACAGGAATGGGTGAACAGCCCCATCATCGACAATGAGACCAAGGCAGAGGTTAAGGCCATGCTCGAGGCAAGTGACAAGACTCCTCTGGTAGATGCTTTCTATCAGAGCCTGGAGTTCGGTACTGGTGGTCTGCGCGGCATCATGGGTGCCGGTACCAACCGTATGAACAAGTACATCGTGGGTATGGCTACCCAGGGTTTTGCCAACTACATCAACAAGGCCTTCCCCGAGGGTGGCAAGAGCGTTGTCGTAGGTCACGACTGCCGCAACAACGGCCGTATGTTTGCTGAGAGCGTAGCCGCTATCTTCAGCGCCAACGGCATCAAGGCTTATCTCTTCGAGAGCCTGCGTCCTACTCCCGAGATCTCCTTCGCCATCCGTCAGCTCGGTGCTGTTGCCGGTGTGAACGTCACCGCCAGCCACAATCCCAAGGAGTACAACGGCTACAAGGCATACTGGGCAGACGGTGCTCAGGTGCTCGCTCCCCACGACACCGGCATCATCGACGAGGTGAACAAGGTGAAGCTCGAGGAGGTGAAGTTCGAGGCCAACTGGGATCTCATCCAGATCATCGGTGGTGAGATGGACTACGACTACATGACTGCCGTTCATGAGGCACTCATCGACCAGGATGTCATCAACCGTCAGAAGGACCTCAACATCGTCTACAGCGCCATGCACGGCACCGGTCGTCTCATCGTGCCCCTCTGCCTGCGTTCATGGGGCTTCCAGAACATCAACGTGGTACCCGAGCAGATGGTTGTAGATGGCAACTTCCCCACCGTTGTCAGCCCCAACCCCGAGAATGCCGAGGCTATGACCCTCGGTATGAAGCTCGGTACGAAGCTCAATGCCGATCTCGTAGTGGCTACCGACCCCGATGCTGACCGTCTGGCCATCGTTTGCCGCAATCCTCAGGGTGAGTGGCAGATCATCAACGGTAACCAGACCGCTATGTTGTTCGTTTACTACATTATTAAGAATACGAAGGCTCTGGGCACCCTCAACCCCAGCGACTTTCTCGTGAAGACCATCGTTACCACCGAGGTTATCGCTGAGATGGCGAAGAAGGAAGGCGTAGAGTTGCGCGACTGCTACACCGGCTTCAAGTGGATTGCTCGCGAGATTGCTATCAGCGAGGGCAAGCAGAAGTATATCGGTGGTGGTGAGGAGAGCTTCGGCTTCCTGCCCTACGACAAGGTTCGCGACAAGGATGCTCCAGCTTCTATCTGTCTCATCTGTGAGATCGCTGCATGGGCTAAGGATCAGGGCAAGACTCTCTACGACCTCTTGATGGACATCTACAAGGAGTATGGCTTCAGCTTCGAGCACACCATCAATGTCACCAAGCCCGGTAAGACTGGTGCCGATGAGATCAAGCAGATGATGGTGGACTTCCGCGGTGCCAATGCTCCCAAGGAGATTGCTGGCAGCAAGATCATCCTGACCAAGGACTATCAGAGCCTCGTGGCTACCGACGGTGAGGGCAACACCTCTAAGCTCGATATGCCTACCACCAGCAATGTACTGCAGTGGTTCTGCGAGGACGGTACCAAGATCAGCGTTCGTCCCTCAGGTACCGAGCCTAAGATCAAGTTCTACTGCGAGGTGAAGGGCACCATCGGTTGTGCCAACTGCTATCCCGGTGAGGTAGAGAAGGCCAAGGCTAAGGTTGAGGAGATCAAGAAGAGCTTGGGACTGTAATGATCAAGTATTTTGCCTTTTGTCAAGGCGACATATTGTTAACAAAGGAGGGGGCGATTCCACAAGGAGAATCGCCCTCCTTCCCTTATAAGCCATGGAATGAGGTGACGCGAGTTCCGATGAGCGAGGAGAGTGACACGCTTGTGGCCATCCGCCTCGATGCTCCCGTTCTGCAGGAAGGTTTCCAGATGGTCGGTTTGCGTCAGAGTTTCGAACTGCTTAACGCCGAGGACTATCAGTGGGCAGGCAAGTGTGCCGAGCTTCTCTACTTTGACCAAAACACGAAGTTCTGTGGCTGTTGTGGTGCACCCATGAAGTGGCAAGACCCTATCAGCAAGAAGTGCCAGAGCTGCGGCAAGGAACTGTGGCCACCCTTGGCCATCGCCATTATCGTTAGGGTGACGAGGACCCAGACCCAGCCCCCCCAAACCCCTGAAGGGGGAGACATTCCTCGTGAAGAACAGACCTCGCAAGTTTCTAAGAGTGGAGACATCATAGTGGTGCCAGATAGTACGCATGAGAAATGTCTCCCCCTTCAGGGGGTTGGGGGGTCTGAGATTTTAATGGTTCAGGCCCGCAATTTCCGCACCAATCACTATGGCCTCGTGGCAGGTTTCGTGGAGACGGGTGAGACGCTGGAGCAATGTGTGGAGCGCGAACTGTGGGAGGAGACTCACATCAAGGTCAAGAATATCAGGTATTTCGGTAGTCAGCCCTGGCCCTATCCCTGTGGTCTCATGGTGGGCTTTACTGCCGACTATGCAGAGGGTGAACTCACTCCCCAACATTCCGAACTGAAGGATGCCAACTGGTTCACCCGCGACAATCTGCCTCCCATCCCCGATAAGGCAAGCATAGCACGACAGCTGATAGATGATTGGTTAAACGCATAATTACTGTACAAAAAATGAAGCGATTAAAGTTATTCTTCTGTGTTCAATTTTTATTCTTTTCAAGTGCGATTTGCGCACAGGAAAAAAGGGAGGGTGATGGCATCCTTATCCGCCTTTCGAAGCCTGGCATGCAGGCTCCGTCCTATCTGATGGGTAGCATGCATGTTGTGAAGGGTGAGTTCGTACATGAGATTCCCGGGTTCGATGACATCTATGCCTCGGTGAAGCGCCTGTGCATTGAGACCGATATAGAGAATAGTCTTCAGAGCCTGCAGGACGGATCTGAGCGTGGTAAGCAACTCTTGGAGAGCTTGCAGAAGGCACAGGTGGAGGTCAATACGCTTACATCTCAACTGAAGCTACCCATCGACAGCAACTATACCATGCTGCTGGGCGCAGAGAAGAAGAAGGAGATAGAGGACGCACTCATCTCGCTGCTGCCTGCCGGTACGCCTTCTAACGCATTGGATGTCAATACATTCCATCCTATTTTGCTGAAAAGCACGATAGATGTATTATTGCAGAGCAAGATGGCGAAGGAAGACCTCAGCGATCCCAATCAGATTCTCGACTACTACCTCTACCATAAGGCTAAGGCTGATGGCAAGCAGCTGGCCTTCCTCGAACCCGTATCGCTCCAGGACTCACTCCTGGTGGCAGCGCAGGTCAACAAGGCACGCGAGTTGGTGCAGGGTGCCTCGCGCCCTCTCTTGGTAATGATGGAGGATGTGCTTGCCAAGTGCCGCAAACTGCCCCAGACCATCGAGCACTATGCTCATGTCACGGAGAACTACCGTAAAGGTCTCTCCAACAAGGTACTGGAGTTCATCAACGATAGCAGTACGCCGGAGAGTATGGATCTTCGCCATCGCAATCCTGCCTGGATGAAGCAACTTCCATCCCTCCTCACCGGGCAGCCCACCCTCGTTGTCGTAGGCCTTGCCCATCTCTATCCTTTCCGCGATGTCTCCGGCCTCTTGAGCGACCTTCGCAAGGCAGGATTCACTATCGAAAAAGTTTATTGATTCAGTTACCATTAAGTTAGCACACCACCAAAATAGTATCTTAATCGAATCTTTATTGAATCTTAAAATTTAGCTCAGATTAAGTTTGGATTAAGTTACCACAAACGAATCATCGAATCATAAAACCACATAACATTATAAAAATTCAAATCATAGTTCGCATGAATAGAATCCTTTTTTCCTTTGTATTTCTTTTCCTCTGTGTTTTCTCCCCTTTTAGGGGGATGAGGGGGCTGGGTCTTCATGCCCAGCTTTGTGAAATCCTTATTCCCGACACTGCTCTTCAGAAGAATGTCTACTTCATTCGCATGGTGAAGGGTAGTGAGAAGGCCGATCTGAAACTGCTTTCGTTCGATGCTAAGGGGTGTGCCGTATATGACGAACCCTGTCAGCAGGACTTCTACACGGCGCGTGTCTTCGTGGGCAATCACGAGCGTAGCTTTTTCATCCAGAAGGGCAAGACCACACGCATCAGCTATAAGCAGGAGAAGGGCGAGATTAAGGTGAAGTTCGCTGGCGACAATGTGGTCAACAACGATGCCTGTTCCGCTCAACGCACCGGTTACCAGTACACCGAGTATTTTCTTCAGCACGACTCAGCCGACCTTGTGGCCGACTATGATCGTAAGATACAGAAACTCGAGAAGACTCATGCCTCGCTGGCCAAGCAGATCCAGAAGATGACGCATCCCGAGATGCGTGCACAGGTGGCCAAGGACAATGATTTCGAGCACCTTCGCTTCACCTTCTCCATGATGCGTATGAGGGCGCAGGCTGCCGGTACCGACTATCTGGACGATCCCAAGTATCAGGCTTTGCTCGATAAGATTGATGTCAACGATCCCTACAGCGACAGTTACAATCTCACCGGCACCTTCATCAATGGCAAGGCACGCGTGCCATCCGATGCCTCGATGAGCCAGCACGGCGCGGCTCAGATGCGTTGCATCCAGCAGTACGTCACCAATCCTACCGTGAAGCGTACTCTCCAGTCGGCCGTCATCCAGGAGACCCTTGCCGAGGGCAATGACGATGTGGACACCTTCATGG
>JAZRVZ010000145.1:0-3385 GCA_045599425.1 Bacteroidaceae bacterium | reverse complement strand
TGAGAACATCACCGACCTGCCGGAATGCCGAATGATGAAAGTCTGGTGGCCGGACACGGACTGGGACGCCAGGGGACGTGGCTACGGGGCAACCCTGCAGTTGCCTGTGATGTCAATCGGAGAAGAGAACCTGGTACGCATTGAAGGACACAGGGAGCGCTATGCCACGGAAAGCATCATGGTGCATGAATTTGCACACAATGTGGACTTTGCCATGCGGAGGGTGAACCGCGTTTTTGCCCAGGGCCTTCGCGAAGCCTTCCGCAAGGCAAGAGAAGAAGGGTTATGGGCAGATACATACTCGATGAGCAACGATGCCGAATACTTCGCCGAAGGGGCACAAGCATGGTTCAATACTTGCAGAATGATGGTTCCTGTCGTATCCGGCAACAAGCCTGGCAAGCGGTTCAGGTTGGTGACACGCGAACAGTTAAAGGATTATGATCCCAGACTGTATGATCTCTGTGCCAGCGTCTTTCCCACCGAGCCACTGCACGGCTATCACTTTGAACCAGAAATCAACGAGTAATTCTCATCATGAACAGCGAACTGAAGACATACATCGAACAGCACATCCTGCCTATCTATCAAAGTTTCGACACAGCCCACCGACGGGATCATGCCGACAAGGTCATCCGGGAAAGCCTGGTGCTGGCCAAAGACTATGATGTCAATGAGGACATGGTATATGCCATCGCTGCCTACCACGACACGGGTCTCGCCAAGGACAGAAAGACCCATCACCTGGTATCGGGACAGATCGTACGGGCAGATATGAGCCTGAGACAATGGTTCAATGAGGAACAAATAGAAACAATGGCACAAGCCGTGGAAGACCATCGGGCCAGCGCCGATCATGCTCCTCGCAGCATCTATGGCAGGATAGTGGCAGAAGCTGACCGAAACATCGACCCGCTTGTCATCCTGACTCGCACAGTACAGTATGGCCTTTCACACTATCCTGAGCTGGACAAGGCGGGTCACATCGAGCGTACCCTACAGCATCTCGACGAGAAATATTCTCCTCATGGATACCTGAAGCTCTGGATACCCGGAAGCAAGAATGAGCAAAAGCTTCATGAGCTATGGTCCATGATGGAGGATAGCGAACGGCTCAAAGGGATGATAGAAGATATATATAATAAGGAAAAGGGAGATGGCGCCCCGCATGATCAGGAAAAACACGCGAACCAGCATCTCTCATGATTCTCATTTTCCCTTGACCACGTTTTTCTCAAAGAAGTCGAGGAAGTAAGGCCAGTTGGGACCTGCCTCATGGCCTCCATTGTGTTGACGGTAAGCCAGCTGGCCATCCATCAGTCCGTGGTCCATGGGGGGGAATACATCCGTGCCTAAGCCTTTGGCTCCCAGCAGTTCATATACAGGGCTTGCCTTGGCTGTCATCATGAACATACCCACTACATCCTGCCACTTGTCGGCATCATGTCTGCCACCCGATATCAGACAGGGGAGAGGCGCACAGAGGGCGATAAGCTCATGCTGATCCACAAGCAGGTCGTCGGCTGTCAGCGGATCCGATCCATACTTGATGAAGTTTCCCGCCATCCAGTGATACTCACCAAACGAGGTGATATTCTCCACACTCTCGCCACACCATCTTCTCCATCCTGCAGCGCCGCCTTTTCCCGACGAGGCAATGAATCCTGCAGCTATGCGCTCGTCAAAGGCCATGGCCACCAGTGCAGCCTTTCCGTTTCTCGACACGCCCTCTATGGCCACCTTCGTTGCATCAAAGGTAGCTTCCTTCTCGAAGTAGTCTATCAGTCTGGATGTTCCCCATCCCCAGGCGCGAAGTGCACCCCAATCCTCGGGTTTGCGATGCTCGCCCTTGTTGCACAGTCCCACAATGCCGGAGGTAAGTCCATAGCCGGCATCAGCCTGTATGGAACCCGTCACGATGGTGGCAGCTGCCCATCCGCGTCTTACCACCATCATCTGCCAGGATTCGGCCGGTTCACCCGTCTGCCTTCCAAATGACATGGCCACGGGCGAGGGCTTTCCGGCCATATATCCGTACTCCACAATCACAGGTACATTCTTGACTCCCTTGGGATAGACCACCGATGCCTGTATCTCCACCCTGATGGCGGGGTATGACGAGTTGTCCACCACTCCAGAAAGTACGCGGTTGACGCAGGCAATACCCTTCATATCCACATCCTCCTCGCTCACCACCTTCCAGTTCACGGCAGGCACCCGGGCAGGAATACGGCCGTAGATCTCTCTTTCGAAATAGTCCACCAACTCTGGTCGGCGCACCTTGCTCCACATCTTTGCATCCTTCACCTTCCTACCGTCAAAGGTCAGCAATGGATCGGGGTAATAAACAAAGGGATTGGCTATGAGTTCATCGTAATTGGGGTGACGGGAAGGGTCGGCATTGTTGGGGTCTCTTCCCGGGCGAGATTCCTTTATCTTGAGTTGCTGCAGCATGCTGGTATAGTCTGCCTCTGTCACACGCTGCAGGCTGTCGCGATTGACGCGTTGGTTGCCAAACTGGGCAAAGCATGTGCTGAAAGAAGCAGCAAAAAGTGCTGTCAGGAGTATTATTCTTTTCATGGAGTTGAGATTAAAGTGATAAATGATGGCTGGACTTCAGTCCATAACCTGTCGCAAAGATAAGCAATTCCGTGATATTATGACATTTTTATAGCATAAAAAATAGGCATTCCTGTCGTTTTTTATGGAACAAGACAAGGAGGACCTACCATCGCATTCTGGTAAGTCCTCCTCATTTCGTCATTTTATATGAATTTTTCTGCTCTTAGGCGTGCATCCAGGGACGTTGCATGGGGAAGTGGTGGAAAGGCATGTGGGGGAAGGGGAACTTGGGGAACTCGGGCTGTGCCTCTTCCTCTGCTGCGGGCTCCGACTCGATGTCGTAGGCCTCGAAGCAGTGGCTGGTGGTGACGTCGATGTCCGTGGGACAGGTGATGGTGATGACGGTGGTCTCGTCCTCCGACCATGCACCGGCCGAGATACCCAGCACGCCATTCTCCACGCTCACCCTGATGTCCTCAGCCAGATCCTTGTCGGTGGAACGAACGTTCACGCTGTACTTGTCACCGTCGATTACGCGAACCTTGGCAGCTACGTCGATGTTCACTTTGTCGAAGGGAAGCGTATCAATGTCCTTCGCACTTGCGCTCATTGCACCCATTACCATCATGGCAGCCATTGCCATCATCTTAACACTCTGTGAGAAAATTGTAGTCTTCATAAGGAGGGCACTGAAAAACCCTCTTGATAGCTGAGGTGTAAAAAATAAGATTGCACATATGTAGGTAAAAACTTGCATATGTGCGATTTTTTTTGTACCTTTATAGCGTAATAGAAGAATGTATTATGCTTGTTCAACAACAAA
>JAZRVZ010000144.1:0-4116 GCA_045599425.1 Bacteroidaceae bacterium | reverse complement strand
AATCCCGTGAGCAAGTTTACCGCTGTGCTGACCGACACTCCTGCTGAGGGTGCCTACTTTGACCTGATTCAGAACGGTGGCAAGAACTACCTGAAGATTCATGGTTCTACCAACAATGCATACGTCAGCAACAACGGTGGTGTAGGAACAACCTTCCTGACCAACTGGAACAGTGCCAATAACATCGGCGATGCCGGTGCACAGATTCTGATTGCTGAGGCAGAGGAACTGACCGAGGAGGCTACCATTACCTATAACTATAAGTACAATGGTCAGCTGATGGCTACCGAGGAGGTGAACACCTTTACTGGAAGAGACATGCCTGCTCCCACTAAGCTGCCTTACGGTGTAAACGCTACTCTGCCTACAGGCAAGGTTACCGGTACTCAGAGCTACGACGTTGTTTGTACTTTGGCCGACGATGCTCCCTTCCTGTATGCTGACGATTTTGCTTCTGCCAAGTGGTACACCCTGACCATCCGTGGTACCAAGTACCCCGCTTACAACTCTTCTACCGGTCACGTAGCCAATGGTGCTAAGCCTGCTACCCTGAGCAAGAACGACATCTTTGCATTCGTGGGTAATCCTTGGGGTTTGAAAATCATCAACGGTGCGATGGGTGCCGACAAGGCACTGGGTTGTACCTATGGCAATAACGTCAAGTTCGAGGGCGTAGATCTGGCCGATGGTATGCAGTTCCAGCTGGAGAAGAATGATGGTAAGCTTGTATTCGTTTGTATGAATGGTGACACCAAGCGTGTAGGCCATGTAAACGACGTGAACAACGAGCTGGGTATCTGGGACAATGGTGGCAGTGCTACCGATGGTGGTTCTACCTTCACCTTCGAGCCCGTAGATGATGAGATTGCAGCAGCTCTTCTGAAGTCACTCGACTGGGCAGCATTCGAGACACTGGTTACCGAGCTGCAGGCCGTAGCCTTCGGCGAAGGTCTTGGTCAGTACACTACCGGCGATCCCACGATGGATGCTTATGCACCATATTACATCGAAGAGTTTGCATCTTACCTCGATGACAAGGAAAACACCCCTGCTGATGATTACGCCTATGCCATGTCCAGCATGCAGAGCATAAAGGAAAACATGACCCTCAACCTCCCCCAGGCCGGCATGTTCGTTACCATCAAGGGTAAGACCTCTGGCAAGTATATTCACAATGATGGTACTACAGGCGCAATGATCACTCTCGGTGAGGATGCTGATGCTACCACCATCTGGTACGTTGGCGAAGGCAATAAGCTCGTCAACTACAACAGTGGTCTGTACATGGCTGCTGCTACTCAGGTTGCCGTAGGTGGTGCTGCTGATACCTACACCTTCAGCAAGGGTGATGCCGCTGGTCACTACTACGTAAAGCCCAGCTCCAAGAACTATCTGATCGACTGGACTGATGGCAAGGCCAACTACTGGAGTACTCCCGCAACTGCTCCTGACGGCCGTTGCAACTGGGCAATCGAGGAGGTTGAGGCTCTTCCCGTTGCCATCTCTGCTGCAGGCTATGCCACCCTCTATGCGCCCGTTGCCCTGACCGTTCCCGCCGGCGTTACTGCCTATACCCTGGCCGAGAATGGTGAGAACCTGACCGCAACGGAGGTAACCACGATCCCCGCCAACACCGGTGTCGTACTGGCTGGTGCCGAGGGTACCTATAGCTTTGCCATCACCACTGGTGGCAGCGCTGCCAGCTGCCTGACCGGCACCATCGCCACCCAGGCTGCCACCGAGAACTGCTACACCCTGGCCATCGAGGACGAGCAGGCCGGATTCTACAAGTACACCGGTGAGACCGTAAGGGGCTTCAAGGCATACTTCGAGAAGGCAGCCTCGGTCAAGGGCTTCGGCATCAGCTTCGACGCTGACGCCATCCAGGCCATCGCCGGCGAGGGCAATGCCAGCATCTTCGACCTGCAGGGTCGCAAGGCAAGCGCTGCCCAGAAGGGAATCTTCATCGTGAACGGCAAGAAGGTTGTCAAGTAATCCACACACAATATTCAATCTAAGATAAAGGAGATAAAATTATGAAGAAAGCATATATTGCTCCCGCTGTGGAGATTACCGAAACCCAGGCCCAGCAGATGATGGCCGTCAGCTTCAACGTAAGCGACAAGGAGACCAGCTCACAGCTGGTTGAGAAAGAGCCCACCTGGGACATCTGGGAAGACTGATACCTCACCCGGATGACTGTACGATCCTTCGCAATAACCTGATTGCGAACAGACTGAACAGACAATACTAATGGTGGCCGCAAGGCACCATTAGTATTTGTCATGTTAGCAAGGAACCGGACCCTTTCAGAGTGGGTCGCCAAACTGAAAACGACAATCAAAGAAACTGATGATGAACTTCGTCTGTGTATTCCTGGGCGGCGGAACGGGAGCCGTACTCCGCTATCTCGTTTCCGAGACATGGAAGCATTGGCAGGCCCAGCAAGGCCTGACCGCTGCCTTTCCCTGGCCCACCTTCATCGTCAACGTCCTGGGCAGTCTGCTCATAGGGCTGTTCTATACTCACAGTCAGGACTGGGGCCTTTCCCCCTCCACCCGCCTGCTCCTCACCACCGGCCTGTGCGGTGGCTTCACCACCTTCTCCACCTTCAGCTGGGAAACCCTCTCGCTCCTGCGTGGCGGAATGTACGGTACCTGTGCCCTCTACGTGGGGCTGAGCCTGGCACTTGGCCTGCTGGTCGTAGCCTGGGTATCAAAATAGATAAGAAACAAAGAAAAAAACACAAAATAAATCATGAATTCAATCTTCATCGTCCTGCCCATCCTCTGCGTCCTGATGTTCGACCTCGGTCTGACACTGGAGTGGAAGGACTTCGTCATGGTCGTCCGCCGACCCAGGGCCGTCCTGGCCGGTATGCTCGGTCAGCTCGTCCTCCTGCCACTGCTGGCCTACGGCATTGCCACCGCACTGGGACTCAGTCCCCTCTTCTTCATTGGCTTCGTACTGATTGCCTGCTGCCCCGGCGGCAGCTCGTCCAACGTCTTCTCCATGCTGGCCAAGGGTGACGTGGCCCTGTCCGTCTCCCTGACGGCCGTCAGCAGCATCATCACCCTCTTCACCCTGCCCCTCATCATGCAGGCAGCCACCTCGGCCGTGGGTGACAGTGTGGGCGTACATCTGCCCGTCATGAACCTCCTGATGCAGAACCTCGTGACCATGCTCCTTCCCCTCCTGCTCGGTGGAGCCGTGCACCGCTGGGCGCCCAAGGCAGCCGCCAGCATCGACAAGGTCCTCTCACGTCTGGCCTTCCCCGCCCTGATGCTCCTGGCCGGTATCTTCTTCGTGCAGCACCGTGACACGATCTCGGACAACTTCATGTCCCTCGGCCTCGCCGTCACCGTGCTGCTCCTCTGCGCCGTCCTGCTGGCCGCCCTCCTCTGCTACGTCTTCTCGCTCAGGACCACCGAGCGCCGCACCATCATCATCGAGGTCGGAATGCAGAATGCCGCCCAGGCCATAGCCATAGCCAGCAGTCCCTTCGTCTTCAACGACGGACGCATAGCCATTCCCGCCATCATCTATGCCCTGATGATGAACCTCATCCTGCTCTGCTACGTGGGCGGCATCCGCTACGGACGGAGATCCTGAACACAAAAAGCTGCCTGCACGCTGCGCAAATCCATAACTTGCACGCTGCAAGTCCATTGCGCGGGGTACAGGCAGATTCTGTAGGCATCACCCATCATCATGCACGGCCCCAGGGGCGGTGCATCATGGGCATGTGGTGAGGCATGCGGCCATGACCGGCAGGCATGAAGCGGAAAGGCATGTGGCGGAAGTCCGGCATGGCGGGCTCCGCAGCCACCTCCATGGCATTCACATCCTGCACAACCTCCAGGGCCTCATAGCAGTAGCTCGTGGCCACGTCCAGGTCGGTGGGGCAGGTGATGGTGATGATCATCGTCTCACCCTCGGGCAGGCTGCCATTGACACTCGTGATGGCCAGCGTACCGTTCTCCACGTTCACCCTGACATCCTCGGCCAGAGCCTGGTCCGTTGAGCGTACGTTCACGCTGTACTTGTCACCGTCGATGATGCGAACACGCGCCTCGGTGTCAATCTGAACCTTGTCAAAGGGAGTCGTGTCAATAT
>JAZRVZ010000143.1:0-9910 GCA_045599425.1 Bacteroidaceae bacterium | reverse complement strand
CACTTCAATATGGAGATGCAAGGCAGCGAGATACAGGGCCTCGGACATGCCGACCTTGTGCAGGCTCCCGACTCTTCGTGGTGGATGATCTGCCTGGGTTATCGTACGAGCGGTTATCTATTGCATGTGATGGGACGTGAGACAATGCTTGCTCCTGTGCGTTGGGACGAAAATGCCTGGCCTGTGGTGAATGGCAACGGTACTTTGTCTGTAGATATGAAGTGCAAGACCTTGCCACAAGTGCCGATGGCGGTTGATCCTGAGCGCGAAGAGTTCAACTTCGTGAATCGCAATGTGCCTGCTGACAGCTACAGCGCCATCGGTTTGCCTTGGGGATGGATGAGCATCGGTAATCCCGACTATTCGTGCTATTCGCTCACGGCACGAAAGGGTTGGCTCCGTCTTCTTCCAACAACTACTCCGCTCGATGCTGCCACCTCTCCTACATTCGTGGCAAGACGGCAGACGGAGAAGTCGTTCACTGCCACAACCCTGCTCGATGCCTCACACCTTACTGAAGGTTCGCAGGCAGGCATCACGGCATACGCCGCTCCGCTCAATCACTATGATGTCGTTGTGGAGAATCGTGGCGGAGAGCTCATTGTACGTCCAAACATCCGACTTGGCGAACTTGCTCATTCTGAGAAAGAAATCAACTTGAAGGGTAAGAAGGCCTATCTTCGCATCAGTTCCGACGGAGCCTATTACTACATGCAGGTTTCGGAGAACGGAAAGTCGTTTGAGACGCTTTGCAAGATGGATTTCCGCTACCTCTCTACCGAAGTCATCGGTGGCTTCACAGGTGTGATGCTCGGTGTCTTTGCACAGGGTACGGACAAGAAGGGGTATGCTGACTTTCATTGGTTTGAATATGTTACAAAATAGGAGGTTTCATATCTATGAGAATGAATAAGTTCGACCTACCATAAAATAAAGAAGACAAATATGAGAAGAAAACTGACCATAGCATTCTCCTCGCTTTGGGTACTCGTGGCCAGCGGCCAGAGCATGAAGGAGAACTTCGACTTCGACTGGCAGTTCGTGTATGCGGTCAGCAAGGGCGAAGCGAACATAGAAACAGCACAGAAGCAGCACATTGATCTGCCGCACGACTGGGACATCTTCCACGCCCCATCCATCGATGCTCCCATGGGCAACGATGGTGGCTACTACCCCGGTGGCGTAGGCATCTACACCAAGATATTCCAGTCGCCCAAGATGAAGGAAGGCAGCAGCTGTCGTCTGCACTTCGAGGGTGTATACCAGCATGCTACCGTGACGCTCAACGGACAAGAGGTGAGCACACACGGATACGGCTATACGCCCTTCTCAGTCGACATCACGAAGTACCTGATGGCTGGCGGCCAGCCCAACCAGCTTGAGGTGAAGGTGGACAACTCCCAGCAGCCCAACTGCCGCTGGTATTCCGGTTCGGGCATCTACCGACACGTATGGCTGGAGGTGTACGAGAAGGGTGCCCTGGACGATCCTGCCAAACTCTTCGTCCAGACCGAGGGCATCTACGGCATCTCTGCCGATGGAACGCTGGCCGACTCTGCCACCGTGAGAATCGCCTACGAGGGCCAGAAGGACGAGCTCCGTACCTATCGAAATGTCAGGCTATGGAGTCCCGGGCACCCGGCACTCTACGACATTGCGTATGGCAAGCTTCATGTGAAGCATGGCTTCCGCACCTTTACCTATAATGCGCAGGAGGGAGCACGACTCAACGGTCAGCCCATCAAGATCAATGGAGCCTGCATGCATCACGATGACGGCATCCTGGGAGCCATGGCATTCGATGCAGCAGAGATACGCAAGGTGAGGCTGATGAAGGAGGCAGGATTCAACCTCATACGCACTTCCCACAACCCACAGACAAGAGCCATGCTCGATGCCTGCGACAGCCTGGGTATGATGGTCGTTGACGAGGCTTTTGATGGATGGTACAGCCAGAAGACCGCCCACGACTACCACGAACTAATCGATGCCCACTATGCCGAAGATCTCACCGCCATGGTGCTGCGCGACCGGAACCATCCCAGCGTCATCTGCTGGAGCATAGGCAATGAGGTCATAGAGCGAAAGGAAATCAAGGTGATACAGACGGCCCGGAAGATGAAAAAGGTGATACTGGATCTCGACAAGACGCGCCCCGTAACCGAGGCTCTCTGTTCGTGGGACAGCGACTGGGAGATCTTCGACCCTCATGCCGAAGTGCTTGACATCGTGGGCTACAACTACATGATGCATAAGGCACAAAGCGACCATGAACGCTGCCCGGAGCGCGTGATGTGGCAGACGGAAAGCTATCCCCGAGAGGCATTCAGGAACTGGCAGAACACCAGCCGCAATGCCTTCATCATCGGCGACATGGTATGGACGGGCCTGGACTACCTGGGAGAGTCGGGCATCGGACAGTTCTACTACGAGGGTGAGCCCCGTGGCGAGCACTACAGTGGTAAGCACTTCCCCTTCCATGGTGCCTACTGTGGCGATGTGGACATGACAGGGTGGCGTAAGCCCATCTCGCATTATCGCGACATACTCTGGAATGTAAAGGACGGGGATGCCAAGTACATCTACATGGCCGTAAGGGAGCCCAACAACTACCACAACGGACGGATATCCGAGACGGCATGGAGCGTGTGGCCCACCTGGGAATCGTGGAACTGGCCCGGATGGGAGGGCAAGACCATTGAGGTGGAGATCTACACGAAGGCCCGTGGCGTAAAGCTGTACCTCAACGACAAACTTGTTGCCTCCAAGCTCATCAACGAGGGTACGGAGTACAAGGCCATCATTCCCATCACCTACGAGCCGGGTACCCTGCGTGCCGTAGCCATTGATGACCATGAAGAGGAGCAGGCCACCTCGATGCTCGCCACTTCAGGCAAGGCATACACCCTACGCCTCATCCCTGAGAAAAAGGTTATCAAGGCTGATGGCGAGGACTTGGCCTACATCACTATGGAAGTGGTGGACAGCAAGGGTCGCATCGTCCCCGATGCCGAGGTGGAGGCCGAAATCGAAGTGAAGGGTGCAGGCAAGTTTCTCGCTGCTGGTTCGGCAAGTTTCAAGGACCTGGAACCCACCACCACCAACCGTGTAACCACCTACAAAGGTCGTGCGCTCATCGTGGTGCGAAGCACGAAGAAGGCTGGCAGCATAACCGTAACGGCAAAATCGGCACTCAAGACAGCATCAACCGTAATTCGCAATTCATAATTCACAATGCATAATCTCTACGTAAAGGGAACAATGAGACACACAACATATCTCGCACTCTTGCTGCTCTCGTGTCTGACAGCAGCTCGTGCACAGACCATCGATGCACTGCCTGATGCGGCATGGGAGAAGTCGATGTGGATATCCGTGAAAGATGCGCCCATCGTGACGGGACGCGTGGATGACCATACACGTTCGACAGACGGGGCACACTGGTTTTACAGCGAGATAAAGAATGAGAGGAAGGTGGTAAGTGCCAAATGGATGACCACGGGTCTTGGCGTCTATGACTTGTATGTCAATGGGGAACGCATAGGCAACGAAGTACTGAAACCAGGTTTCACCAACTGCTTCAAGACCAAACGTTCCTTCACCTACGACATAACGAAGGCATTTCAGCGGAAGGCAGATGCAGTCAACCGGCTCTCCGTACAGGTGACTCCGGGATGGTGGTCGGACAACATCGTCACACCCGGAGGAAGCAACGGCATGTACGGCACCCGATGTGCCTTCCGGGGCGTGGTGGAACTGACCTACGACAATGGGGAGAAGGCTTATCTTGGCACGGATTCCAACCATTGGAAGGCAGGTATGGCCGGACGTGTGACGCATGCCTCTATCTTTGATGGCGAGGAGTTTGATGCACGTCGGCAACCCGGACATCTGATGACCGACCAGATGCAGCAAGCTGATGAGAACACGGAGTTCAAGGGGCTGATTCTGCCTACCAATGGGGCAGAGGTGTACCACCGCCACGACCTTGCCCTCACGCCCGTACGTGCATACGTATGGAAAGAGGTGGAGAACCAGAAGCCCGGGGAGCATGGCAGGATCGTGGTGCAGAGGGAATACCCCAAAGGCAGGAAGATGGTGGTACGCAAGGGCGAGACCCTGGTAGTGGATTTCGGTCAGAACTGTGCTGCGGTGCCCCAGTTCCGCTTTGCGGCTGCTGAGGGTACACGCCTCACCTGTCTGCCGGCCGAGCTGCTCAATGATGGCAATGGTGCAGAACGTCGTGGCATGGACGGCCCTGAGGGAAGCGTACATCGCCGGAACCTCCGCATCGATCAGCATGGCGTAAGGATGGAGTACACCTTCGGAGCATCGGGCAAGGCCGTTGACTACATGCCCCGATACACCTTCTTCGGCTACCGCTACCTGAGCATCACGGCCACGGACGATGTCAACATCGAGCAGCTCAGGTCCGTACCCGTATCCTCCATCACACAGGACATGGAGATAGGCACCATCACTACGGGCAACCCGCTCATCAACCAGCTCATCTCGAATACCGTCTGGGGACAGCGTTCCAACTACCTGTCCGTTCCCACCGACTGCCCCCAGCGCAACGAGCGACTGGGATGGACGGCCGATACGCAGGTATTCACAGCTACGGGATCGTTCTTTGCCAACACCAACCGATTCTTCCATAAGTGGTTACAGGATCTGCGCGACTCGCAGAGCGAAAAGGGCGGCTTCCCCGGTGTGGCTCCCTTCGGTCAGTATGGTTCAGGCGACAGCGAGATGATGCGCCTTGGATGGGCAGACGCAGGCATCATCGTGCCTTGGACCATCTGGAAGCAGTTTGGCGACGCAAGCATCATCGAGGAGAGCTGGCCATCGATGGTCAGGTTCATCGAGCACATCAACGACACGAAATACGACCACCAGGCTCTGGCTCCAGAGAATGGCAACTACCAATGGGCCGACTGGCTGAGCTACGAACCGTTGGAGTCCTGCGGAGGCGGTGCCTTCGACAATGGACCTCGTCCGGAGGCCGTGGCTTACTGGAACTTCCTCGGTGCGTCGTACTGGGTGATGGATGCCGGCATGATGGCACAGATGGCAAAGGCCTCGGGTCGCATGCAAGAGGCAGCACGATACGAGAAGATGGCAGAGGAGGCCCGGACATACATCCGCAACCGGTTCCTCGACGCGGAGGGCAACTTCCGTACCGCCATCCTGAACACCATGCAGACACCGGCCCTCTTCCTGCTCCACAACGACATCCTCGAAGGCGAGGCCAAGGAAGGCGTCATCACACGCCTGCGCCAGAACTTCAAGGACCATGGCAACTGTCTGCAGACGGGTTTCCTCGGCACCTCCATCCTGATGCACACCCTCACCGCTGCCGGAATGACGGACATTGCCTACGAGCTTCTCTTCCAGCGCAAAAACCCCAGCTGGCTCTATTCGGTGGACAATGGAGCCACCACCATCTGGGAACGGTGGAACAGCTACACCTACGAGAACGGCATGGGACCGAGCGGCATGAACAGCTTCAACCACTATGCCTACGGCTGTGTGTGCCAATGGCTGTGGGAGACAGCCGCCGGCATTGCCTCCGACCCGCAGCAGCCAGGGTTCAGGCACATCATCATGCGTCCCCTGCCCGACCGCCGGCTGGGTCACATCAATGCGGTGTATCACTCTGCCGCAGGTTTCATCAAGAGTTCGTGGAGGTACAAGGGCAATGAGTGGATATGGACCTTCACCATTCCAAAGGGGACCACGGCCAGCGTGACATTGCCCGGCGAGAGTGCGAGTCGGGAATACAAGGCGGGTACCTATACTGTACAAGTACAAATGAATTTAACCAAATAATACAATTCGCAAAACAGTTCTCGCTTCCAAAATAACAAGATATGATACTCCTTCCTCTCCTTGCTCTCTCTGCTATGATCAGTGGCAGCGAGAAGCATCCTTCGGAACCACTCAAAATTGAGATACAGGATTCGCTGAAGTTCGGACGTGACTTCCACAACCCATTGCTCGACCACCACTACACAGCCGACCCTACGGCCGTGGAGTACGATGGCCGGCTCTATGTCTATGGTACCAACGACCAGCAGCAATGCGACGAGGTGCATCCCGACAGCGCCAACACCTACGAGCATATCCATTCACTGGCCATGATGTCTACACGCGACATGGTCAACTGGACCTATCACGGTCTGATTCACACCAAACGGCTTGCGCCCTGGATCATCGCCTCATGGGCACCCAGCATCTGCTCGCGAGTGGAAGAGGATGGCCAGACGCACTTCTACCTCTACTTCTCCAACAGCGGCTACGGCACGGGCGTGCTGACTTCCACTTCCCCCGTCGGCCCTTGGAAAAGTCCTCTCGGAGGGAGCATCGTCGATGCGAAGACGCCGGGATTGGGCGACTGCAAGGTGCCGTTCGATCCGGGCGTGGCCATCGACGACGAAGGCCAGGGCTGGCTGGCATTCGGTGCCGGCAAGGCACGTCTCGCCCGTCTTGGCAAGGATATGCTTTCGTTCGACAGCCCGTTTGTTGTACTGCCTGCTCCCTATCATTTCGAGGCCAATGAACTGAACGTCCTTGGGGGGAAGCTTGTCTATACCTACAACCTCGACTGGACGGATAAGGAAGGATGGAAGGAAAAGACGCCCGTCCCTACCCGATGCAGCATGGGATACATGTTGCCCGAAGGGGATCCGCTCAAAACGGAGTCCTGGCACTATCAGGATTACTACCTGAAGAATCCAGGTGAAGACGGCTTCGACTACAGCAACAATCACACGCATCTGCATAAATACGAGGGCAAATGGTACCTTTTCCACCACACTATGATCCTCAAGAATGCCAAGCACCAGAAGGGCGGTTATCGCAATATCTCTGTTGACGAAATCACCGTGGATGAAGCCACTCAGCACATCTCATTCGCCCATGCCACCAACGGGGGCGTTGCTCAGATCCGTACGGTCAATCCTTTCGGGCAGCAGGAGATGGAAACAACCTTCGCCACACACAATATCAGCTTCGAGGAAGACAGCACCACTTGCGGCAACATGCTGGCCAAAGCCGAGGGGGTGGGTGCCATTAAGGTCAAGGGGGTGGAGTTTGACCACAAAGGCAAGACGATTGATTTCTCTGCCGTCGGCCAGGGGCAGATTGACGTACGCCTGGACCATCCTGATGGAGAACTTATCGCCAGCGCATTTGTCAATGGTAGCACTCGATCTTCGCTCCTCTCCACTCCCAAGGGTACTCACGATCTTGTATTCATCATGAAAGGTGAGACACTCAAGGTGGACAAGTGGATAATAAAATAAGACGATTCAACTTTCGCAAGTTGGTATCTATCTACGATTTAACGAATTCTTGAACCGCTTCGCTCATCAAGTGTCGCAAGCGACTTGGTCCGATTTACTATTTATTGTATAATTTAGATATTTAATTATTTTCAATGTTTTGTGCAATGTAAATATTCAAATAATAAAATAAGCAAATAAATCGTAAATAGTAAATAGTCAAATAGTAAATGAACATGCGAAACTTGTATAAGACGATACAAATCTGGAATAAGAAGCCCGTCACATCACGACCATAGAAGAAAATGAGAAGAAAGATAACAATAGCAATCTCCTTGCTTTTGCTTTCGATCGGTAGCACTCATGCACAGGAGAAGAAAGAGGGTACGCCGGACATCTGGAACCTTCCCCCATTACCCATAGAGCAAGGGGACTACACCACGGCATGGGGCAATCTGAGCCGACGTTACAATGTGCCTGCATGGTGGCGTGAAGCCAAACTCGGGGCATGGTCGCATTGGGATCCGCAATCCATGGCTGAGGATGGTGACTGGTATGCCTTACGGATGTACAACGAGGGGTCTCCCCAGGCACGCTATCACCGTGAACACTTCGGCCATCCCTCGGAGTATGGCTACAAGGAGCTCTGCCGTGACTGGAAGGTTGACCGTTGGGATCCAGAGGATCTGATGAACCTCTACGAGAAGATGGGTGCACGGTACTTCCTGGCCATGGGAAACCATCACGACAACTTCGACTGCTGGGACAGCAAGTACCAGCCCTGGAATGCCGTCAATGTGGGACCCCATCAGGACATCGTGGGCACGTGGGAAAAGGTGGCCAGAAAGCACGGCATGCCTTTTGGCATAGGATTTCACAATACGCCGGCACGTACCTGGGGACAGTTCATGCCTCCCCGCTACACCAGCGACAAGCAGGGCGACAAGCAGGGCGTGCCCTACGATGCCATGCTGGCCCGCGAGGATGGCTACAAGCTCAATGCTGACGGCACGGAGAAATGGTGGAAGGGCATGGATCCTCAAGACCTCTATGGACCCGTACACCACAATGGGCGCAACTCGTTGGATTCGCCATTTGCCAACCAGTTCATGTGGCGTGTGGACGATGCCATACGCAAGTATCAGCCCGACATGATCTACTTCGATGACCATGCCGGAGACTCTCAGGAAGACCTGGGCATCAACATGGGATTGGGACGGCTCACACCACAGATCATTGCCAACTTCTACAACATAGCCTCAAAGCGTGAGACGGGCCATCGTGAGGTGGTGGCTACCTTCAAGGGTGTGGGTGGCCGGTACAACAGTTTTCAGCGCCAACCTGAGATGATCAACGTCGTGGATCGCTCGCTGGTAAAGAGTACCGAGCTCTACACGGAGGACGACATCATGGCTTTCCCCTTCCAGACGGAGGTGAGTTTGCAGGAGTGGCACTACCAGCAGGGCGCACAGTACCGCAGTGCCTCGGAGATAGTGACCCGACTGATGCAAAATGTGTCGCGCAACGGATGCCTTCTGCTCAACATCACTCAGCGCGGGCGAGGCGACATTGACCCGGAGGCACGGCAGATATGCATGGACTTCGGCAGGTGGATAGAGATCAACAGCGAGGCCATCTACAGCGCCCGTCCTTTCGACGTGTGGGGCAACGAGCAGGTCATCTTTACGCGTCAGGGTGGACACATCTATGCCACGCTTCTGAACCCTACAGCTGGTGACATCCTGCTGCCAGAGCTCTCCAGCCTGTCGCCATCTGTTGGCAAGATCACCAAGGTGGAACTGGTGGAGCAGGGTAAGGCCGTAGCCTTTGAGCAGACAAGGCAAGGACTGGTGCTGCGCATGAGCAGTACACTCCAAACACCGGATATCCATGACGAACGCCTGGCCAGAGGCTTCAAGGTGCTTCGCATCACGCACGACAAGGCGTGGTTCAACGACGATGATCCGGGTGTACGCACCTACGGTTGGAATCGTAAGGTGGGCCTGGGAGAGGGCGACTACAACAACGACCTCTCCTTCAGCAATCAGGTGGGTGACCGGTGGTCAGTTCCTTTCTCGGGCAAGCGCATTAGCATCATCGCCCCTACCGGCGAGTGTGAGGGTAGGATGCAGGTAGTGATAGACGGTAAGGCGTGTGGCGAGGTAACCTTCCACAAAGGCTACGAGCGAAAGGCACAACAGGTGGTCTTCACCTCCAGCAAGCTCAAGAAGGGCGAGCATGTCCTGGAACTTATCAATCTGGAAGGCACCATTGCCCTTGATGCCATACGAGTTCAACCGAAACTACCCAAGAAGAGTTAGTTACAGTATGGAAGAAAGATAACTTCCATCTACGAATAGATAAACAATGACTGAACTTCAAAATCACATACAACCAGGTCCTGTCAGGAAACGCCTGAAGGTACTGGATGCCTTGCGTGGATTCGCCTTGCTGGGAGTGTGCCTTGCCAACTACAAGGAACTGACACTCTACGCCTTCTATGACGTGGAGCATACCACCAATGTGGAGGTCAGCATGACGGATCAGATTGCCAACTTCCTGATGTACCTATTTATCGACGGCAAGTTCTACACCATCTTCTCCGTTCTCTTCGGCATAGGATT
>JAZRVZ010000142.1:0-4046 GCA_045599425.1 Bacteroidaceae bacterium | reverse complement strand
ACGCAAAGATTTTAATAGATTTAGAGGCAAAATAAGTAAAAAACTCTGCGTCTTTGCGTCTTTGCGTTCAATAAAATTACAGATTGTAAGCAAATCAAGATATTGTACTGTTTTGAATGTACTTTTTGTAGCGAAGTCATAAATGAATTTCCTGCGCAAAGATAAGCATAAACCCATATCAGGCAACAAGGAACACAAAAAAAACTTACGCAACAGGGAATCCATTTGTTGAACGCAGAGACGCAAAGACGCAAAGATTAATCAAGGCTTATGAGACTAAATGAAAAAACTTTGCGTCTTTGCGTTCAAAAACTAATCTGTTTGACGGTCAGCCACCCTATATACACAGCGTAACACGCAAAACATCCTTCAATCCTTCACCTGTTGACATAACCACCTATCCTACAACCATTTACGGTGAAACATCCCATGTTTCACCCGTCCTTCGCCATCCTTCACCACAGGACATCCGGCAGAGCTTCTGACAGCATCCGGAACAACAGCCATAAGACACATCCGGGATATTCAGCAAGGGCTGCAAGCAGCCTGTCGCCACCTGCAGCCCCACCTTGAGCGCGTACGGATAACCCGGTATGTCAGTCCGCATCATCCATCCATATATCATCATCCCAACCGCCAAAGCCTTTCGACTCTGCCGTTGGATGGAGCTGTCCGGCATTGGATCCGCCACCGGTCAGCTTGCCATTGCTTGCTGCCAGTACAGGAGATTCAACCTTCGCATTCATCACGCCGACAACTGGGGAAATATACTTTTTCATTGCTGATACCTTTAGGAGTGTTTTACTTCACGGCAACTTTCTTGCCACCAATAATGAATACGCCATGCTCGGCCTTCTCTGCACGTCGGCCGCGCAGGTCGTAGACGGCATCCTTCGGCAGCTGGGTGAGGCTACCCTTGCCATCAATCTCAAGTATTGCCGTCTCCTCATTCTCTTCCACGAAAATGCGGAACGACTTCGCTGAGCTTGCACCGCTCTTCTGCTCGAACCATGCACGGAATGGGGGAACCCAGGTCTTGATCTCCGACTGCCAGAACTGGTTGCTGGCAATGTAGTAACGTGTGATGTCATCATCAACGTCATACTCGTTACCGTATTCGTTTACAGGATGCAGGTATGACTGGATATTGCCTCCTTCGAACGTACCGAGCATGTTCCAGTTCTCGACGTCAGTGGAGAGTGCCGCACCGGCAGGATGGATGGCCACGTTGTTCGCATCGAATGAAACACCGCCTTCGGTAGTATTGCGACGGAATACACAGGGAGTGGATTCTGCCACCTCGTCAACGGGCTCGAAGGTAAGCACACCCTCTTCACCATCTACGGCTACCTCAGCCAGCTTGAACAGCTGTACGTCGGGAGTGCTCTTGATGACGAAAGGCAGATAGAGGGTACCCCAGACGGAGCTGCCGCCCATGGCACGCTCGTAGCTGGCGTGTGCCGACTGCAGCAGATTGTCGTCAGCGGTAAACTGCCCAGGAACAACGAAGGGAGCACCGTCAGTAATCACAACATCCTCGCACTGGCCGTTCCTGATGATATTCGTACCGCTCAGGGTTGATGCATCCGGAACCATGATGAATGCGTTGTTGCTTACGGCTTCATTCGCAAACACCTTGTCGCGCATGTTCGCGCCAGTTACATTGATATTCGTAACGTTAGAGAGGTCGATGTTGAAGATGCGCACGCCCTCGTCCTCAGTAACCTCTCCGAGGGCCTTCTCCAGACCTTCCCCGGTCAGTTCGTCACCATAGATGGCCACTTCGGTTCCGTCGAAGTGAGGCATTGCCTTGCTGGCACAGTAGTAGAGCGTAGGAATCATCAGCTCTGCAGTTGGATGCGCATATTCGGCCCATTCGCTCCAAAAGTGGTTGAGGGGACAGAAATAGACGTCGCCATCCTCCTTTGCCAGGAGGTAAGTGCCATAGTTCTCAGGCTCGCCTGCCCAACAACGGTACATCAGCACGGCGTTCTCCTCGGCCTTGACGTTCCTGATGTTGTCGGGGAGCTCGTCACGTTCCTCATCTTCCCACCAATTAAAGAACTGATAGCCATCCTCAGCCAGTGTGAGTCGGCGGCCAACGGTCTCGTCACCAGATACCACATACTTCCAGTTCTCAAACTTCCAGTCGCTGAATTTGGCGGTGATGCCGCCATCATAATTCGTCTCGTCGGTGATGATACCCCAAGGCGTGCGGAAGTAGAAGGGCGAACCCATGTCAGCGTTCCACTCATTATACACCTCATGGTTGCAGGTGAGCGAGAACTCCAGCATGTCGTTGCCGTTGGCTGTGATGCTGCCGTCGGCATTGAGCGTAACGGGTACGGCTGTGAGTTTCTTGTTGTTCCACATCCAGCGCAGGGGCAGTTCCTCATCGGGAGTGTCGTGGTCCCAGTACTCGCGATAGGGACGGAGCGAAGGACGTGAGAGCACGTAGTACTGGTCACCGATGTGACCCACCATCATATAGTTGTAGCCGGCATTGAACTGTGCCTCGTCCGTCACGGGACGATAGATGCCAGCCGTTTCGCCACAGCGTGAGCATACGACCGAACCGTTCTCGTAGTGGTGACCCAGTGCTGCATCTGGCTGATAGTCATCGACATCAATCTCATGGTGACACTTTGCATCGGCAAAATAAGTCTCGCAGTCAGGGCAATACCAGCTCTCCATCGTAGCGGGCTCCATGCAGCTTGCTGCCTCGCTGGGAGTATGGACGAGATTCTCGTGCGCGCACTGCAGATAGTAGAGGTAGAGACCTTCGTGCGAACCGGAACTTTGCCAGGGCTGAATGCCGAAATATACCGTACCGTCCGACTTGTGAGTCAGCACGATCTCATAGCTCTCTCCGTCGGAGCAGTCAGTACCTTCCAGATAGCCCTCGCTCTGCACATCTCGTTCTCCATTCCATTCGTTTGACGTCTGGTCGTAGAGACGGTTGCCAAGAGGACCCCAGCCAATACCTATCTGAATGCCTTCGCGATAGAGGTTGTTCTCATAGTCGTAGTACATCATACGGAACTTGTGGTAATAGAACCGTGGAGCTGCGTTGTGATCCCTGAGCAGGGAGAAATCCACGTCACGCTCAATCACAGCCAGGCGACTGACATCAGCACGCAGATAACCATCCTCAGGAGCAGCCAGCTCAATGGCCTCAAGACCGTCCTCAACGGGATTGACACCCATGGCATAGTACTTGCCTTCCCACACGGCCACCTGCACGAAGCTGCCACTGTAGACGTCCCTGTTCAGTTCGCGCATCTCGGTCTTCGAGTGGCAACGGCTGCATTCGCCGTCCACCCAGTCGTGACCAAGCGGTTCCAGTCGCTGCCCGGCAAATGTGGTCACGCTGCCCGTTCCTGCAACCATGTAGTGCTCGCAATCACGACAGTAGAACATCTCGCCATATCCAGGAGCAAGACACGTTGGTTCAATCTTCGGATAGTTGACTCTCCGGTTGTCAGGATGCGAGCAACCTTGTGCCCACATCGTTGCTGGCAGCATCAGCATAGCGGCCAACGCCCCAAGGAATGATAAGGTTTTCTTCATAAATAATATTGTTTGAAGGCCTGGCAGAAGTCAAACTCCTTGCCTGGCGTGATTACTGCTTCCTATGCCTCCCAAAGATATTGGTTGCTTTGCAAAGATACTACAAATAAATCAAACACTCCTCATCCAAACCATAAAATTTTCATTCCCATGGCATACTTTGCCGTCAATAGCACGTTGTTCAGACTACAGAAGCAGGGTAAACAGGGGGCAGAAGCAGGGTGGACAGATTAACCAACCTTGGTTGCTTAATCAATTGACCCCAGTCGCTTAATCAATTGACCTTGGTCACTTAATCAAGCAACCAAGGTCAATTAACCTCCACAACCGCCTCCTGTCACCTCCCAAACCGTCTCCTGACACCTGTCCTCCCGCATTCCGGCATCTATCTTCCAGCATTCTGTCGCCTATCTTACGGCATTCTGTCGCCTATATTACGGCATTCCGCATCCCTCATTGCCTGCCAGGAACTATCC
>JAZRVZ010000141.1:0-12413 GCA_045599425.1 Bacteroidaceae bacterium | reverse complement strand
GGTGAAGGATCCTATGTTTCACGGAAGGACAAAGAAGTTTCACCGTCCATCCATGCATGCCTGCCAGAATACACGGAATGTAACATGAATTTCCCAAATGTAACATCAGGAATTTCCAATGTTACATCCGGACACGCCGTGCTACGTCCCTTAATGTCCCTGACTCCCACAATTACCACCCATTCACGATTTTCCATATCTCGTTCCAGAAATGGGAAACCGGGGCTGCAACAGGCAGGTAAACAGGTTACCGCAATAGCCTGGCATGGTTAAGCAACCTTGGTTGGTTAATCAATTGACCAAGGTTGCTTATTCAATTGACCAAGGTTGCTTAATCAATTGACCAGGGTTGCTTAATCAGATCGCCATGGTCATTCAATCAAATCGCCCCAAAGATTACAGCCATTCCAACCTGCGCAGCAGCTAACAGACAATACGTCAGATATTTACAAGGAATGGAGGGATTTCAGGATGGGTTGTTACGATTTTGGGGTGAAGGACAGGCGAAGGATGGGAGAAGGACAGGTGAAGGATGGTGAAGGATGGGTGAAGGATGAGATGTTTCACCGTAATAAGCTATTTCTCAACTTGTTGAGTACCAAGGTGAAGGATTGAAACATCTTTTTTGGGTTTGGCAGGGTATAGATGGACGGGCTTGTTATTGATGTATCAAAACACAGATAGATGCTCAACGCATAATTTGCAGCCCACTCACAAATAGTGGGAATCATACAGAACACAAACTTTAACCAAATAAATTTGGCAGATCGCCCGCTTATTCGTATCTTTGCACAAATATTATGGAAGCATTATTAGGTAAGACACTGGAAGAACTGAAGGAGGTGGCCCAGAGGGTTGGGCTGCCGGGATTTGCGGCCAGGCAGATGGCGCAGTGGCTGTACGTTCACAAGGTGAGGGACATTGACCAGATGACGAACCTGCCCAAGAGAGGAAGGGAGGCACTGAAGGAGGCCTACGGCATAGGGTGCAGTGAGCCGGTGGACGGCCAGCACTCGGTGGACGGGACGGCGAAGTATCTGTTCCAGACGAAGGACGGGCAGTACGTGGAGTCGGTGTTCATCCCGGATGGCGACCGTGGCACACTGTGCGTGAGCTGTCAGGTGGGCTGCAAGATGCGGTGTGAGTTCTGCATGACGGGCAGGCAGGGGTTTCATGGGCACCTGTCGGCCACGGATATCCTGAACCAGCTGTACTCGCTGCCCGAAAGGGAGCGTCTGACGAACGTGGTGTTCATGGGTCAGGGCGAGCCTTTCGACAACCTGGATAATGTACTGCGTGCCACGCAGGTCCTGACGGCGGAGTGGGGCTACGGCTGGAGTCCGAAGCGCATCACGGTGAGCACGGTGGGACTGAGGAAGGGCATGCTGCGGTTCCTGGACGAGAGCGACTGCCACCTGGCGGTGTCCCTGCACAATCCCTTCCCGGAGGAGAGGGCCGCAATGATGCCGGCGGAGAAGGCTTTCCCGCTGACGGAGTTCGTGCCTTTGCTGGCGCAGCGGGACTGGTCGCACCAGCGTCGCCTGTCATTCGAGTACACGGTGTTTGCCGGGCTGAATGACTCGCCGGCGCATGCCCGTGAACTGGCGAGGCTGCTGGGAAGGATGGAGTGCCGGGTGAACCTGATCCGGTGCCACGAGATTCCGGATTCCCGTTTCCGTCCGGCCAGCGAACAGACGATGGAATGGCTGCGGGACTACCTGACGAGCCATGGCGTGACAACGACGATACGTGCCAGTCGCGGTCAGGATATCTTTGCCGCCTGCGGACTGCTGAGTACGGCGAAGGCGAAGGAAACGGAAAATGGAAAGTTTAGAGTTGAGAGTTGAGAGTTGAGAGTTAAAAGTTTATTCTTGATAGTTTATTGTTGATAGATATGAGAAGTATTTGCAAGACATTCCTGCTCGGTGCCGTGTCGGTGCTGATGCTCCTTTCCTCCTGTACCAAGGAGATGGTTTTCCCTTCGGCCAGCGGAAGGCCTTATGACGTGCTGGTGCTGATGGATTACGGGATGTGCCAGAGGCCGGTGGGCCAGGCGCTGATTGACAGTGTGCTGCACATGCCGGTGCCGGGGATTCCGCAGGATGAGTATTCGTTTGACGTGTCCCACTGGAACCCGGACAGCCTGGACAACATCCTGAACCTGACGCGCAATGTCATTGCGGTGGACATCAACCCAAGGATGTACACACGTACGAAGATGAGGTTCATGCGTAACAAGTATGCCATGGACCAGATCTGGGTGACGCTGCAGTCGCCCAGCGAGGATTCGCTGACGGCGTACTTCCTGAAGTACAAGCAGTTCCTGGTGGATTTCCTGGTGAAGACGGAGATGAACCGACAGATCGTGGGCATGAGGCAGAAGCATGCTCCGATGGTGTCGGAGCTGAGTCGGGAGCTCTTTGGATGCACCATCCTGGGGCCGGAGGAGCTGAACCGGGAGAAGAAGGGCGAGAAGTTCTTCTGGACCTCGGGTGAGATGGGCGAGGGACTGGTGAACCTGTGCATGTACAGCTATCCGTACACGGGTCCGGAGACGTTCAACAAGTTCTACGTGCTGCACAAGCGCGACTCGGTGATGCACTACAACATCCCGGGCAGCGATCCCGGCATGTTCATGAAGACGGACACGCTGTACACGGACTGCCGGCCGACGGTGGTGCACGGCGACTATGCGTATGAGGCACGCGGACTGTGGTACATGGAGAATGACTACATGGGCGGTCCGTTCATCAGTCTGTCCCGGGTGGACACGACGCGCAACGAGGTGATCGTGGCCGAGGGTTTCGTGTATTCGCCCAACGGCATGAAGCGCCGCCTGATCCGTCGCCTGGAGGCCAGTCTGTACACCCTGATGCTGCCGGCCGAGCAGGGCCGCAAGGCAGAGGAACTGGAGACGGACGTAGAGGAGGAGGAAAAGACTGAAAACTGAAAACTGAACAAAGACTGCATACATACTTATGGAAAGAATACGAATAGGCATTACGCCTGGAGATATGAACGGCGTGGGCTATGAGGTCGTGCTGAAGACCTTTGGCGATCCCGCCATGATGGAGTTGTGTACCCCTGTCATCTATGGCAATCCCAAGACGATGGCTTACCACCGCAAGGCTTGCGAACTGACGGCCAACTATACCGTGGTGGCCAGTGCGGCCGAGGCGAAGGCCGACCGCCTGAACCTGGTGGTGGTGAGCGAGACGGAGAACAGGATTGAGTTTGGCAAGAGCTCGCCCGAGGCAGGCCAGGAGGCCCTGCAGAGCCTGGAGGCTGCCGTGGAGGACTGGAAGAAGGGTCTGGTGGACGTGATCGTGACGGCCCCCATCAACAAGCATAGCATACAGGGCGAGCAGTTCCACTTCCCGGGACACACGGAGTACATCCAGGACCGCCTGGGTGAGGGTGAGGAGGCACTGATGATCCTGATGAACAGTCAGGTGCGCGTGGCCCTGGTCACCACCCACCTGCCCATCAGCGAGGTGGCCGGCGGCATCACCGGCGATGCCATCCTGCGCAAGCTGCGCATCCTGAACCGTGCCCTGCAGCGCGACTTCCTCATCACGCATCCCCGCATCGCCGTCCTGGCACTGAACCCACATGCCGGCGACGACGGTCTGCTGGGCAGCGAGGAGAAGGATATCATCGTGCCTGCCATGCAGCTGGCCGAGGAGGAGAAGATACAGACCTTCGGTCCCTTT
The DNA here is from genome assembly GCA_045599425.1 of Bacteroidaceae bacterium. GTDB lineage: Bacteria > Bacteroidota > Bacteroidia > Bacteroidales > Bacteroidaceae > Physcousia. The sequence goes on along the minus strand of JAZRVZ010000141.1, from coordinate 8,700 downwards.
GCAGCCGACGGTTTCTTCGGCAGCCGGGCCTACGAGCACTACGATGCCGTGCTGGCCATGTATCATGACCAGGGACTGGCTCCCTTCAAGGTGCTGGCCATGGACGACGGGGTGAACTACACGGCCGGACTGCCCGTCGTGCGCACCAGCCCCGATCATGGCACGGCATACGACATTGCAGGCAAGGGCGTGGCCGACGAGAATTCGTTCCGTCAGGCCATCTACACGGCCATCGATGTATGGCGCTGCAGGCAGCAGTATGACGAGGCCAGGGAGAATCCCCTGCCCAAGCTCTACGTGGACCGCCGCGAGGATGACCGCCGCGAGCGTCCGCACTTCAGGCAGGAGTAAGGGAGCGGGTAAACTGAAAACTGAAACTGAAAGGTGAAGGCTAAGTACCGCAACATCTTCCTGGCACTGGGCGTGGCGGCCATCGTCGTCATGCTCTGCACGTTTGACATGTCCTATGCCGAGCTGTGGGAGAAGATCCGGCATGCCGGCTACTGGTTCTGGGCCGTGGTGCTGCTCTGGATCCCCATCTACATGCTCAACGCCTGGTCCTGGTATGTCATCATCAACGACGGACAGGAGGGGCACAGGGTGAGCTTCTGGCGGGTGTTCAAGTACACGGTGACGGGCTATGCCCTGAACTATGTCACGCCGGTCGGGGTGCTGGGAGGCGAGCCCTACCGCATCATGGAACTGACCCCGTACGTGGGGGCTCCCAAGGCCAGCAGCAGCGTCATCCTGTATGCCATGATGCACATCTTCTCGCACTTCTGCTTCTGGGCCTTCAGCATCGTGCTGTTCCTGCTGTTCTACCTGGATATCCTGACCTGGGGCATCGCACTGATCCTGGTGCTGATGACGGGGTTTTGCACACTGGGCATCTACTTCTTCATGCAGGGCTACCGCAACGGCCTGGCCATGCGTGCCCTGAGGTTCTTTGGCCGCTGGCCGCTCATTGGTGGACGCATACGTCGCTTCACGCAAGACAACACGGCGGCGGTGGAGAAGGTGGACCGGCAGATTGCCGAGCTGCACGCGCAGCGCAGGTCGGTCTTCTACTTCAGCCTCTTCCTGGAGTTCCTGGCACGCATCGTGGGGTGCCTGGAGGTGCTGTTCATCCTGAACATGCTGCCGGAGAACGAGCAGGACGTGAGCTTCACCGACTGTATCATCATGCAGGCCTTCATGAGCCTCTTTGCCAACCTGATGTTCTTCATTCCCATGGAGATGGGTACGCGCGAGGGGGGATTTGCCCTGATCACGGGCGGACTGCACATGCGGCAGGCCAACGGGGTGCTGACAGGACTGGTGACACGCATACGTGAAATGATATGGATTGCCGTGGGGCTGCTGATCATGAAGGTTGGCAACAGGAAACCTGTGGCGGAGCCTCATGATTGAACGCTGCGGTTAAGCGCGTGCAATGAGAGCCTGCTCTCAGATTGCCAGGCGTGAGCAGAGTCGAGGCGGAACCTCAAAATTGGAATTGGAATTGGAAATCGAACAGGAACTTTTAGAGCGCGTCTTCGCCGCAGCCCTTGAGCGGGGCGGAAGCTTTGCAGAGGTCTATGCCGAGAAGACGGAGAGCGAGAGCCTGCAGTTGATGGACGGGCAGGTCAGTCAGGCCACCCTGTCCCTGCTTTCCGGTGTCGGTGTCAGGGTAGTCTGTGGCGAGAAGACGGGTTATTCCTACGTGATGAGCCGGGAACCTGCCGACTTGCTGCGCGCAGCCCGTAGTGCGGCTTGCATCGCGGATTCGGCCATGGCATCCGGCATGGGGAACAATGCCATGAACAGCGGCCTGTCCGGCATGGCAGACGGCACAATGGACGCTGGCCTGTCCGGCACGGGGAACGGCGGAATGGCGGGATGCAAGGCATTGTCCACGCCTACGTTCTATCCCATTCTGATGCCCTGGACCGACTATGCGGTCACCCGACGGGCCGAATACCTGAAACGCATGGAGGCGGCCGTGCTGGAACTGGATGAGCGGGTGGTGAAGGTTCGTGCCTCCCTGACCATCGACCATTCTGACATACAGATCGCAAACAACCTGGGCGTGAATGTCCATGACGTGCGCCCGCTGGTTTCCCTGCGCCTCTCGGTGGTACTGCAACAGGAGGGGCGGACGGAATCCGGTTTCGCCTCACGACAGCTGAGGCAGGGGGCCGAGTTCCTGGATGACGCCCTGATGCTGACGCTGGCCCGTGAGGCTGTGGGACAGGCCGTGCATCTCTTCCAGGCTATCCGACCCGAAGGTGGGGAGATGCCGGTGGTGATGGCAGCCGGTGCCAGTGGCATCCTGCTGCATGAGGCCATCGGGCATGCCTTCGAGGCGGATTTCAACCGACAGAATACCAGCATCTTCTCCGACCGGATGGGACAGATGGTCTGCCATCCTTCCATCTCCATCGTGGATGACGGTACGCTGCCAGGGGACGCCGGGGCGCAGAACTATGATGATGAGGGGGTTCCGGGACAGTGCACAACGCTGGTGCACAAGGGACGTCTCGTCAGTTACCTGCACGATCGCATCTCGGCCCGCCACTACGGGGTGGAACCAACGGGCAACGGCAGGAGACAGAGTTTCCGCCACGCACCGGTTCCGCGTATGCGCAGCACCTACATGCTGGCCGGCGAGGCCACGGAGGAGGAGGTTATCCGCAGCGTGAAGCGGGGCATTTATGCCCAGTCGTTCACCAACGGGCAGGTGCAGATCGGTGCGGGCGACTTTACCTTCTACATGAAGACGGGCTTCCTGATCGAGGACGGCCGACTGACCCAGCCCATCCGCGACCTGAACATCATCGGCAACGGGCCCAAGGCTCTGGCTTCCATCTCAATGGTGGCGGACAACCTGGTCCTTGACCATGCTGCCGCACTGTGTGGCAAGGCGGGCCAGCAGGTGCCTGTCTCCCAGGGACTTCCCACGGTCCTGGTTGACCGCCTTACCGTGGGTGGAACAAACTGACGACTGACAAAATCTCACCCCTCACTACCCTATCACGCTCATCCGCCCCAACGTCCATTCACTCTTACAATCATCCACTCTTCAACCCTTTCAACACGCTATATAGAATATGGTACACAAGATCATGCAGATGCTACGCGACGAGGGATGCCAGGATGCATCCGTCGTTTGGCTGAGCAACATGGGTGAGGAGATCACCCTGATCGGCGGAGAGATTGACAAGCTGCAGCGCAGCGAGACGCATGCCGCGGCCTTGAATATCTTCCTGGAAGGGAGACAGGGATTCTTCTATACCAACGAGCTGGAAACGGATTCACTGCGCAGTTTTGTCAGGCGGGCCGTCGAGACAACGAGGCTGCTGGCACCGGACGAGGCTCGCGGACTGGCGGATGCCTCTCGCTATTACCAGGGTGGCGGGGAGGATCTTCGCAACTTTGATGCCCAGCTGCTGGAGCTGGCCACTTCACGCAAGATCGCCCTGGCGCAGGACAGCCATCACGAAGTGCTGGACACGGGGCATCCGGCCCTGGTCAGCGTGGAGACACGCTACAGCGATAACATCCACCATGCCACCTATCTGATCAGCAACGGATTCCATGGTGAGGAACGGAGTTCGCGATGCACGGTCAGCGACATCGTGAGTGTCAGGGGAGAGAATGAGGCACGTCCCATGGACGGTTGGGGACAGACTCGGCTGTTCTTCGGGGATATGCCGACAGAGGGACTGGGAAGTATCGCACTGGAGCGCACGCTCCGCAAAGTCGGGCAGCGTCCCATCTCCAGCGGCAACTATGCCATGGTAGTGGAGAGTCCCGTGGCCGACCATCTCCTGCAGCCACTCCTGGCTGCCATGAACGGGAACATGCTCCAGCAGCATCTGTCTTTCCTGGAGGATTCCATGGACAAGCCGGTGGGAAGCAACCTGCTTCACCTGGTGGATGACCCGCATGTGCCTGGTACCAGAGGGGCCTCGTACTTCGACTATGACGGTGTGGCCACCCAGCGCCGCGTACTGTTTGACCATGGCGTACTGCGTACCTGGTTCATCGACACGCCGGCCAGCCGCAGGTTGAAACTGCCCCCAACGACCACGGGCATCCATCATTGTTACCTGGAACCAGGTCCGTTGTCCCTGCAGCAATTGCTTGAGGGGCAGGAGCGTTGCATCCTGGTAACCGACTTCAACGGCGGAAACTGCAATCCTACCACGGGAGACTTCTCGTATGGCATCGAGGGATTCCTGTATGAGAATGGCATCATCGTGCAACCGGTGAGTGGCATGAATATCACCGGCAACATGTTCACACTCTGGCAGGGACTGAAAGGGGTCAGCCATGATGCCGACCCCTATGAGCGCATGTTGATTCCCTCGCTTCTTTTTGAGGATGTGTCCTTCAGCGGCAGCTGAAACGATCGTTACGGAACGGGCATTACCGGATCACAATCTTCCTGCCGTCCACGATATAGATACCCGGCCTCAACCGACTGGTATGTGCAACGCTGCGACCGCTCATGTCAAAAATGACCGGCGTACCAGCCATGCCACTCGCCTCCGGCTCCGTCAACTCCTGCAGGGCATCCGTACCGCCTGGCTCCAGCGGATTCACATAGTCACTCACACTGAAGGCCACCTCCTGATAATCACCCCATATATACTGTTCTAGGCCAGGAAAGTCAATGAAGGGATTGCGGTTGTGTTGCAGTTCATACACGGCCTCTGTACGGTCCGTCTCCTTGGTTGAGACAGCGTCGTTCTCCGACCATCGCATCAGCATGTCCTGTGCCCAACGGCTCAGTGAGGGATAGCTGTTCTGGGCAAACATGCCAAATGCACCCATGCCCTTCATCTTGTCCTCATAGCAGGTGACGAAATAGAAGATGGTTCGCGCAAAGTCACCCTTGTACATGTCGTTTGGTTCAAACACGGTACTCTCGGCGCATCCCGATTCCTTCAGACTGCCGGCTGGCGTACCCAGCAGCGAGAAATTGTTCCTGGAGGCGGTCTTCACCGAACCAACCTCGCCAAAACAGTAGTTTCCCCTGACACCGTTGATCTTGGCATCCACGGGATATACGTGGTAGAGGTCACTCTTCATCGGCGCAGCCGAACTGAACAAGCTCTGCGGAATGCTGTGTTCCCGGTTGTAGCCGTCGCCCTCGTTCTTGTACTGTGATGCAAACGGACTGCCGGGCACATAGTTCGTCTCATTGGAATACATGTCCCATATCTTGCCGTCAGGCCTGGTGTCCGTCGTCAGGTATGCCTGCTTCAGTCCGTCATAGCTCACGGCAGCGTCGCTCTGGAAGATGATGCGGGCCATCGCCGTTTTCAGTTCCTGTCCCTTTTTCCCGTCAGCCGACGCATAATAGACAGCCTTGTCAAAGGCCTGCGCGTGGACCTGCCCAACTGCCGCCTGTAAGGCAAGGCAGAGGAAGATTCCATATCTGTATATGTTTCTCATGTAAAATGTATTTTCGCCACAAATTTACGAATTTCTTCCATTGACACAAAGCCTTACCCATAAAATACCTCCTATTTGCAAAAAACTTCCAGAAAGATTTGGTCAAATAAAAAAAACTGCGTACCTTTGCATCGCTTTTGAAAGGAAGCCGTGCCACAAAGGTTGCGAAAGCACCTCAGCGACATGTCTGGAGAGATGTCAGAGTGGTCGAATGTGCCGGTCTTGAAAACCGGTGTACCGCAAGGTACCGGGGGTTCGAATCCCTCTCTCTCCGCTATATAACTCGCTGGTACACAGCGAGTTATATTTGTTTTAGAGGGTTGGCGGAGAGCGCGGAACTCTAACTTTTTCAAATTTTATATAGCTTGATTATCAGGATTTTACATTTTGTCTTTGCTGTTTTTCCCGACTCTAAGTGCGTCTCAATGCGATATTTCGAACGATTCCCGGTGTTGTTGCCTATGTTAATATTCTGTGCATCAATACATTACACTCGAATTCGAAATGCATATATTTAACTATACAGGGACAAATTCGGGACAAAATCGGGACTTGGCTTTGCATCTGTAGCATATTACTCATATTATGAATATTACTCATTTATCTTTGTAATAACAGTTATATTGTATTACTTGCCAATATTGGTAAGCGTTACTTATCTAATAATACAGGTAATATGAGTAATTATCCAAACATTTGCAAACTAAGAAGTTTGCGCAACTATACGCATCCCGTTTTGCATATCGGGAAGGTATGGTTCATCGACTTCAAGGCTTTCGACCCCATTTCAGGAACCCTGAAGAGGAAGAAGTACAATGTTCCGAAAGCCAAGAACAAAAGGGAGCGACTCAGAGACGCCCAGGAGACAGTACTTTTCCTTGAATCATTGTTGAAGGAGGGTTGGACTCCTTTCGGCAATAATCAGACTCAAAAGTCTCTGATAATGGAATTTTACCATTGTCTGGATCAGTATGCTGAGCAGGTCAATCGTTTGTACAGGGAGAAGACTCGCCAGAGCTACTTGTCGCGAGTCAATATGCTGAAGCAGTTCAACGCCTTGCAGGAAAAGCCTATCCGATTGGCCTTTCAGTTTGACACGGTCTTCTGCATGCAGTTCCTTGATTGGATCTTCATTGAACGCGACAATGGGGCACGCACGAGAAACAACTACCGTAACTGGTTGTTCGCTTTTTCGGAGTTTATGGTTTTGCATGGTATGTTGTCGGAGAATCCAGTGGCACGGATTGGTCACCTGAAGGAAGATGTGAAATTACGTAAGGACATCACGAAAGCGATGCTGGAACGTATGGGGAAGTATCTGCGGAAGCGCGACAGGTATTTCTATCTTGCATGTATGATGGCATATTACACTCTGGCAAGGCCTCATGAACTCAGTTACATGAAAATCGGCGACATCAGTCTCTTTCGTCAGTCGATATTCATATCCGCAGAGATCAGCAAGAACTCAAAGGATGGTGAGGTTAGCATCAACGAGGAGATAATCAAGCTGATGCTTGACCTTGATATATTGACCAAGCCCAGTGACTATTATCTTTTCAGCCATGGCTGTATGCCAGGCAAGGAACACGTGGGTGCTGACCAGTTCAACAAGCGTTGGAAGGAGATGCGGACCATTTTGGGATGGAGCAATAGGTATCAGTTCTATTCACTAAAGGATACTGGTATACGTGACCTTGCAGATGCGGAAGGTATAACGGTTGCCCGTGACCAGGCACGCCATGCGGACATTTCAACTACCAACAAGTATGTGCAGCAGCACATGGCTCCAGAGGCATCAAAGCATTTCAAAGGTTCATTGAGAATCGATGATGATTGATCTTGCAGATATCCCTTTGCTAAATTTCCCTAAAGCATAATGATCTGACATGTTTTTCTTGGTTATTTAAGCCAAAGGCACTAAATTTGCACCTTGGAGAGTGCATATTGTGTCATAATCTGCACTTTCATCGTGCACATTGAGGTTTAACTTTCACTTTTCAAGGTGCATCAAAATACATTTTTACTATGGATTTAACATTGATTGAATTTATGAAGGAACAGCTGAACCTCGTTTCAACTGACTTCAAGCGTTATATGTACGACAAGCTGCCATGGGAGGCAAGACTTGTCTGTCTGATGGGACCTCGTGGTGTAGGAAAGTCCACGATGGTACTTCAGCACATCAAGGAGCGAGCCGAAGACGTACAGCGTAAGAGCCTGTATGTTTCGGCTGACCACAGCTATTTCTCAACCCACACACTTATCGACACTGCAGCCCAGTTTGTCCGCGAGGGTGGAGAATGGTTTTATATCGACGAGGTTCACAAGTACGAGGGATGGTCGACAGAACTGAAGCAGATCTACGACTCCCATCCAAAGCTTCATGTGTTCTTCACAGGTTCCTCTGTTCTGGATATTCTGGAAGGTGAAGCCGACCTTAGCCGTCGCGTTCTTCTCAACGACATGCAAGGTCTTTCGTTCCGTGAGTTCCTTGAACTGTTCCATGGCATAAAGACTCCAGTACGTTCCTTAAAGGAAATCCTGGAGGGCAAGGTACAGATAGAAGGAGTAGAGCATCCTCTTCCTTTGTTCGAGCAGTATCTTCGTGAGGGATATTATCCTCTCTCACTCGAAGGCTACTTCCAGCAGCGTCTTCAGCAGGTGATCCGTCTAACGATGGAGGTTGACATACCGCAGTATGCCAACATGACACCTGCAACAGGCAGAAAGCTTCGCCGTATGCTTGGCATCATCGCAAGCAATGTTCCTTACAAGCCCGAGGCATCATCCCTTGCCAATGAGATAAAGGTTAGTCGCAACGATATTCCGAATTACCTGCTGTTTATGGAGAAAGCAGGAATGATCGGACAGCTCCGTGATTGCACTGGTGGTATGCGTGGGCTGGGCAAAACCGAGAAGGTATATCTCGACAATACCAACATGATATATACCATGACCGGTGAGAACGCAAACATCGGTAATGTCCGCGAGACCTTCTTCTTCAATCAGACAAGACTCAACCAGGATGTAATCTCTTCCAAGGTGTCAGACTTCCAGATTGGTGAATACACCTTTGAGGTGGGTGGCAAGAAGAAGGGACTGAAGCAGGTGAAGGATGTGGAGAACGCTTACATCGTCCGTGATGATACGGAATATGCAAGCGGACAGTTCCTGCCTTTGTGGAGCTTTGGATTGCTTTATTGATTATGCTGGTAATAAAACAAATATAGGTGGTATTGATTTTACTTCAGTACCACC